>NZ_JAFLRJ010000298.1 GCF_017315755.1 Streptomyces beijiangensis
CCAAGCCGACGGCGACCGCCACGCCGTCCGCGACGGCCACCACGTCCGCCGCCGACAAGGTCGTCGACGGCACCCTCGCCTGGGGGGTCAAGAAGTCCTTCCGTACCTACATCCTCAGCGGCGGCGAGATCAAGCTCGCATCCGGTGCGAAGAAGAACGCGGACGGCTTCGACTTCCCGCTCGCCAAGGCCACCGCCGACCCCGCGAAGAAGACGGTCAACGCCTCCTTCGACGGCAGCGTCCGGTTCGTCTACACGGCCCACGGTCTCGACATCAAGCTCTCCGACGTCAAGATCGCCGCCTCGGGCGCCAAGGGCACGCTGAGCGCGGACGTGACGACCCCCAAGGGCACCAGCCAGGACGTGAAGTTCGCGGCACTCGACCTCTCCAAGGCCGGCTACACGGCCGTGAACGACGTCATCCAGCTGAAGAACATCCCTGCGTCCTTCACCGCGGCGGGCGCAGCCCAGTTCGCCAACGACACCACGGGCTCGATCTACAAGGCGGGCGACGCCATCGACCCGGTGACGGTGGCCCTCACCCTCTCCGAGGACGCCACGCTCCCGCAGGGCGGCACGGACACCTCCGCCACCACGGGCGGCTCCGGCTCGTCGACCACCGGCGGCGCGGGCACGGTCGGCGGCTCAGGCTCCCTCGCGGCCACCGGCGCCGAGGTCCCGGCAGGCGCCCTGCTGGGTGCGGCGGGCGCGATCGCGGCGGCGGGCGCGGCGGTGGTCGTGGCAGCGCGCCGCCGCCGTACGACCGTCTGACAACTCCCGTACGCAGCAGGGGCCGCACCTCCCGGATACGGAGGTGCGGCCCCTGCGGTGCTTGAATGCCCCGGTGAACGAGATCGACGTACTGAGCGTCTTCTGCGCACCCGACGGCCGCCACGGCAATCCGCTCGGTGTCGTACGCGAAGGAAGCGACCACCCGGACCCCGGGTCGCGCCAGGCACTCGCCACCCGGCTCGGCTTCAGCGAGACCGTGTTCGTCGACGATCCCGAGCGCGGCCGGCTGGACATCTACACGCCGAGCGGGCGGCTGCCGTTCGCCGGATACCCGGTCGTCGGCGCCGCCTGGCTGCTCGATATCGAGGTCCTGGAGCTGGAGGTCGGCGAGGTGTTCGCGCGCCATGACGGCGAGTTCACCTGGATCAGCGCCCGCGCCGCATGGGCCCCGCCGCGCACGCTCAGGCGGTACGCGTCCGCCGCCGAGGTCGACGCCCTGCCGAGCCCCCCGCCGGGCGAGGGCTGGCTGTACGCCTGGGCCTGGGAGGACGAGGCGGCGGGCCGCGTACGGGCCAGGGGCTTCCCGCGCAGGGGCGACGGCATCGCGGAGGACGAGGCGACCGGTGCCGCGGCCCTGCTGCTCACCGAGGAACTGGGCCGCGCCCTCAACATCACGCAGGGCCGCGGCTCGCAACTCCTGACAGCCCCGGCCCCCGACGGCACGATCGAACTGGGCGGCCGGGTCCGCTTCGCATCTTCAAGCCCGTCCGGAAAATCAACCGCGTCCGGAAAATCAAGCCCGTCCGGAAAATCAAGCCCGTCAGGGGGGTCCCCCCTGCTCGAACGGAGTTGAGAGCTTGGGGGAGATTGAGGACAACGCGGCCGAAGGTCGCGTGCCCACGACTACGCGCTCAGCGGGAACTCAGACCCCAGCTCAACAAAAACCCCGGTATTCAGCGCGAACGCGCGCTTGCACTCGTCCACGATCCGCTGCTTCTCCAGATCGTCCGCGTTCACCGCGTCCAGCAACTCCCGGTAACCCCGCTTGAAGGCGGCCGGGTTGGGGATCTGCTCGAAGACGTAGAAGCGGACCCCGTCGCCCTTGCGCGCGAAGCCCCAGGTCTTCTCGGCCTTGTCGCGGATGATCTGGCCGCCGGACAGGTCGCCCAGGTAGCGCGTGTAGTGGTGCGCCACGTACCCGGCGGGCCAGCTCGCCGCGCACTCCGCCACGCGCGCCGCGTACGCCGCTGTGGCGGGGAGCGGGGCGGTGTGCTCGCGCCAGTCGGGGCCGCGCAGATGCGCCAGGTCCCGCTCCAGCTCGGCGGTGCGCATCAGCTCGGGCTGGATGAAGGGGCCGGCGACCGGGTCCGAAGCCAGCGCCGCGGCGCCGTCCTCCAGGGCCCGGTACACGAACCACAGCTGCTCGGTGTAGCGCGCGTACGCCTCCACACCGAGCCGTCCGCCCAGCAGGTCGCTCATGAACGTCGACGTCTCCGCCTCGGTGTGCTGCTCGTGCGACGCGGTGCGGATGAGCGTCGAGAAGGCGTCCATGGCGGAACTCCAATGCCGAAGGGGGACGGGAACCTGTCATAGATCTTCTATGCTTAGGCTTACCTAAGTCAACAGGTTCCCGACGTCCTGTCGGTAAAAAGCTACCCCGCTGCCGGGTCAGGGCAACGTCAGGATGTCCGCCCCTGTCTCCGTCACCACCAGCGTGTGCTCGAACTGGGCCGTCCGCTTCCTGTCCTTGGTGACGACCGTCCAGCCGTCGTCCCACATGTCGTACTCGTGCGTCCCCAGCGTCAGCATCGGCTCGATGGTGAACGTCATCCCCGGCTTGATGATCTCCTTCGCGTACGGGCTGTCGTAGTGCGGGACGATCAGCCCGGAGTGGAAGGACGTCGAGATGCCGTGCCCCGTGAAGTCCCGCACCACGCCGTATCCGAAGCGTTTGGCGTACGACTCGATGACCCGCCCGATGATGTTGATCTGGCGCCCCGGCCTGACCGCCTTGATGGCCCGGACCAGCGCCTCGCGCGTCCGCTCCACCAGCAGTTTCGACTCCTCGTCGACATTGCCGCAGAGGTACGTGGCGTTGTTGTCGCCGTGCACCCCGTTGAGGTACGCCGTGACGTCCAGGTTCACGATGTCGCCGTCGCGCAGCACGGTCGAGTCGGGAATCCCGTGACAGATGACCTCGTTGACCGAGGTGCACAGCGACTTCTTGAAGCCGCGGTAGCCGAGCGTCGAGGGATACGCCCCGTGGTCGCACATGAACTCGTGCGCCACCCGGTCGAGTTCGTCGGTCGTGACACCCGGTGCGATGAGCGCCGCGGCCGCCTCCATCGCCCGGGCGGCGATACGGCCCGCGACGCGCATCCGCTCGACGGTGTCGGCATCCTGGACTTCCGGACCGGTGTACGGCGTCGGCGCGGGTTTCCCCACGTACTCGGGACGCCGGATGTTTCCGGGTACGGAACGGGTGGGAGAGAGCTCCCCTGGTACAAGCAGTGACTGGCCAGACATGCCAGCGAGTCTATGAGAGAGGAGCCGACCATGGCTTTGTTCAAGAAGCGCACCGTCGGGAAGCCGGGCGAGTGGTACTACTGCCTCGTCCACAAGAAGGTCGAAGAGGGCCCCGACTGCCCGGCCAAGGACCGCTTCGGTCCGTACGCCACCCGCGAGGAGGCGAACCACGCCATGGAGACGGCGCAGGAGCGCAACCTGGAGTGGGAGACCGACCCCAAGTGGCACGACAAGAACAAGGCGCCCGACGACGACGCCTGACGCCCTAAACCGCGGCTGCGGCGGCCAGGGACTCCGCCTTCTGCGCCCGCCGCCGCAGCGCGTCCTCGTCCGTGTCGGCGTCGTACGACATCAGCTTCGGCAGTACGGCGGCGAGCACCCCCACCGCCACCACGCACGCGGCCCCGCCGCTCCACACCGAGGTCCGCGCCCCGCTCCAGCCGGCCACCGTGCCCGCCCTGAGCTGGCCGAGCTGGGGGCCGCAGCTGTACGAGAGGACCTCGATCCCCGCCAGGCGCCCGCGCAGCTCCTCGGGGATGGTCTGGTTCCAGATGGTCGAGCGGCCGAGTCCGCTCAGCATGTCCCCGGCCCCCGCCAGGATCAGGCAGAACAGCAGCAGCCAGATGTTCTCGGCCCAGCCCGCGGCCGTCATCGCCAGGCCCCACATGCCGGCGCCGAACACCACGAGCCGCCCGTGCCTGCGCACCCGCGAGGCCCAGCCGCTGGTCAGGCTCGTCAGGACGGAGCCGAGCGGGATCGCCGCGTACATCAGCCCCAGCGCCCACTGGGCGTCGAGATCCTCGGCGAGGAACGGGAAGATCGCGAGCGGGAAGGCGAAGAACATCGCGGCCAGGTCGATGGCGTACGTCCCGAGCAGCACGGGCTTGCTCCACGCGTAGCGCGCGCCCTCCGCGATCCCGCGCAGCGACGGCTTGTCGGCGTCGTGCGCGGCCGGTGCGGGCGCCAGGCGCAGACACATCAGCACCGAGACGGCGAATCCGCAGACGGTCGCGCTGTACGCCCACGGGGCACCCGCGTACGCCACGACGAAGCCCGCCACCGCGGGCCCCGCGATGGCTCCGATCTGCCAGCGAAGCGCGTTCAGCGCGGCGGCGGCGGTGAGCTGGTCGTGCGGCACGATCCGGGCCATCAGCGAGTCGAGCGCCGGGCGCTGGAGCCCGGCCAGCGCGGCGACCCCGGCCGCGACGACGTACAGCGGCCAGAGCAGCGGATCCGGAAGCAACGCGTTGACCAGCAGGATCACGGCCAGCACGCCGAGGCCCGCCTCCGTGCCCAGGATCATCTTCCGGCGGTCCACGGAGTCCGCGAGAGCGCCCCCGTACAGCCCGAAGACGATCAGCGGGACCAGCTCCACCGCTCCCATGGCCCCCACGGCGGCCGGTGAATCGGTGAGGTGCGCGATCTGCAGGGGCAGCGCGACCATCGCCATGCTGGAGCCGAAGTTGGTGATCAGCCCCTGCACCCAGAGCAGCCGGAAATCGTGCGAGGTACGCAGGGGCGAGAGATCGGGGAGTATCGAAGCCACGAGGGGACATGTTCAGCCGAACCCCGTGCATCACGCAAGTGCTTTACCAGCGGGCGGGCGGCGGCGCGGTCAGCTGGTCGGCCAGGAGCGAGAGCCGGTCCCTGAACCCCCGCCTGCCGCGCTGCACCGGCAGGCTGTTCTCGCCCGCCGCCGCGCTCACCAGATGCTGGACGGTGTCGAGATCGACATCCCCGTCCTCCGGCACGGTCAGCGTCTCGTGCGCGAGCCCGTGCACCTCAAGATCCCCGCCGTCCAGCGACAGCACGGTCGCCCCGGCCCGCCGCGCCCCGTGCACCCGCTCCAGAAGACCGTCCCCGGGCCGCTCCGGCGCCACCACCAGCAGCGTCTGCCCACGGCCCGCCGCCTCGATCCTGCCGAGCCCGACGGACAGATGCGCGGGCTCCCCGGCCTCCACCCGGTGGCGTACGAGGGTGGGGGCCAGCTCCGGCGTACCGGACCAGGCCGCCTCGTCGACGAGATGCGCCGCGAGATGCCAGGGCTCGTACACCTCGGTCCCCACCAGGAGCAGCCCGCCGCCGTGCGGCACCACGGACGACCGCAGCGCCGCGGCGAACCGCCGGGTCGCCCGCGGCCACTCGGTCCCGTCAAGCACTTCCCGCAACAACGCGACCCGCACGGCATCCATGGACCGGCATCCTGCCCCCAACGGGTGTGCGCGGGAGGCCTGTTGAGTCAGACTCACCCGAAGGGGGCATCCCGGCCCCCTGCTCTCGGGTTCCCTGGCTCCGGAGGAGTTCAGCCGTGAACGACACGACCCTGTACGAGCACGCAGGCGGCGAAGGCCCGCTCCACCGCCTGGAGGAGATCTTCTACACCAAGGTCCTCGCCGACCCCGTGCTGCGACCGCTCTTCCCCGAGCGCAAGCCGCAGCATGTGGAGCATCTGACCTGGTTCACCGCGGAGTCCTTCGGCGGCCCCGACCGCTTCACCGCGGAGCTCGGCTTCACGTACCTCATCGACGCCCACCGCCACCTCGGGATCACCGACGCGCAGCGCGAGCGCTTCGCCGAGCTGTACGCGGAGTCCGTCGACGAGGCGGGTCTCCCGAAGGACGAGGCCTTCCGTGAGGCGGTGCGCTCGCACATCGACTTCGGCTCCCGGGTCGCCCAGCAGAACTCCCGGGCGGAGACGGACACTGAACTCCATCCGCTGCGCGAGGTGCCCAAGTGGCGGTGGTCGCCCGACGGCTAGGGTCGGGCCATGACTTCCACTGAGAGTGCAAACAAGCCTGCGCCCAAGGACCCCTGGGACCTCCCTGACGTGTCCGGTCTGGTCGTCGGGGTGCTCGGCGGGACCGGCGACCAGGGGCGCGGGCTCGCGTACCGGCTGGCCAGGGCCGGGCAGAAGGTGATCATCGGCTCACGCGCGGCCGAGCGGGCGCAGGCCGCCGCGGACGAGCTGGGCCTCGGCGTCGAGGGCGCCGACAACGCCGAGTGCGCGCGGCGCAGCGACGTGGTGATCGTCGCGGTCCCGTGGGAGGGGCACGGCAAGACGCTGGAGTCGCTGCGCGAGGAGCTCGTCGGGAAGCTCGTCGTGGACTGCGTCAATCCGCTGGGCTTCGACAAGAAGGGTGCGTACGCGCTGAAGCCGGAGGAGGGCAGCGCCGCCGAGCAGGCCGCCGCCCTGCTGCCGGACTCGCGGGTCGCCGCGGCCTTCCACCATCTCTCCGCCGTACTGCTGCAGGACGCGTCGGTCGAGGAGATCGACACCGATGTGATGGTGCTCGGCGAGGAGCGTGCCGACGTGGAGATCGTGCAGGCGCTGGCCGGGCGGATCCCCGGGATGCGCGGGGTGTTCTCCGGGCGGCTGCGCAACGCGCACCAGGTGGAGTCGTTGGTCGCGAATCTGATCTCCGTGAACCGCCGCTACAAGGCCCACGCGGGGCTGCGGGTCACCGACGTGTAGTCCACCGGACAGGAAGCGGTGGGGCATGGGGGACACTGGGAGGGTTCGTCAGTAACCCGGAAGTATCCCCGGACAGGAGCCGCATCCCATGCCCCGCCTCGCTGTGTACGCCCTCGTCGTCTGCACCCTCGCCGTCGTGGCTGCCGTGGTGTCCTTCACCCAGGGCAGCTGGCTCGGGATCGTCTGGGTGCTGATGGCGGGCCTCTCCTCCAACATGGCCTGGTACTACCTGCGCAAGGCGAAGGCCGACAAGGCTGCCGCCGCCGTCACTGGGTGACGCCGCAGAAACCCGGGTCGGGGCTGCCCTTCCAGAACTGGTAGAACGCCTGGCCGCAGCCGGTCTCGCCCGGCTGGATGCCCAGGCCGCCCAGGATCCAGTCGATCATGTCGAAGAAGACGTGGTTCACCTCGGGGATCCAGAGCAGGGCGAAGACCGCCAGCAGACCCCACTGCGCGAAGGGCTCCACCTGGCGGCGGAACGAGTACGAAAGCCAGGGCTCGACCACCCCGTAGCCGTCGAGGCCGGGGATGGGCAGGAAGTTCAGGATCGCCGCCGTGACCTGGAGCATCGCCAGGAAGGCGAGCGCGTACCGGAAGGTCGGCGGGACCCCGTCCAGGGAGTGCAGCCAGAACGGCGCCGTGCAGACGACCGCGAACAGGACGTTGGTGAGCGGGCCCGCCGCCGAGATCAGACTGTGCTTCCAGCGGCCCTGGATCCGGCCGCGCTCGATGAAGACCGCGCCACCGGGAAGACCGATCCCGCCCATGATCACGAAGATGACGGGCAGCACGATCGAGAGCAGGGCGTGCGTGTACTTCAGCGGGTTGAGGGTGAGATAACCCTTCGCGCCGATCGAGATGTCACCGCTGTGCAGCGCGGTGCGGGCGTGCGCGTACTCGTGGAGGCAGAGCGAGACGACCCAGGCCGCGGTCACGAAAAGGAACACGCCGATGCCGGGCTTGGCCGCGAAATCGGTCCAGACCGCCCACCCGGTGACTGCCATGACCGCGACGATCCCGAGGAAGACGGGGCTGACCCGCCGGTCGCTGTTCCGGGCGGTGGCGGTGGTCATTGATGCGGCTCCTGGTGCGTGGGTGGCCGGACCTGGCGAGCCCCGACCGTACAGGTGACACTGTGCAAACGTCTCGCGTACGCGTGTGAGTTCCGGGGGCCGGGCGGCTGAGGCCCGTCCCGTAACGGAGAATGGTGCCGTGCGCTATCGGCTACTCACGACCACTCAGGCAGTACGCGACGACGGCTCGGCCGTCCCCCTCGGCGGGGCGCGGCTGCGCGCGCTGCTGGCGGTGCTCGCCCTGCGCCCCGGGCGGACGGTGCGGGTGGGCGTCCTGGTCGACGAAGTCTGGGACGGCGAGCCGCCCGCCGACGCGGCGGGGGCGCTCCAGGCGCTGGTCGCGAGGCTGCGGCGGGCGCTGGGGCCCGGGGCCGTCGCCTCGGACGACGGTGGCTACCGGCTGTGCGCCGAACCCGACGACGTGGACCTCTACCGCTTCGAGCGGCTCGCGGGCGAGGGCGCGCGGGCGCTGGAGTCCGGGGACCCGGTGAAGGCGGCGGCGCTGCTGGAGGACGCGCTGGGGCTGTGGCAGGGCGAGGTGCTGGCCGACCTTCCCGACCGTACGGCGGTGGCCGCCCGCTGGGAGGCGCGGCGGCTGGAGGCCCAGCGTGCGTCGCTCGCGGCGGCGGTGGCCCTGGGACGGGCCGAGGAGGCCCTGCCCGAGCTGGGCGCGCTCTGCGAGGGGCATCCGCTGGACGAACCGCTGCAGGCCTTGCGGATACGGGCGCTGCGGGGTGCTGGGCGCACGGCGCAGGCGCTGGAGGCGTACGAGGGCGTGCGGCGCGGCCTGGCGGAGGAGCTCGGGGCGGACCCGGGTCCCGAACTCCGCTCCTTGCACGCCGAGTTGCTCGCGCCATCCCCGCCCCGGGGCGCTGCCCCGGACCCCGGTCCTCAAGCGCCGGACGGGCTGGATTTTGCCGATCGCCGCGCGGACGAATCGTGCATCAGCCCACATCAAGCCTCTCCGGCGCTTGAGGAGCGGGGGTTCGGGGGCGGAGCCTCCGATGCGGCGGAGCCGCTGCACCGCGGAAACCTCCGGTCCCGGCTCACCAGCTTCGTCGGCCGCGAGCGCGACATCGTCGCCCTGAGCCATGACCTGCGCCACGCCCGCCTCGTCACGCTCCTCGGCCCCGGCGGCGCCGGCAAGACCCGGCTCTCGCAGGAGGCCGCCGAGACCGTCGCGGACGCCTGGCCCGACGGAGTGTGGCTGGCCGAACTCGCCCCCGTCGACGACCCGGAGAACGTCCCCGAGGCCGTACTGGCCGCCCTGGGCGCCCGAGAGGCCGTCCTGCACGGCGCGGGCGCCGAGAAGATGCGCGCCGTGGACCGCAACAGCGGCGACCCCCTCGTGAAGCTCGCCGCGCACTGCGCCCGGCGCAAGATGCTGATCCTCCTCGACAACTGCGAGCACGTCGTGGACGAGGCCGCCCGCCTCGCCGAGGAACTCCTCGCACGCTGCCCCGGGTTGACGATCCTGGCGACCAGCCGCGAACCCCTCGGCGTGCCCGGCGAACTCCTGCGCCCGCTGGAGCCCCTGCCGCAGCCCACCGCGCTCCGTCTCTTCGCCGAGCGCGGCGCCGCGGCGAGGGCCGGATTCCGTACCGACGAAGACCCCGAGGCCGCCGCCGAGATCTGCCGGCGCCTCGACGGGCTGCCGCTCGCCATCGAACTCGCCGCCGCCCGGCTGCGGATGCTCACCCCGCGCCAGATCGCCGACCGCCTCGACGACCGGTTCAAACTGCTGACCGGCGGGGCGAGGACCGTACTGCCGCGCCAGCAGACTCTGCGCGCCGTCGTCGACTGGTCCTGGGACCTGCTCGACGAGGGCGAGCGGTCCGTACTGCGCAGGCTCTCCGTCTTCGCGGGCGGCTGCGACCTCGCCGCCGCAGAGGCGGTGTGCGGACCCGAGTCCATGGACGGTCTGGGCTCCCTCGTCGACAAGTCTCTGGTGGTGGCGCGGCCTTCGGCCGGGGGCGGGATGCGCTACCGGCTCCTGGAGACCGTCGGGGAGTACGCGGCCGAGCGGCTCGACGAGAGCGGCGAGCGCGCCGACGCCGAACGGCAGCACCTGGTGTACTTCCGCGAGCTGGCCCGCGCCGAGGACCTCAAGCTGCGCGGCGGCGGGCAGCGCGAGGCCATCGCCCTGCTGGAGCGCGAGTACGAGAATCTCCGCACGGCCCTGCGCCGCGCCGTCGCCGCCCGCGACGAGCACGAGGCGCTCTGTCTGATCCACGCGCTGCACGGGTTCTGGCAGATGCGCGGCCTCCGCTCGGAGGGCAAGCACTGGTCGACGCTGATCGCGGAGCTCGGCCCCGACCCCTTTGCCCACCCGGTGGTTCCCGCGCCCGCGATCTACGAGCGCTGCACGGACGCCCCGCCCCCGATGACGCCCGAACTCCTCGTGGAGGCGCGGCGTGGGGTGCGGCTGATCCAGCTGGCCTCCAGCGACCAGGACACCGAGCGGTGGTCGTCCCCGGCGATGCAGAATTTGGCCGCCGGCATCAGGGCCGCCTACCGGCCCGGGCTGCCGCAGACCTGCCGGCCGCCGGCCAACATGTGGTTCTTCGCGGTCCTGCTGACCGGTGACGCGAACGACCTGCGGGGCATGATCGACACGACCGTCGAGACCTGCCGCGAGCTGGGTTATGAGTGGGATCTGGCCAACGCACTGGAGATGCGGGCCAACGTCCTCGCCAACCGCTCGGAATGGGCGGGCGACGCCGACCAGGACGCCGAGGAGAGCCTGGAGATCTTCAGGACGCTGGGCGACGAATGGGGGGTGGCCGAGGCGCTGTCGGCGCGGGGTGAAGCGCGCGAGCGCAGGGGTGAATACGCGCTGGCGGTCGAGGACTTCAAGACAGCCGTCGGGTACGCGGAGAGCCTTGGCGCCAAGGCGCAGATGGCGATACTGCGGATCCGTCTGGCGGGCGGCATGGCAGAGCTGGGG
>NZ_JAFLRJ010000299.1 GCF_017315755.1 Streptomyces beijiangensis
TTGAGGACGAGCGGCCGAAGGCCGCGATACCCGGGCTCCGTTCACTCTCGGGACCGCCGCAAGCAGTGCACGCGTATACGGATCCCGGGGTGAGCCCAGGACCTCCCGGACGGGGCCCCGCTCGACCGCCACCCCCGCCCGCATCACCAGCACCTCGTCCACCGACTCCGCCGCCACTCCCACGTCATGCGTGACCAGCAGCAGCCCCATCCCCGTCTCGTGCCGCAACTCGTGCAGCAGATCCAGGATCTGGGCCTGCACCGTCACGTCCAGCGCGGTCGTCGGCTCGTCCGCGATCAGCAGCCGCGGCTCACACGCGAGCGCCATCGCGATCAGCGCCCGCTGCCGCATCCCGCCGCTGAACTCGTGCGGGCGTGCCCGCGAGCGCCGTACCGCATCAGGAATCCCGACCCGGTCGAGCACCTCCACGGCCCGTGCCCGCGCCGCCCGCCGCGAAGCCTTCGTATGGACGCGGTACACCTCGGCGATCTGGTCGCCGACCGCGTAGTACGGGTCCAGCGACGACAGCGGGTCCTGGAAGACCATCGCGGCCGTCGCACCCCGCAGCGCCCTCAGCTCCGCCTCGGACGCGGCGTTCACATCGGTCCCTGCCACCGAGACGGACCCGGTGACGACGGCCCCGCTCCCCCGGTGCAGACCGAGCAGCGCGTACGCCGACGCGCTCTTGCCCGACCCGGATTCACCGACGATGCCCAGCGCGCCCCCCGCCTCCAGGGTGAAGGAGAGCCCGTCCACCGCCTGTACGGCGCCGAACCCGATCCTGAGGTTCTCGACCTCGACCAGTGCACTCATGACAGGACCACCCGTCGGTCGGCCATCGCGTGCAGTACGTCCGCGACGGCATTGGCCAGGACGACGAAGAAGCCGGTGACCAGCACCAGCCCGACGACCACCGGCAGGTCGACCGTCTTGACGGCCTCGACCAGTTGACGGCCGACGCCGGGGATACCGAACAGCGACTCGGTGAGCACCGCGCCGCCGAACATCATCCCGACGTCGAGCGCGGCCAGCGCGATGATCGGCGCGAGGGCGCCACGCAGCGCGTGCCGCCACACCAGGGAGCGCTCGCTGACCCCGTACGCCCGGAAGGTGCGCACATGGTCGTCCGCGAGCGTCTCCAGCATCGAGGCGCGCGTCATCCGGGCGTACGGAGCCGCCGAGATCACCGCCAGGGAGACCCAGGGCAGCAGCAGGTTCCAGCCCCACTCGGCGGGGTCCTGGGTGAAGGGCACGTAGTCGGGGAACGGCAGCCACTGAAGCGTCGAGCAGAAGACGATGATCAGGAGCAGACCGATCACGAAGACCGGCGTGGACATGCCCGCGAGGGTCAGCGCGGTGAGGATCCGCTCGGTCGGCCGGCCGCGCCGCCACACCGAGAGCAGCCCGGTGCCGACCCCGAGCAGCATCCAGAGCACGAACGCGCCCACGATGAGCGAGGCGGTCGCCGGGAGCTTCGCGAGAATGAGCTGGGTGACCTGCTGGTCGCCCTGGTACGAGATCCCCAGGCACGGCGCGCCGCAGTGGATCGTGCCCGTGCCGCCCGAGTAGTCGCGGCCGGCGAAGATGCCCTGCACGAAGTGCGCGTACTGCACGTAGACCGGGTCGCCGAGGTGCAACTTGTCGCTCAACTGGGCCACTTGTGCGGGAGAGCAGCGCGGGCCGCAGGCGATCTGGGCGACGTTGCCGGGGGCGACGTAGAAGATCGCGTAGACGACGACGGTCAGCGCGACGAGCACGAAGAGCGCCCCGCCGAACCGTCGCAGCAGGAACCGGTTCATGCCCCGGCCTCCTTCTTCTTGCCGGACTTCTTGCCGGACTTCTTGCGGGAGGTACCGATCGGCAGCCGCGAGGCGGCGCGCGGGTCGAGTGCGGTCCGTACGCCCTCGCCGAGCACCGTCAGCGCGAACACCGTGACGAAGAGCAGCGCGGCGGGGATCAGCAGATAGGTGGGCGCCGCCTGGTACCAGGTGTCGGCGTCGCTGAGCATCTGTCCCCAGGACGGCGTGGGCGGCTTGATGCCCACCCCGAGGAAGGACAGGGCCGCCTCGACGACGATGTCGGCGGGAAAGAGCAGCACGGAGTACGTGATGACCGGCGCGGCCAGCGCGGGGAGCAGCTCGCGCCGGGCGATCTGTACGCCGCCCCAGCCGCTGAGCCGGGCCGCCGCCACATGGTCGCGCGACTTGAGCGACAGCGTCTGGGCACGGACGATCTTCGAGATGCCGGCCCAGCCGACCAGCCCGATCACGCCGGCGATCAGCACGGGGCGCGGGACGCTCGCGGGGACCACGGTGAGCACGCCGAGGGCGATGACCATGACCGGCAGCGCCACCATCACATCGGTGATCCGGCTGAGCGCCTGGTCGACGTACCGGTTGCCGAGCCCGGCCGAGAGCCCGACGGCGACGCCGATGACGACCTGGGCGACGGTCGCGGCCAGGGCGACGCCGAGCGAGACCCGTGCTCCGTACGCCACGCGCGCGAACAGGTCGCGCCCGGTGAGCGGTTCGACGCCGAGCCAGTGCTCGGCGCTGATCCCGCCGAAGGAACCGAGCGGCACTCCGCCGGTGGCCGAGTCGACGAGTTTCGGGTGGTACGTGGTGGGGTCCTGGCCCTCGATCGCCGCGAGAAGCGGGGCGCCGAGCGCGATCAGGACCAGCAGGGCGACGACGACGGCCGCCACCAGCACGGCGCGCTGCGTACGCAGCCGCTGCCAGAACGGGGACGCCCCGGAGGCGGGGGCGGCCGTGGTGGCCGCTCCCGCCTCCTGGACCAACAAGGCTTCGCTCATGGTTACTTGACCGCGACCTGGGAGATGTCCAGGACGCCGGTCCAGTCGCTGATGACGACGTTCTTGATCGCCGAGCCGTACAGCCGCTTGTAGACCGGGTGGAAGAGCGGCACGGTCAGCGCCTGCGCACCGATCTTCTTGTCGAGCGCGCCCCAGCGCTTGGCCGCCGCGTCGAGGTCGGTGAGCTTGTTGATCGCGTCGATCTCGCTGTTGACGGAGGCGTCGTTCAGCTGGGCGGCGTTGAAGTTGTAGCCGTTCTTGACGATCTGACGGCCGTCGAAGAGCGGGGCGAGGAAGGGGCCGCCGGAGGGCCAGTCGGCACCCCAGCCGCCGAGGAAGAGACCGGGCTCGCTCTTCACGTTGTAGATCGTGTCGTTGTACGCGTTGGTCTCCAGGCCCTGGAGCTTGACCGTGATGCCGGCCTTCTTCAGCGCCTCCTGCAGCGAGGTGGCGATCTCAGGACTTGTCGCGAAGTCCTTGTCGTTGGAGTGCGTGAGGGTGACGGTCAGCCCCTTGGGGTAACCGGCCTCCTTCAGGAGCTCCTTGGCCTTGGCCGCGTTGCCCGACTCCCCTGCGGGGAAGGCGTCGTAGGCCGTGTAACCGAAGGACTTCTGCGTGGGCAGGACGGTGGTGGCGGCCTCGGCGAGCGAGGAGCCGCCGGCCGCGTTGACGACCGAGGTGCGGTCGACGGCGTACGAGATCGCCTGGCGCACCTTCGGGTTGTCGAAGGGCTTCACCTTCGGGTTGATCGCCAGGTAGTTGGTGTAGCCGAAGTGGCCCGTCCCCACCCGTGCGGCGAGCTTCTTGTCGCCGGTGACCTTGGCCAGCTCGGCCGGGCCCAGGTTGGTGTCGGTGGTGACGGCGGCCGCGTCGGTGCCTGCCGAGGCGGAGAGCCGCTGGTTGATGACGGCCGAGTCGAGCCCGGAGCGGACGTCGATCTTGTCCGGGTAGGCCTTGCGCTCGTCGTCGCCGGACCAGTACTTGTTGCGCTCCAGGGTCAGGCGCTCGCCGTCGCCCTCGTTCTTGACGACCTTGTACGGACCCGAGGAGAGCGGGTGCAGCTCGTACTTGGCGCCCTTGTCCTTGGCCTGCGGCACCGGCGTCGTCTGCGTCTGGGTGGCCAGGAAGGGGAACTCGCCCTCGGGCTTGTTCAGATGGAAGACGATCGTCTTCGCGTCCGGCGTCTCGATCGAGGCGAGGCCCTTTTTGTCCTTGTACGGGCCCTGGTAGTTCGCCGCGCCGATGAGCCAGTCCCTCAAGTACGGTGCGCCGCCGGAGAGTTCGGAGGCGAAGGACCGCTCGATGCCGTACTTGATGTCGGCACTGGTGATGGCCGTGCCGTCCTCGTACTTCAGCCCGCTCTTCAGCGTGTACGTCCAGACCGTGGCGTCCTTGCTGGGCCTGCCGGTGTCGGTCGCCAGGTCGGGCACGACCTTGGAGCCCGCCGCGCCGTCCTCACGGTTGCGCGTGGTGAGCGTACGGAAGACGAGCGAGGGGACGTTGCCGCCGCCCGAGGTGTAGAGCCGCGCCGGGTCGAAGTTCGTCTGCGCCTTGGCGTTGAGGACGGTCAGCGTGCCGCCCTTCTGCGGCGCGCCGCCGTCTGAGGACGCGGCGCCGCTGTCCTTGGGGCCGCAGGCCGCGGCGCCCAGGGCGAGGACCAGGGCTATCGCCGCGGTGGACGCTGCGCGTGGGGACAATTGACGCATGGATCTGGGCCTCTCGGTGCACTGCGGAAGAAATCAGGGGAATCCACGCAGGGGTGCAGCACCGGGGTCCGGAATGCAGAAATGCCGCGCCTGCGGGCAGGAATACGCCCGGGCGCGGCATAGGGGAGAAAGAAGCCGACGCACGCCAGGGCAGGCGTCAGCTACAGAGAATGTCGGCGACGCTGTGCCCGGTCACGCCGATGAGCGCCAGCTCTATGGCGGCGTAATCGGAGGACACGAGGCGGTGCGACATGAGGAGAAATATGAACGAACAACCACCCGATGTCAATGTGACATAAAGCGGCCGGCCGGCACTTTCCTCAACTGGTGGGAAACACCCAGGGGTTGGGCCTGCACTTGATCCCGCCGATGTCCAGCGACTTGGTCTGCTGCTGCATGACCGGCGCCAGCGCACCCGGAGTGGTGCAGCTCACATGCGAGTGCCCGAGCCGGTGCCCGACCTCGTGATTGATGAGCATCTCCCGGTAGAGGAACATCTTGTCGGCGCCGTACGTCGCGGATCCCTGCGCCCAGCGATAGGCATTGATCATGACGCGCTGAGTCGCCGCCGAATCGCACGACACATTTTCTTCCAAGGTGTCGAGTTGGGATTTCGCACACCACTCGGCGGTCGTCCCCGGACTGGCCAGGCTGATCACGAAATCCGGAGTACCGGTGGATATCCGCTCAAAGGTCTTGGCACCGTTGTGCGCCCAACTCCGGTTGTCGTTCAGGGTTTTCTGGACGGCCTCGGCGAAAAGCGCACCGTCGAGTCCGAGCCCCTTCTCGACATCGATCCGGTAGCGGTACTTTCGCCCCTTGCCCGGCGCCTTCGCCGAACCGGCCACCGCCGCGAACTCCCCCGAGCCCTTCAGCTTCGGGTCGAGCGGGTACTGCTTGGCCATCTCCTGCTCGTACGTGAGGACGACGGCGGCCCGCGTCGACGGCGTCGCCCGCTGCTGTCCGCGCGAAGCCGCGGAGCTGTCGCCCCGGCCCGTGCCCGAGGACTGGGCGTCGGCGTGCGACGTACCGCTGCCCGACGTGACCTGCCCTGCCACCACCACGGCGAGCACGGTGGTCACCGCGGCGGCGGCGATCCCGGTGAAGGTCCGCCCCTTGCCGCCCTTGCCGCCCTTGGCGGTCTCGGGCGGGTCCGCGATGACGGCCGGCGGATCCAGCGGCGCGATATCCGGCCGCGGCGCGCGCCCCGGAGAAGCCTCGAATGCCTGCACGAACTCCCGGCGCGGCCCAGGCACCCGGGGGGTCCCGGCCTGCCAGTCGCCGTACCGCTGGGGCATCGGGTCAGCACCCCACTCGCGGTGCTCGGGATGCCCGCCGCGCACCTGCCCGTGGGACTCCTCGGCGGCTCGCCTGCGGCGGCCGTTCCCCGGCTCGGTCCGTACCCGCGTTCTTTCGCCGACGGGTATGCCCCCGGTGTCGGCGTTGTCTGCGGTACCGGTGGTGCCGGTGGTACCTCGGCGGCTATGACGTCCCACGCCCGGGATCAGCTCCTACTGCTATCGGCCAGCAATTCCCGGAAGGCCGTCGCGACCGTCTCGGGGTACTCCATCATCGCCACATGCCCGGCGTCGGGCAGCGACAGCAGCCTAGAACCCCTGAAGGTTTTCGCCGCCCTGCTCGCCATACGGTACGAGACGAGCTGGTCCCGTCCGCCGTACACCAGCAGCGTCGGCGCGAGCACCCGCTCCGCCTGCCGCCACAGTCCGTGCTGGCCGCCCAGTGTGTACGCGTTCACGATTCCTCGCGCGGAACGCGTCATCGCGTCCCAGAAATAAGGGAGTTGAAGCCTGCGCTCCATCTCGTCGACCGCATTGCGCAGCCCTTCCTCGCTCACTCGCGAGGGGTCCCCGTAACAGAGCGCCGTCACCCCGAGGGTGCGCTGCTCGGCCGTCCAGTCCCTGGTCATCTTCGCAAAAAGACCGGCGACCCCGGGCACCGCGATCAGCGCGGTCGGCCAGGCGGTGCGCTGGGCGCGCAGCTCGGGCAGGGCGGGCGAGACGAGGGTGAGGGTGCGTACGAGATCGGGCCGCACCGCGGCGACCCGCGTGGCGACCGCCCCGCCCAGCGAGTTCCCGACGAGGTGCACGGGCCCGCGTCCGCTCGCGTCGAGGTGCCTGATGACCGCGCGCGCATGACCGGTGACCGAGTAGTCCCCGGAGTCCGGCGGCGGGGAGTCCCCGAAACCGGGCAGGTCGAGCGCCTCGCCGTCCACCAGGTCGTCGACCAGCGGCATCAGCGCCGACCAGTTCTGGGAGGACCCGCCGAGCCCGTGCACGAACAGCGCGGGCTCCAGGCCGGTCCGCGCCCCGGGCCTGGAGCGCACATTCAGTGTCAGTCCGGGGAGCACACAGGTCCGCAGACTCTCCCCATCGGCGATGCGGACGGCGCTCACCCTGGGTGCCACGGATGTGGCGATTCCCGGCAGCTCGGTCGAAGACATAAGGCGATGTTACGAGACGATCACGCACTGGATCGTGTGTTCGCAGTCACAGCCTGCCTGGCGGCCCGGCACCGGCGCTCCTAGGCTCGTAGGAAGAGCTCCCCCAGGGAAGGCGGCACGCCATGCCCACTGACACCCCCGAAGACTACGAAGAAGCGGACCCGGCGGACGCAGCCGAGCAGCGGACCGAGCTCACACCTCAGGAGGACGACCCGCTGACCTCCATCGATCCGGCCGCGGTCAACGAGGCGGACGCCGCCGAACAGACGCGCGTGGTCCCGCTCGACGAGGACGATTACCGCAGCTGAGGTGTGGTTGAACAGGGGAAGCACCTTCACAGGCTGTCCGGTCCGTGAAATTCTGCGTCCGCACCGCGCACAGCACTGTTACTCAAAAGTACGATGGCGGCGCGACGTCAGAGCTTTGCGTGATCAGCTATTCATTGGGAGGCGGCGTGACAGCCATCGAGCAGACAGAGGCAGCGCGCCCGCGGGGCACGCGCCTGCCGCGCCGGGCCCGACGCAACCAGCTCCTTGGGGCCGCCCAGGAAGTTTTTGTCGCGCAGGGTTACCACGCGGCTGCGATGGACGACATCGCCGAACGGGCCGGCGTGAGCAAGCCCGTGCTCTACCAGCACTTCCCGGGCAAGCTGGATCTGTATCTGGCCCTGCTCGACCAGCACTGCGAGTCGCTTCTCCAGGCGGTCCGCACAGCCCTGGCCTCGACCACGGACAACAAACTGCGCGTGGCCGCGACGATGGACGCGTACTTCGCGTACGTACAGGACGAGGGCGGCGCCTTCCGGCTCGTCTTCGAGTCCGACCTGACCAACGAGCCCGCCGTGCGCGAGCGCGTGGACCGGGTGTCGCTGCAGTGCGCGGAGGCGATCTCCGACGTCATCGCGGGTGACACGGGCCTGTCCAAGGAGGAGTCGATGCTCCTCGCGGTGGGCCTCGGCGGTGTCTCGCAGGTGGTCGCCCGTTACTGGCTCTCCAGCGGGTCGGCGATCCCCCGTGACAACGCTGTGCAGTTGCTCACCTCGCTCGCCTGGCGGGGCATCGCGGGCTTCCCGCTGCACGGGGTGGACGGCCACTGACGGCCGTGTTCGCTGCGGGCGTGTTCGAGCAACGTCTTGGGCGTCCGCTCACCGGGCTAATGTGGTGATCCGTACAGCGCGGCTGGCCGCGCATCGCACGACCGTCGGAGGGACATAGCCGTGGAGGTCAAGATCGGCGTGCAGCACGCGCCCCGGGAGATCGTTCTGGAGAGCGGGCAGTCGGCCGAGGAGGTCGAGCGCGCAGTAGCGGACGCGCTGTCCGGCAAGGCGCAGCTGCTCAGCCTCTCGGACGACAAGGGCCGCAAGGTCCTTATTCCGGCCGACCGGATCGCGTACGTGGAGCTCGGCGAGCCGGCACAGCGCCGGGTCGGATTCGGCGCCCTGTAAGCACCTTTCGGTACAGCAGAGCACAGCACAGAGGCCCGGCGGTGATCACCGCCGGGCCTCTGTCGTGTGTACGGGGAGGATTGCATTCCGCGAGCTGCGGGTAGTACCGCCTCGACCGATTTGCCCAGGCTTCGCGGGAGGGACCACATGAGCATGTTCTTGGAAGCCGTCGGCTCCGTACTCCTCGGTTTCGCCCTTTCCTGGACCGCCGCGCACCGGCTGTCCGACCGTCTGCCGGCCCGCCGTACGGTCCTGGTGACCGGCCCGGTCGGCGCCCTCTTCGGCGCTTTCCTCACGCACTCCGCACTGGGTCCCGGCCATGTGCTGGCGACGCTGTTCGGAGCGGTGGTGGTGGCCACGGTCCTGCTGTCCCTGCTGCTGCGCCCGGCGGGTCGGCTGCGCCGATCAGCTGCTTAGGCAGCCAGCCCGAGTGCGGCCATGCGCTTGGTGTGGGCCTCGGTGATCCGCGAGAACATCCGGCCGACCTCGGCCAGGTCAAAGCCGTCCGCGACCCCGCCCACCAGCATGGTCGAGAGCGCGACCCCTCCTCGACGCCGCCCTCGCACCGCTCCGCGGGCTTCGGCCGGCTGCGCCGGACACCGTCCGTCGGGCCCCCGCACCCGCATCCCCTCTACGCCGCCAGCCCCAGTGCAGCCATGCGCTTGGTGTGGGCCTCGGTGATCCGCGAGAACATCCGGCCGACCTCGGCCAGGTCAAAGCCGTCCGCGACCCCGCCCACCAGCATGGTCGAGAGCGCGTCGCGGTCCGCGACCACGCGCTGCGCCTGGCTCAGGGCCTCGCCCATCAGCCGGCGTGCCCAGAGCGCGAGCCGGCCGCCGACCCGGGGGTCGGCCTCGATCGCGGCGCGGACCTTCTCCACCGCGAAGTTGCCGTGCCCGGTGTCGTCGAGGACCGCGAGCACCAGCTGGCGGGTGTCGGTGTCCAGGCGGGCCGCGACCTCCCGGTAGAAGTCACTGGCGATCGAGTCGCCGACGTACGCCTTGACCAGGCCCTCCAGCCAGTCCGACGGAGCGGTCTGGCGGTGGAAGTCGTCCAGCGCCTGCGCGAAGGGGTCCATCGCGCCGGTCGGGTCCGCGTCGATGGCGGTGAGCCGGTCGGCCAGTCGCTCGAAGTGGTGGAACTCGGCCGAGGCCATCTTCGCCAGTGCCGCCTTGTCGCCGAGCGTCGGCGCGAGCTTGGCGTCCTCGGCGAGCCGCTCGAAGGCCGCCAGCTCCCCGTACGCGAGCGCTCCGAGCAGGTCCACGACGGCGGCGCGGTACCGCGGGTCGGCGGCGGACGTCTCCCAGCCCTGGGCGGCGATACCGGTCGGTGCGGGGGTTTCGTCGGCGGCGATTTTGGCGTTGTCAGGCGTCTCCATGGAGCGCACAATAGCGCTCCGCCTCCAAGTATCGAACAGAGAGCGGAGGCGGAGAGAGCGGAGCGAACGGAGCGGTCGACGCATTGTGTAAGGGGCTGGTCAGCCACTGTGACCACGGCCTCTCACTCAATTCACCCAACACACATGCGCGAATCCGGGGTACAGTGGTAATGCGCCTGTCGAATGTTCTGCATGTACTGCAGCTTGTTCGACGGGTCATCCGAATGAGGATGCCCGGTCGGTGGCCCGATCGGCTCCACCCGACCGCCCTCACTTTTTCCGATGTGAGGGGCCCCCTCAGCGGCACGAGCGCTTGAGCGAAGGCAGTGGTCCCGCGCTGATCAGCACGGTACGACCCCCATCGTTCGCCTTGGGCCGCGTCTCACAGAAGAGGCAGCACCCTGACTACGTTCCGAGACCTCGGGATTCTCCCCGAGACCGCCGAAGCCCTTGAAGCCGTCGGCATTGTGTCCCCCTTTCCCATCCAGGAGATGACGCTTCCCGTAGCGCTCTCCGGCTCCGACGTCATCGGCCAGGCCAAGACCGGCACCGGCAAGACGCTCGGATTCGGTCTGCCGCTTCTTGAGCGCGTCACCGTCCCCGCCGACGTCGAGGCCGGCCGCGCCGCGCCGGAGAAGCTGACCGACGCCCCGCAGGCGCTCGTCGTCGTCCCCACCCGCGAGCTGTGCCAGCAGGTCACCAACGACCTGCAGACCGCCGGCAAGGTCCGTAACGTCCGCGTGCTCGCCATTTACGGCGGCCGGGCCTACGAGCCGCAGGTCGAAGCGCTGAAGAAGGGCGTCGACATCATCGTCGGCACCCCGGGCCGGCTGCTCGACCTGGCAGGGCAGAAGAAGCTCAACCTCGGTCACATCCGCGCGCTCGTCCTCGACGAGGCCGACGAGATGCTGGACCTGGGCTTCCTGCCCGACGTCGAGCGCATCATGAACCTCCTGCCGCCCAAGCGTCAGACCATGCTCTTCTCCGCGACCATGCCGGGCGCGGTCATCGGCCTGGCCCGTCGCTACATGTCGCAGCCGACGCACATCCGGGCGACCTCGCCCGACGGCGAGGGCCAGACCGTCGCCAACATCAAGCAGCACATCTTCCGCGCCCACTCCATGGACAAGCCGGAGCTGGTCTCGCGCATCCTGCAGGCCGACGGCCGCGGACTCGTGATGATCTTCTGCCGTACGAAGCGGACCGCCGCCGACATCGCCGAGCAGCTGGCCACGCGTGGCTTCTCCTCCGGTGCGGTCCACGGCGACCTCGGCCAGGGCGCGCGCGAGCAGGCCCTGCGGGCCTTCCGCAACGGCAAGATCGACGTGCTGGTGTGCACCGATGTCGCCGCGCGCGGTATCGACGTCGACGATGTGACGCATGTCATCAACTACCAGTCCCCCGAGGACGAGAAGACGTACCTGCACCGCATCGGCCGCACCGGCCGCGCGGGCAAGTCGGGTACGGCGATCACCCTCGTCGACTGGGACGACATCCCCCGCTGGAAGCTGATCAACAAGGCGCTGGACCTGCCGTTCGACGAGCCGGAGGAGACGTACTCCACCTCCGAGCACCTCTATGAGCTCCTGGGCATCCCGGCCGGCACGAAGGGTGTTCTGCCGCGGGCGGAGCGCACCCGTGCGGGTCTCGGTGCGGAGCAGCTCGAGGACCTGGGCGAGACGGGTGGGCGTGGACGCAAGTCCGCCCCCGCCGCGGCTGCCCCGGTCAAGGAGGAGCGCCCGCCGCGTACGCCGCGGCAGCGTCGTCGTACGCGCAACGGCGAGTCTGCGACGGAGGCTGCCACCCCGGTCGCGGTCGCGGTCGCCGCACCTGTTGCCGACATCGCCGAGCCGGCCGAGCCGGCGGAGGAGTCGCGCACGCCGCGGCGCCGTCGCCGTACCCGTGTCGCCGTCGCGGACGCGGTCGCCGAGGCGGCCGTGGTGACGGTGGCGCCGGTCGTCGAGGCCGCGCCCCAGATGGAGATCGAGGCGGAGGCCAAGCCGAAGCGTCGCAGGACGCGGGTGGCCAAGCCCGAGAGCGCGGACGAGCCGCAGTTCCAGATCGCTCCTGCGGTCGAGCCCGAGGCGAAGCCGAAGCGCAAGCGCGCGGTCGCCAAGCCGAAGGTCGCGGCCGAGGCCGTGGTCGAGGCTCCGGTCGCGGAGGGCGAGGCGAAGCCGAGGCGTCGTCGTGCGCGCACCCCGAAGGCAGCCCAGCCCGAAAGCTGACCTGACCCGTACGGCGGCGGCCCGGATCCCGGAAGGGATCCGGGCCGCCGCCGTTTGTACTCCGCCGCTTCCCGAAACCGGGTTCGCACCCGGGCCCCGCCTGTCCTCAAACGCCGGACGGGCTGAAATTTGCCGGGCCTAATCCAGCCCGTCCGGCGATT
>NZ_JAFLRJ010000003.1 GCF_017315755.1 Streptomyces beijiangensis
GCGGACGCGGTCAAGTCGCCGAGGTGTACGGCGACTTGACCGACGCCGCCCACGTCTCCGTCGTCGTCCCCGGCTCCGACACCGACGCCACCGACTTCGCCCCCACCGCCACCATGGCCAAGAACCTCCGCGCCGCGACAGGCAACAGCAACCGCACCGCCGTCATCGCCTGGGCCGGCTACACCACCCCCGTCGGCGTCGGTCTCGACGCCGCCACCGCCGGCCTCGCCAAAGCTGGAGCCCCCCGGCTGACCCGCCTCACCGAGGGGCTGGAAGCCACCGGCGCACCCGAGCCCGTCCTCTTCTGCCACAGCTACGGCTCCGTCGTCTGCGGCCTCGCCGCCCACGACACCCCCTATACCTCCGACATCGTCGTCACCGGCTCCCCCGGCATGCACGCCGACACCGTCGACGACCTGCACACCGACGCCCGCGTCTGGGCCGCCAAGGACCCGGGCGACTGGATCGACCACGTACCGAATGTCGACATCGCGGGGGTCGGTCACGGCGAGGACCCGACCGATCCCGCCTTCGGCGCCCGCACCGTTCCCGCGCACGACGCCAAGGGCCACACCGGTTACTTCACCCCGGGCACGGAGTCCCTCCGTACCTTCGCCGCCATCGCGCTCGGGACGATGTGATGCGCGCCGCCACGCAAGCGAAGAGCCTCGTCCGGAAGATCGAGGCCCGCACCCCCGCCCACCGCGACCGTGCCATCGACGGCCTGCGCGCGCTCGCCCTGCTCGCCGTCCCCGTCGGCCACTGGCTGCTCGGCGGCTTCACCCTCGACGGGTCCGGCGCGCTGCACAACGCCAGCCCGCTCTCCTCGTTCGGCTTCTTCGCGCCGCTCAGCTGGGTGCTGCAGATGCTGGGGATCTTCTTCCTGGTCGGCGGGTACGCATCCGTGCTGTCCTTCCGCCGCCACACCGGCTCCACCACCCGGTGGATCAAGGCCCGGCTCGCACGCCTCGGCCGCCCGGTCCTCGGCGTCGCCGCCGCCTGCGCGGCGATGTTCCCGGTCCTTTACGGGCTCGGGGTGCCGAGCACCACCCTGCACACCGGGGCGACCCTCGTCATCCAGCCGCTCTGGTTCGTGGGCGTGTACGCGGCCGTCACCGCCCTCACCCCGTACTGCATCCGCGCCGCCCGCACGCTCGGCGCCTGGGCCGCCGCACCGCTCATCGGCGTGGTCGCCGCCGTCGACTTCCTCCGGTACGGGCCCTTCGCGGACGCCATGCCGTCCTGGCTCTCGCTGATCAACATCCTCCCGGGCTGGCTCTTCGCGTACCAACTCGGCGTCTCCTGGGGCGAGAAGAGGATCGGCAAACGGGTCGGCGCCTTCCTCCTCGTCGCCGGTACCGCACTCTTCGTCGCGCTCCTGACCGTCTTCCACTACCCGGCGTCGATGGTCGGCGTCCCCGGCGAGATCCGCACCAACTCCCACCCGCCGTCGCTGCTGGTCCTCGCGCTCGCCGCCGCCCAGTCAGGTGCGGCGATCCTCCTCCGCGACAAGATCGCCAAGCTCCTGGAGCGCCCCGCCCTCTGGGCCCCGGTCGTCATCGTCAACCTCTCCGCGATGACGATCCTGTGCTGGCACCAGATCGCGATGCTCGCCGCCGCGGTCCCCGCGTCCTTCGCCGGTCATGTCCCCGGGCTGACCACGGCCCCCGACACCCTCGCGTGGATCCTCCAGCGGCTCGCCTGGCTGCCGGTCTTCGCCGCGCTCCTCGCCGTCATCGCCCGATTCACCCGCGTCTTCGAGTCCCCCTGGACCAGGACGACGAAAACCCGCCGGGCAGCTGCGGGGCTGCTCGCGGCGGGCTTCGCGGTGTTCGCTCTGGGGCTGGCTTGAGTTTCCGTACGTACGGACTACTCGCGCGCCGCCGAAGTCGACGACATGTCCGGGTAGCGGTCGCCCGCGACCTGTCCGGCGATCGGCTCCAGCAGCGCCAGCTCCTCCGCGGAGAGCGTGAGCCGGGTCGCCCCGGTGTTCTCCAGGAGGCGGCTGCGCTTGCGTGTCCCCGGGATCGGCACGACCGCGAGGCCGTACACCTCGGCCCGCTGCTGCACCCACGCCAGGGCGACCTGCGCGGCCGTCGCGCCGTGCGCCGCCGCGATCTTGTGCACCGGCTCCAGCAGCGCCGCGTTCGTCTTCGCGTTGTCACCGCTGAAGCGCGGCTGGAACTTCCGGAAGTCGCTCCCGGACAGGTCCTTGCCCGCGTCCGCGAACGCACCCGTCAGGAAGCCTCGGCCCAGCGGGGAGTACGGCACGAAGCCGATCCCCAGCTCGGCGGCCGCGCCGACCGCGCTGATCTCCACATCACGCGAGAACAGCGACCACTCCGACTGCAGTGCGGTGATCGGGTGCACCGCGTGCGCCTCGCGCAGTTCGGCGCCGGTCACCTCGCTCAGCCCGAGGTACTTGACCTTGCCCGCCTGTACGAGCTCGGCCATCGCGCCGACCGACTCGGCCAGCGGGACCGACGGGACGCGCCGGTGCATGTAGTAGAGGTCGATGACATCGACACCGAGGCGGCGCAGGCTGTCCTCGACGGCCGTGCGGATGTACGCCGGGTCGTTGCGCAGGCCCCGGTAGTGCGGGTCGTCGGTCCGCTCCAGGGCGAACTTGGTCGCGAGGGTGATCTCGTCCCGGTGCGCGGCGACGAAGGGCGCGAGGAACTCCTCGTTGGCACCGCGGCCGTACGCGTCGGCGGTGTCGATGAGCGTGACGCCCGCCTCGACCGTGGCCTCCAGGGTGTCCCTGGCCGTCGTGTCGTCGGTCTCCCCGTAGAACTCGCTGATACCCATGGCGCCGAAGCCCTGGATGCCCACCTCGGGGCCTTCGGTGCCGAGCCGTACCTTGGTGATCTTCTCCGTGCCCATGCTGTTCAGTACCTCTCCGGCGCCCGCTGGGCGCCCGCATAAAAGTCGATCTTGAAGTCCAGTACGGCGAGCGTGTCCTGAAGTTCGGCGATGCGTGTGCGCACATCCCGCCGGGTCTGCTCCAGGAGCTCCTGCCGCGCTTCGAAGGTGTGCTCGCCCGCGCGGACGAGCTCGGCGTAGCGGACCATGTCCGCGACCGGCATCCCCGTCAGCCGCAGCTTGCCGACGAAGGCGAGCCAGTCCAGGTCGCGGTTGTTGAAACGGCGCTGGCCGGTGTGCGAGCGGTCGACGTCCGACATCAGACCGATCCTCTCGTACCAGCGCAGGGTGTGCGCGGTGAGACCGGTCCAGGTCACGACCTCGCTGATCGTGTACTTGTCCTGGCCCGCGGGTCGGGGATGTGCGTCCGGCGCCGAGGCGCAGACATCGGTCTTTGCGGATTCGGCTACGGCTGCGGGTGCGGTCTCCAGCACGGTCATGCGGTCCCAGCTCCTTCGTCCTCGCGACGACCCCAACGCTAATTCCTTGGAGTGCACTCGAAGCAAGCGCATTCGGGGAGAACTTTCCTTCCGGCCTTACTCTCGTACCCATGGAGAGCCTGGCGATGACCGAGAACTGGCCCGTGGACACCGCGGCGGCCGCCGTCGTACGAGGGGACGGCACCCTCGCCGGTGCGCACGGCCCCACCGCGCACCGCTTCCCGCTGGCCTCGGTCACCAAGCCGCTGGCCGCCTACGCCGCACTGGTGGCGTACGAGGAGGGCGCGATCGAGTTCGACGAGCCGGCCGGGCCCGACGGGGCGACCGTACGCCACCTCCTTGCCCACACCAGCGGTCTCGCCTTCGACGAACCGAGGGTGATGGCCGCCCCGGGCGAGCGCCGCATCTACTCCAACGCGGGCTTCGAGGCGCTCGGCGACCACATCGCCAAGGCCACCGACATCTCCTTCGCCGACTACCTCCACCAGGCGGTCCTCGAACCGCTGGGCATGACGGCGACGACCCTGGACGGCTCCCCCGCCAAGGACGGCGTCTCCACGGTCGAGGACCTCGTGAGGTTCGCCGCCGAGCTCCAGTCCCCGCGCCTGCTCGACCCGCGTACGGTCGCCGAGGCCACCTCCGTCGCCTACCCGGGGCTGAAGGGCGTCCTGCCGGGCTACGGGCTGCAGAACCCCAACGACTGGGGCCTCGGCTTCGAGATCCGCTCCGCCAAGTCGCCGCACTGGACGGGCAGTTCGTCCTCGCCGCGCACTTTCGGCCACTTCGGGCAGACGGGGACGTTCCTGTGGGTGGACCCCGAAGCGGGCGCCGCCTGCGTCGCGCTCACCGACCGCGCCTTCGGCCCGTGGGCGGTCGACGTCTGGCCCGCCCTCACGGATGCGGTACTGACTGAGCTCAGGCGGAGTTGAAGTCCCACATCAGGACCTCGGCGGGGGTCACGGCCGTCAGGTCGAGGCCCTCCGCGCGGGTGATGCGGGCCGCGTCGCCCGGGCCCAGCTCCTCGCCCCCGAGCGCGACTTCACCCCGTACGACATGGAGATACACCCCCGGCGCGTCCGGCACGGCCGTGCGCTCCCCCGCCGTGAGCCGGCGGACGTAGAGCAGCGCGCCCGCCGCGAGCACCGCGTACGGCGTGGAGTCCGCGATGCCGTGGACTATCTCGTAGGCGGGGTCGCCGCCCGGCACCAGCGGGGCCAGCCACATCTGGATGAAGGTCAGCGGCTCCGTGCCCTCGTTGCGCTCCGCGTGACGCACCCCGCCCGCCGAGGAGAGACGCTGGACGTCCCCGGGCCGTACGACCGTCGTGCGACCGGCCGAGTCGCGGTGCGTGAGCTCGCCTTCGACGACCCAGGTGACGATCTCGGTATGGCTGTGCGGGTGTTCGCCGAAGCCCGCACCCGGCGCGAGCCGCTCCTCGTTGCAGGCGATGACCGGGCCGAAGCGCAGATTGTCCGGGTCGTAGAAGGTGCCGAAGGAGAAGGCGTGGCGGGACTCGATACCGGCCGCCCGATCGCCGCCCGCAAACCGCTCGTCGGACCGCTGCACTGAAATCACGAAGCCCACCGTAGCCCCGCCACGACACGCTCCCGTCCCGATAAGGCAGTCTTGTCCACGTGCCCCAACCTGCAGCCAGTGCCCCGCACCCGCATGCCGCGACCCTGAAGCGCCTGGAGCAGTCCTCCGGCCGGCTCGCCGCCCATGCGATCGCCCGCATGGACGAGACGCTGCCCTGGTACCGGGCGATGCCCCCGGAGAACCGCTCGTGGATCGGCCTGGTCGCCCAGGCCGGTATCGCCGCGTTCACCGAGTGGTTCCGCCACCCCGAGACCCCGCAGGCCATCTCCACCGATGTCTTCGGCACCGCGCCCCGCGAGCTGACCCGGGCGATCACGCTGCGCCAGACCGTCGAGATGGTGCGCACCACCATCGAGGTCATGGAGACCGCGATCGACGAGGTCGCCGCCCCCGGCGACGAGTCCACGCTGCGCGAGGCACTGCTCGTGTACGCCCGCGAGATCGCCTTCGCGACCGCCCAGGTGTATGCCCAGGCCGCCGAGGCCCGCGGCGCCTGGGACGCACGGCTGGAATCCCTGGTGGTCAACGCCGTGCTGTCGGGCGAGGCGGACGAGGGCGCCGTCTCGCGCGCCGCCGCACTGGGCTGGAACTCCCCCGAGCACGTATGCGTGATCCTCGGCACCGCGCCCAACGGCGACAGCGAGCTGACGGTGGAGGCGATCCGCAGGGCCGCCCGCCACGCGAAACTGCAGGTCCTCACCGGCGTCCTGGGCGACCGCCTGGTCGTCATCGCGGGCGGCAGCGACAACCCGCTGCAGGTCGCGAAGGCCCTCATCGGCCCGTACGCGGCCGGTCCGGTGGTCGCCGGACCCGTCGTCCCCGACCTGCTCGCAGCCACCAAGTCGGCGCAGGCGGCTGCCGCCGGACTCAAGGCGTGCTCGGCGTGGCAGGACGCGCCCAGGCCCGTACTCGCGGACGATCTGCTTCCGGAGCGTGCGATCGCTTCGGACCCGGCCGCGCGGGAGCAGTTGGTGGAGGAGATCTACAGACCGCTGGAGGAAGCGGGCTCCGCTCTCCTGGAGACTCTGAGCGTCTATCTGGAACAGGCGAGCAGTCTCGAAGGGGCGGCCCGGATGCTCTTCGTCCACCCCAACACCGTGCGCTACCGGCTGCGACGTGTGACAGACGTCACCGGCTGGTCGCCCTCCGACGTGCGCTCGGCGTTCACTCTTCGTATCGCCCTGATCCTGGGGCGTCTGGCCGACGGAGATTCACAGCTCTAGACTTTTGTCGGACACCAACAATTACCCCGACGGTTCTTCGTCCCTGTCCCCACGGGCGTAGAGAGCCGTCCACAAGAGAGAGTGTGAGGGTGCTCGTACTCGTCGCTCCCGGCCAAGGCGCTCAGACGCCCGGCTTCCTGACTCCCTGGCTCGACCTCCCCGGCGCCGCCGACCGCATCGCCGCGTGGTCCGATGCCATCGAGCTGGACCTTGCCCTCTACGGCACCAAGGCCGACGCGGACGCCATCCGCGACACCGCCGTCGCCCAGCCCCTGCTGGTCGCCGCCGGTCTCCTCTCGGCCGCCGCCCTCGGCACTGTCGTCCCCGGCGCCGTCGCGGGCCACAGTGTCGGTGAGATCACCGCCGCCGTCTTCGCGGGCGTACTGGACGACACCGCGGCGCTGAAGCTCGTCCGCAGGCGCGGTCTGGCGATGGCCGAGGCCGCATCGGTCACGAAGACCGGCATGGCGGCGCTGCTCGGCGGAGACCCCGAGACCGTCCTGCCGCACCTGGAGAAGCTGGGTCTGACCGCGGCCAACGTCAACGGCGCGGGCCAGATCGTGGCCGCAGGGACCGCCGAGCAGATCGAGGCTCTGGTCGCCGACAAGCCCGAGGGCACCCGCCGGGTGATTCCGCTGCAGGTCGCGGGCGCCTTCCACACGCACCACATGGCCCCGGCCGTGGCGGAGCTCGGCAAGGCCGCACAGGACCTCGCCGTCGCGGACCCGAAGCTGACCTACGTCTCGAACAAGGACGGCAAGGCGGTCGCCACCGGCGCCGAGGTCATCTCGCGCCTGGTCGGCCAGGTCGCCAACCCGGTCCGCTGGGACCTGTGCATGGAGACCTTCCAGGAGCTCGGCGCGACCGCGCTCATCGAGGTCTGCCCGGGCGGCACCCTCACCGGCCTCGCCAAGCGCGCCCTGCCCGGTGTGAAGACCCTCGCACTGAAGACCCCCGACGATCTTGACGCTGCTCGCGAGCTCATCGCAGAGCACGCGGCAGCCTAAGGAGCCCGGAAGAGCATGGTGAAGATCAAGCCCAGCCAGGGCGCCCCGTACGCGCGCATCATGGGTGTCGGTGGCTACCGCCCGACCCGTGTCGTGCCCAACGAGGTGATCCTCGAGACGATCGACTCCTCCGACGAGTGGATCCGCTCACGTTCTGGCATCGCGACCCGCCACTGGGCCTCCGACGAGGAGACCGTGGCGATGATGTCGGTCGAGGCCTCCGGCAAGGCGATCGCGGACGCCGGGATCACCCCGGAGCAGATCGGCGGAGTCATCGTCTCCACCGTCTCGCACTTCAAGCAGACCCCGGCCGTCGCCACCGAGATCGCGGACAAGATCGGAGCGGGCAGGCCTGCCGCCTTCGACATCTCCGCGGGCTGCGCGGGCTTCGGTTACGGACTGACCCTCGCCAAGGGCATGATCGTCGAAGGTTCGGCGGAATATGTCCTGGTCATCGGCGTGGAGCGGCTCTCCGACCTCACCGATCTTGAGGACCGCGCGACGGCCTTCCTGTTCGGTGACGGCGCGGGTGCGGTCGTCGTCGGCCCGTCCCAGGAGCCGCGCATAGGCCCCACGGTCTGGGGTTCCGAGGGCGACAAGTCGGAGACGATCAAGCAGACCGTGCCGTGGAGCGACTACCGCGGCATCACCGCCGTGGAAGACCTCCCGGCCAAGTTCCCTGCGATCACGCAGGAGGGCCAGGCGGTGTTCCGCTGGGCCGTGTTCGAGATGGCGAAGGTCGCCCAGCAGGCGCTGGACGCGGCCGGAATCACCGCGGACGACCTGGACGTCTTCATTCCGCACCAGGCCAACATGCGGATCATCGACTCGATGGTGAAGACTCTGAAGCTGCCGGAGCACGTCACGGTCGCCCGTGACGTGGAAACCACCGGTAACACCTCGGCCGCCTCGATCCCGCTCGCAATGGAGCGGCTCCTGGCGACCGGACAGGCGAAGAGCGGCGACACCGCGCTCGTCATCGGCTTCGGGGCGGGTCTCGTCTACGCCGCGACGGTCGTTACCCTCCCCTAGGCACTGTCCGGATCCCCGGTCAGTGCTGCCACACCCCTGAATACGAACATCGAAGGAGCGCCATCATGGCCGCCACTCAGGAAGAGATCGTTGCCGGTCTCGCCGAGATCGTGAACGAGATCGCCGGTATCCCGGTCGAGGACGTCCAGCTGGACAAGTCCTTCACCGACGACCTGGACGTCGACTCGCTCTCCATGGTCGAGGTCGTCGTCGCCGCCGAAGAGCGCTTCGACGTCAAGATCCCCGACGAGGACGTCAAGAACCTCAAGACGGTCGGCGACGCCGCGAGCTACATCGCCAACCACCAGGCCTGATTCAGGCCGCGCGGCTGACGCCACCCCGCGGTGGCGCCGAGTCTGGCTCCCGTAGTCGTGTGATGTCCCTCCGGGCCACTTCCGCCGGACTGCTTGTCCGGCTGGGGGTCCGGGGGTCGTCCCCCGGGAAGAAACAGCAGATCCCTCTACACGTGGAGAAGAAATTCCAGTGAGCTCGACCAATCGCACCGTGGTCGTCACCGGTATCGGCGCAACCACACCGCTGGGTGGCGACAGCGCATCGACCTGGGAAGGTCTACTGGCCGGCCGGTCAGGCGTGAAGCCCCTCGAGGGCGAGCGCTTCGCCGAACTCCCGGTCCGTATCGCCGCCCCCGCGGCGGTCGACCCCAACGACGTGCTGCCCCGCCCGCTCGCCCGCAAGCTGGACCGCTCGGCGCAGTTCGCGCTGATCGCGGCCCGTGAGGCGTGGGCCGACGCAGGCTTCACCGGCAAGGCCGGCGACGACAAGCAGATCGAGCCCGAGCGGCTCGGCGCTGTCGTCTCCTCCGGCATCGGCGGCATCACGACCCTGCTCGACCAGTACGACGTGCTCAAGGAGAAGGGCGTACGCCGCGTCTCCCCGCACACCGTGCCCATGCTCATGCCCAACGGCCCGTCCGCCAACGTCGGCCTGGAGGTAGGCGCCCAGGCGGGCGTGCACTCCCTGGTCAGCGCGTGTGCGTCCGGCGCCGAGGCGGTCGGGTACGCGATCGAGATGATCCGCTCGGGCCGCGCGGACGTCGTCGTCGCCGGTGGCGCCGAGGCGACCATCCACCCACTGCCCATCGCGGCCTTCGCCAACATGATGGCCATGTCCAAGAACAACGACGAGCCGACGAAGGCCTCGCGCCCGTACGACAAGGCCCGTGACGGCTTCGTCCTCGGCGAGGGCGCCGGCATCGTCATCGTGGAGTCGGCCGAGCACGCCGCGGCCCGTGGCGCCAGGGTCTACTGCGAGGCCGTGGGCCAGGGGCTGTCCTCGGACGCCCACCACATCGCGCAGCCCGAGCCGTCCGGCCGGGGCATCGCGGCGGCCATGCAGCAGCTGCTCGACTCGACCGACCTCGAGCCGTCGGAGATCGTGCACCTGAACGCGCACGCCACCTCCACGCCGCAGGGTGACGTCGCCGAGATCAAGGCCCTGCGCAAGGTGCTCGGCGACGATCTCGACCATGTCGCGATCTCCGCCACGAAGTCGATGACCGGTCACCTGCTGGGTGGCGCCGGTGGCATCGAGACCGTCGCCACGGTCCTCGCGCTGTACACCCGGACTGCCCCGCCGACCATCAACGTCGACGACCTCGACGACGAAGTGGTCGCGGACATCGTGCGCGACGAGCCGCGTCAGCTGCCTGAGGGCACGATCGCGGCGATCAACAACTCGTTCGGGTTCGGTGGGCACAACGTGGTGCTGGCGTTCCGTTCGGTCTGACCGCTCGCGTTCTGAGGCCCGTCTCCCCTGATGGGGGGGGCGGGCCTCAGCCGTGTCCGGGGCGGTCTCCTCC
>NZ_JAFLRJ010000030.1 GCF_017315755.1 Streptomyces beijiangensis
TCCGAGCAGGATATACGCCCTAAAACGCGGCGGCAGGGCGGATCGGGTTCTGGCACGCGGACAGAAGGTGTCCGCAAGGGTGGGTAGCGTGCCGGACATGGACACGATGAGCACCCGCGCCCTCAATCGCGCCACCCTGCAGCGCCAGCTCCTGCTGAGCCGTGCGGCGATGTCCGCCGAGGACGCCGTCGCGCACCTCCTCGGTCTCCAGGCACAGAACGTGAAGCCGCCGTACTACGCCCTCTGGTCCCGGCTCGAAGGCTTCCGCCCCGAAGAGCTCTCCACGCTGATGGAGGAGCGGGCGGCCGTTCGGATGGTGACCATGCGCTCCACCATCCATCTGCACACCGCCGACGACGCCCNNAAGGGGCTCGTGGGCGTCGGGCTGGAGCGGCTCGCCGAGCTCTCCCGGGAGCTGGTCGAGGAGCGGCCCCGGACCATGAAGGAGATCCGGGAGGCGTTGCTCCAGGAATGGCCGGACGCCGATCCGATGTCCCTGTCCGTCGCCGCCCGGTGCACCCTGCCGCTGGTGCAGGTCACACCGCGCGGACTATGGGGGCAGAGCGGCCAGGTCGCGCTGACCACCGTCGAGCACTGGCTGGGGCGCAAGACCGAACCCTTCCCCAAGCTCTCGAACAAACTCGAGCAGGGGAGGCCCCATCCGGCACCCGACGAGACCGTGCTGCGCTATCTCGGTGCCTTCGGGCCCGCGTCGGTCAAGGACATGCAGACCTGGGCCGGGCTGACCCGGCTGAAGGAGGTCTTCGAGCGGCTACGGCCCCGTCTTGTCACCTTCAGGGACGGCAATGGCGTCGAGCTCTTCGATCTCCCGGACGCTCCCAGGCCCGACGAGGACACCCCGGCCGCGCCCCGCTTCCTCCCCGAGTTCGACAATCTGCTGCTCTCGCACGCCGACCGTTCCCGGATGGGCTCGTCCGAGTACAAGGGCCGTACCTGGAAAGGGAATCAGGCCTACTGCGTGTTCCTCCTCGACGGGTTCCTCGCCGGTGTGTGGCGGCTCAAGGAGGACAAGGGCACGGCGCGCCTCGACATCGAGCCCTTCGGGAAGCTCACGCGCGCCGAGCGTGCGGCGCTGGCCGAGGAGGGGGAGCGGCTGCTCGTCTCCATGACCGGCGCCGCCGTGCGCGACGTCCGTTTCGGCGCCTTTACGGAGTGACCTCGCGGCGCATGCAGTCCTCGAAGGTCTCGCGCCGCAGCAGGAGGCGCTCTTGGCCGCCGGCCACTGCCACCAGCGGCGGCCTGCCCACCAGGTTGTAACCGGAGGCCATGGACAGGTGGTACGCGCCGGACGCCGGTACGGCCAGGAGGTCCCCCGGGCGGATGTCCTCCGGCAGCTCGACCGATTCGGCCAGTACGTCGCCCGCCTCGCAGTGCCGTCCCACGACCGTGGCCGTACGCATCGGGGCGGCCGAGGACCGCCCCACCATGCGGGCGGTGTAGCGGGCGCCGTACAGGGACGGCCGCGGGTTGTCGCTCATGCCGCCGTCCACGGCGACGAACACCTCGCGGCCCGAGCGCTTCACCGACAGCACCCGGTAGAGCGCCACGCCCGCCGGGGCGATCACCGAGCGGCCAGGCTCCAGGGTGAGACGGGGTTCCGGGAAGTCGAACTCGGCGCAGGCCCGCGCCAGTTCGTCGCGGATACGACGGCCGAAAGCGGCCGGGGCGGGGGCCGGGTCGCCCGGCAGGTACGGGACGGCGAAACCGCCGCCGAGATCCAGCTCGGGGAGCGTGACGCCGTGCCGCTCCCGTATCCGCGCCAGGAAGCCGACCATCCGGTGCGCCGCGCGTGCGTACGGCTCGGTGGAGGCGATCTGGGAGCCCAAGTGGCAGTGCAGGCCGACCAGTTCGAGCCGCGGCTGGCCGAGCACCCGGGCGACGGCGTCCTCGGCGTCCCCGCTGGTGAGCGAGAGCCCGAACTTCTGGCCCTCGGTCCCGGTCCGGATCTTGTGGTGCGCGCCCGCCTCGATCCCGGGCAGGACGCGGACCATCACCCGCTGCGGGTCGGGTCCGGGAACGTGAGCCGCCAGCCGGGCGATCTCGCAGTCCGAGTCGATGACGATCCGCCCGACGCCGTGGCGCAGAGCGGCGCGCAGATCCTCCGGGGACTTGGCGTTGCCGTGCATCACGATCCGCGCTGCGGGGAAGCCCCGCGACATGGCCAGCTCCAGCTCCCCGGCCGAGCAGACGTCCAGGCCGAGGCCCTCTTCTCGTACCCAGTCGGCCACCGCCCGCGAGAGGAAGGCCTTGGCCGCATAGACCACCTCGGCGCCGGGGACGGCGCGCAGCCAGGCGCGCGCCCGGGTCCGTACCTCCGTCTCGTCGAGTACGTACAGCGGAGTGCCGTACTGTCCGGCGAGCCCCGCCAGGGACACCCCGCCGACCAGCAGATCGCCGGCCGGACCGGAGACCGCCGAGGCGGGCCACACCGAAGGTGCGCCCAGCTCGGGCAGCGACGCCAGCGAGACGGTCGTCATCCGTACACCTCTTCCTTGACGTCGGCGAGATCCCGCACCCGGGCGCAGGGGTGCTGTCCGGGCCATGGCTTGACGGCCGGCGCGGCGGAGGCGGCCGAGGCGGTGAGCTGCGGGTCGATGGTCACGGTCACCACCCCGAGCGGCTCGGCGAGCACCCGCAGGGCGGGCTCGGCCAGCCGGATCCACGCCTGGCGCTCGCCCAGTACGGCGGCGAGCCGCTGGGAGCTGGTGAATCCGACGGCGGTACGCGCACCCAACGGCGTCCGCAGGAACCGGAGTTGGCAGCCACCGGCAGAGCCGTGCCGGACCGGCACGAACAGGGGCCCTGCCGGGCGCGGTGAATGGGGTTCGGGGTCCTCGGGGGCGAGGGTCTGCATGATGTCCTCCGTGCGGGAGTCCGAGTGGGGACCCGACCGGGTCCTTCCACCCGAAGCTATGCCCGGCGGAGCACCGCGCAGGTGCGCCCTGACGCAGCGCTGATCACCTGACGCCGTACTTTGACGCGCCGTTGACGTGCCATTGATGCCGGGGGCGGTGTCAGTCCGCCCGGCCCGTGGCCGCCACCGTCACCCCGAGCCCGATCATCGCGAAGCCGCCCGCGCCGCCGATCAGCGACAGCCTCCGCTCCGAGCGGCCGAACCAGGAGCGGGCCGCCGAAGCCGTCAGACCCCAGAGCGTGTCCGTGACGAGGCCGATCGAGATCGGGACCAGGCCGAGCAGCAGCATCTGTACCGGCACATGCCCTGCTGTCTGGTTCACGAACTGCGGCAGTACGGCCGCGAAGAAGACGATCCCCTTCGGGTTGGTGAGCCCCACCAGCGCGCCGTCCGCCACCGTGCGCACATCCCCGCGCGCCGCAGCGGTCCGAGGCGCGAGCGTGGAGAGCGTCAGCTCCTTGCGGTGGCGGAAGGCCTGCACCCCCAGGAACACCAGATACGCCGCGCCCGCCAGCTTCAGCGCCACGAAGACCACCAGTGAACGCTCGACGACCGCCCCGACACCCAGCGCGACGATCACCACCAGCAGATACGAACCGAGGACATTGCCCAGAGCGGTGGCGACCGCGGTCCTGCGGCCATGGGCGAGCGCCCGTCCGATGATGAACAGCACACTCGGACCCGGGATCGAGATGATCAGAAGAGACATCGCCGCGAAGGCGAGAAATCGATCGGTGGACACCATGTCCCACACCCCCCTTGTGGCCCATCCAAGCAGCCGGGCGCGGGCCGTGCCATGGGGCTGCTCAGGGCAACAGCCCCGCCCGGCGGGCCGCCGCCACCGCCTCCACCCGCTTGTGCGCCCCCAGCTTCCGCATCGCGGAGCGCAGATAGCCCTTCACCGTCTCCGCCTTCAGCCTCAAGTGCTTCCCGGCCGCCGCATTGGTCGCCCCCGTGGCCACCCACGCCGGTACATCCACCTCGCGCGGCGCGAGCACCACACTGTGCTCCTGCTCCCGCGCGGGCTGCGGAAGCGTCAACCGGCCGCAGATCATGAGGAGTTCGCCCCGAGGGATGGGCGCCGTACAGCACCCCGCGCACTTTGCGGCGCACGATCACGGGGACCGCGAGCACCGCGCGCAGGGCCGGGAGAGCACGATCGATTTTCCGCCCGGACCGTTGCCGGTCGAGACGGCGAGCCCGCGCAGGGCGGCGGTCGCCGTGCCGCCCGTATCTCCACTGCTTCCGCCGCCTCCGGCATACGAGATTCCCTTCAACCCCTGTTCGGGGGTGGTGAGATCCAGGTCGCGGACAACACGATGGTAGTAAGTGCCTGACCACCGCATCTGAGGCGGTGATTTCTCCACATCCGGGAAGAGAGAGCGCTATGCGGACGCCGATGACCGTCGCCGATTTCCTCGACCGTGCCGAATGGGGCTTCGCTTCGACGCCCGGTGTGATCGACGAGCCGGACCAGCCCGCCCCCGCTGTGCCTATGTCGACGTACGGACAACTGGGGGGTCGGGTCCGCGCCTGGCAGGCCGGGCTCGATGCGCTGGGTGTCGGTGCGGGGGAGCGGGTGGCGGTCGTCAGCCACAATTCCGCCCGACTCCTTGAGCTGCTGTTCGCGGTGCCGATGAGCGGACGGATCTGCGTACCGCTCAACTTCCGGCTGAAACCCGACGAGATCGACTACATGGTGCGGCAGAGCGGCGCCTCGGTTCTGTTCGTCGACCAGGAGCTGGACGGCGCCCTCTCCGGGGTGAAGGCGCGTCATCGTTTTGTCCTGGGCGAGCAGACCGAGCGGGAGGTCATGCGGTTCGGCGTGGAGCCGCGCCCGTGGGCGGACCCGGACGAGGACGCCACCGCGACGATCAACTACACGTCGGGCACCACCGCCCGCCCCAAGGGCGTACAGCTGACGCACCGCAACATCTGGGTCAACGGACTGACCCTGGGCCTCCACACACGGGCCTGGGAGCGCGACGTCTATATGCACACCCTCCCGATGTTCCACTGCAACGGCTGGGGAATGCCGTTCGTCATGGCAGGGCTCGGCGTGAAGCAGGTGGTGCTCCGCAAGGTGGACGGGGCGGAGATCCTGCGCCGGGTCGAGGAGCACGGGGTCACGCTGATGTGCGGTGCTCCCGCGGTGTGGAACGCGGTCCTGGACGCAGCGGCGACCTGGGACGGCGAGATCCCGGGCCGCGACCAGGTACGCGTCGTCTGCGCGGGTGCCCCGCCGCCGAGCCGGACCATCCAGCGGATGGGCGAGGAGCTGGGCTGGGAGTTCACGCAGATCTACGGACTGACCGAGACCTCACCTCTCCTCACCTTCAACCGCACCCGGCCCGCCGATGCGGAGCTGCCCGCGGGGGAGCGGGCGCGGAGGCTGTCGCGAGCGGGAGTCCCTGCGCTCGGGGTGAGACTGAAGGTCGCAGAGTCCGGTGAGGTCCTGGCCCGCTCGAACACGGTGCTTCAGGGGTACTGGGAGAAGCCGGAGGAGAGCGCGGCGGCGCTGGAGGGCGGTTGGTTCCACACCGGTGACGGCGGCACGGTGGACGACGCCGACGGCCATCTGACGATCTCGGACCGGAAGAAGGACGTGATCATCACCGGTGGTGAGAACGTGTCGTCGATCGAGGTGGAGGACGCGATTTTCAGCCACCCGGCGGTCGCCGAGGTCGCCGTCATCGGCGTACCGCACGAGAAGTGGGGTGAGACGATCAAAGCCCTCGTGGTTCTCGCGGAAGGGGAGACTGCGCGGGAGGCCGACATCATCGCCCACTGCAAGGAGCGGATGGCCGGCTACAAGGCGCCGACGAGCGTCGAGTTCCGCGATGCGATCCCGCGCACGGCCACGGGCAAGATCCAGAAATTCAAACTGCGGGAACCGTACTGGTCGGGCCTCGGCCGGGGCGTCAACTAACCGTCAGGCAGAGGAGGTTGCAGGCGGATGGCCATGTCGGAGCAGCGTACGGGGTCGGAGGTGGGCGCGTTGCTGCGGGGATGGCGTGAACGACGCCGCCTCAGCCAGGTGGATCTCGCCAACCAGGCCGGGGTCTCCTCCCGCCATCTCAGCTTTCTCGAGACCGGCCGGGCCATGCCCAGCCGGGCCATGGTGCTGCGCCTGGCCGAGCAGCTCGAAGTCCCCATGCGCGACCGCAACCCGCTGCTGCTCGCGGCCGGTTACGCCCCGGTGTACGAGGAGAAGCCGCTCGCGGACCCGACGATGGGGCCTGTGCTCGACGCCATCGGGCAGGTCCTGAGCGGCCATGATCCGTACCCGGCGCTGGTCGTCGACGGCGAGTGGAACCTCGTCGACACCAACCGGAGCTTCGCGCTGTTCACCGAGGGGGCCGCACCCGAACTCCTCGAACCTCCCGTGAACGCCCTGCGCCTTGTGCTGCACCCCAAGGGCATGGCTCCGGGCATCGTCAATCTCGGTGCGTGGCGCGCCAAACTCCTGGGCCGGCTGCGCCGTCGGGTGTCCGCAGATCCCCGGCTGCGCCCGCTCTACGAGGAGCTGGTGGAGTACCCGTGCGATCAGGAGGAGCCGGAGCTCGATGTGCCGGGTCTCGGGGACATCTGTACTCCTCTTCAACTGCTCAGGGAAGGCAGGCAGTTGTCGTTCTTCGGCACCCTCGCGACGTTCGGTGCGCCGCGCGACATCACGGTGTCCGAGTTGACCATCGAGTCGTTCTTCCCTGCTGACGAGGCCACGGCGGAGGCAGTGCGAGGCCTGGGCCGGCCCTGAGACCGGGACCTTCTTTCGGGGCATCGCCGCAGTTCGGAGAGGTGCAGTAGAGCCTTCCTACCTCCGAAGTAATTGCGCTCCTTACCTGTCGGGGGGAGATTGACGGCATCGACCTGCCTCGATCAGGAGATCCCCCTTGACCACATCCACTGCAGTCAGCCATGTCTCCGGACGACGCCGCCCGGCAACCGGTTGCCCTGCCGGGACCGCACCCCGCCGCGCTGCCCGTCGTCCTGGTCGGTGTCTTCCTCGGCGGCCTGGACTTCTTCATCGTCAATGTCGCCATTCCCGCGATCTCTCGTCGCCTTCACTCTCGCCTCGGCCGCCTGCGGACTGGTGCCCACCCCTGAGGCGCTGCTCGGATTCCGTATGGTGCAGGGCGCCGCAGCAGCGCTGATGGCCCCTCAGGTACTGGCGATCTTCAGCTCACGACCGGACTGCAGGTGGGCAACGGCCTGGGTGTCGCCCTGATCGGCCTCGTCTTCTACAACGTCCTCGGTATCACTGTGCTGCTCGGGCTCGTGGTGCAGGCCCTGCCCAGGAACCCCGCCGGCGCCGAGTAACCAACGAAGGAAGAGATTCATGACGGACAACCTGAACGCATTCGCGACCCGGTACATCGCCATGTGGAACGAGCCCGACCCCGGCCTGCGCAGCAAGGCGATCGCGGAGCTCTTCGCCCCTGGGGCCCAGCACTACACGCCGGCCCAGGAGGTGCACGGCAGGGCAGAGCTGGAGGAGCGGGTCGGCACGGCGTACGAAAGGTGGGTCGAGCCTGGCCTGTACGCCTTCCGGGCGGTGCCCAATGCGACGGGCCACCACCGGGCGGTGCGGTTCAACTGGGAGATGTACACCGTCGCCACGGGCAAGGCGGATTCGGTCGGATTCGACTTCCTCGTGCTCAACGAACTCGGACAGATCGAGACGGACTTCCAGTTCGTCGACTGACCCTGGCCCCGCTCTGCGGTGCGGGAGGCGGGTCACCCCCACTCCGGCCGGCCAGGGGGCTCCACGCGGGAGAGCCGCGCTGACACTGCCCTTCATCACCGCGGGCCAGGCCAACCCCACGTACCCCATGGAGTGTTGAGGCTTTCCGGGGGTGCGGGCGTCGGTTTTGCGCCGTCGGCGGCGGTGAAGGCCGGAATGGCCTGCGGGTGCAGGTGCGGACTTGGCCGTCCGGCTTCCGGTTGCGCCGAACAGTCGTCGCAGGTCGCAAGGTACGACTTCGTTGTCAAGGAACCCGTGGGCGCACGCAGGCCCCGGGATCCGACTTCATATCTTGAGCACGAATTCCACACATCCCCCTCTTCAGCGGGGTTCCGGTGCTCTAGAGTGACGTTGCTTCACTTGCCGGGATACAAACCGACAAATGGCAATCCGTTGGCCCGGCGTTTCGGGTGTTCAGGGCTTTGCGTGCGGGGAGCGCTCAAGGCTTCGACGGGTCCCATGCCTGTGGTGCTGAAGTATCCGGTATGTCGTGAGCAGGGCGGGGGCCCTGCGCGGAAGTACAGCGCGAAGGAACAGCACGGCTCGGGGGGCGTGAACCTCCCATGGGGCGGGACTGTGC
>NZ_JAFLRJ010000300.1 GCF_017315755.1 Streptomyces beijiangensis
CCCCTGGATTGCCGGTCAGCCGGCCTGGTTCACCGAACCGGTGTAGGGCAGGGCCACGTAGGGGAACGTGGGCGTGAACGGGACGGCGGGTCCGTTGACGCCGTCACCGGCGGCCAGCGCCTTGACGAACTTGCCCGGAGTGGCGCCTTCCAGTGCCTGGATGGCGATGTCCACGACGTCGTCTCCGAGGCGACGGCCGTTGGGGAAGCCCTGGAAGTCGCCGTTGAGGACACCGAGCCGGTCGGGGTCGGCCGTCACCGGAGTCGACATGTTCAGGCGCAGTTCCTCGGCCGGCACGAAGTACCGCTTGTTGATGTCGCGGTTCATCAGCTGCGAGTTGAGGTCCACCGCCAGGGGGCCGCCGGCTGCCTTGGCGATACCGGTCAGGAAGATCTCCTGGAGGTCCTTGCGCGGGGTCGCGGGGGCCGGGATCCCGTAGATCGCCTTGATCAGCTTGGGCAGCTCCGGGTCGAGGACCTTCGCGACGACCTTCGGCTGCTTGTGGTCCGCCGACGGCGGCAGCGCGTTGAAGGCGTTCTTCAGGCCGGCCGGCACAACGGCCTCGTTCACCAGCGGATTGCCCAGACGGGAGACCTGGACGTAGGGGCCCTGAGGGGTCTGGCGGCCCGGGCTGAGCTTCATCGAGCGCCGGGAGGTGGAGGACCACACGCCGATGACCGGGTTGCGCTTGGCGTTNNCTTCTGCGTGGCCTGCGCCCGCAGGCCCGCGTAGTTGGGCATGGACGCCTTGCCGACGCTCGAAGGGGCGGCGATGCCGTCCCGCACCAGAGTCACCGGCTTCTTTCCGGCCCGGATCTCCTGCAGCGTGTAGTGCTGGCGGAACAGCAGCGTCTTGTCCTTGAGGCTGTTCACGGGCCCGTTGTTGTACAGGAACGTCTTCTCGCCCCGGCGGTCCTCATTGCGGAACGTCCACCGGTAGGTGAGGTCCGGCTTTCCGGTGCCCTGGCTGTCGATGTTGATGTCGTAGTGCGCGTCGGCGGCGAACGGGTAGAAGTTCGGTCCGCCGTTGGGCTCCTGGAAGGGGAACCAGTTCGCCATCAGCGTCACGGTGTCCGACTTGTCGGGGCTGGTGAACGCGTACAGGTCGGTGTTGTCCACCTGAGGGTCGGCAGCCACCAGCGGCGCTTCGCGGTGACTTGATGCTTCCCCGACGCCTGCGCCCGGTCCTGCCAGAGCTGCGCCGGCGACGGCGGAGCTCAGCGCCAGCAGCAGCGCTGCCGACTTCCAACGGCCCGTAACAGCGGCCGCTGCGATGTTCGTCTTCAAGAGATTTCCTCTGAGGGGTGACGGAACCATCCTGGGAGGCATTTCCTCCCAGACCCCTCTTCGCTACCGCCGGGCCCCAGGATTGCTCGCAGGTACCGACACCACCCGTCCGGACGAATGCCCACTGCTCATCGCATCATTCTTAACCAGGTGGACGATGCCGCTCTGCAATCCAGGCACTGATACGGCGAAGCGATGACCGCAGTGCAAAGAGTGCCATTTCAGAGGCCCTGCAGCGGCGGTTCAGCGAGTTTGCAGCCGGCTTCGGACCATGCGGCATCCGCCCGGCCGCCTTCTGCAGAGTTCACGCCATCGACGTGGCGTCGTGAGGGCGCGCGAAGGTTCCTGCGGCATGTGCTTGATCTGTTCGAGTAACTCGTCCCTGAAGCTCGCGGGGACAGGAGTGGCGATCTCCTGCAGATCCAGCCCTGCCAGCGCCTGGCGCGCAACATTCAGTTCACGCGCGCAGGCGGGGCAGTGCTTGCTGTGCTCGTCCAGTACATCTCCTTCAACTGGAGAAAGGGCTTGCAGTTGATGGGCGAAGATGAGGGAATCCGCTGTGTCGCGGGGCATGTCGACTCCTGACGACGAGGGCGGCCGGGCTGACGCGAACGATCCATCGGATGGATTTATGTGCGCAGAGGATTCGTTGCCACGCCGCTTTCGGATTGTTCCGCTGGTTCGATTGCCCTCAGATGGACGAGCTCGGGCCGGGCTGTCCGAAGTCATCCGGGTACAGGTACGCGTTATTCGTCCAATGGGGTGAACTACCGCTTTCCGGCCAGTCCGCAGGGTTCGGTGGACCGAAGCACTCCTGACGGTCACCGCCGGTGGCCGCTGCGACGGCCCTTGGCTGGGGCGTTGCGCTGTATTACGGAACAAGGAGTCAAAGATGTCTCATGTGGTGAAGAGCGCCGGTCTGGCCTTCGCGGTGGGCGCGGTCGTGCTTGCGGGTGCGTCGGCAGCATGTGCCGACTCGGGCGCTGAGGGCGTGGCTTACGGTTCGCCCGGGGTCCTGTCCGGCAACGTCGTGCAGGTCCCGGTGCACGTGCCTGTGAACGCGTGTGGGAACACGGTGAGCGTGATCGGCCTGCTCAACCCCGCCTTCGGCAACTCGTGCTCCAACAGCTCGCACGGTGACTGGCATCAGGGCGGTTGGGAGATGCAGGGTGATGGCATGAACCACTGGGACGGTCACCAGGGCTGAACCGGAATCTGAGCATGAGGCGCGCGCCCTGACCGGCGCGAGCCACGCCTTGGGGAAGGCGAGCCGGCCGGGCCCGTACCCGCGATGAGAGACGTCAGTTCCTACCGCGGGTACGGGCCCGCACTTGTACGCAGCTGTTGTGGTGCTCCTTCAGACCCATGGGTCGAGTCAACACCGCCGGCGGTATCACTCGTTTGGGACTCGACCAATCCCCCCGCCATCCGGCGCCGAATAGCTGCTGTGATGAAACTTCTGCGCGGAGGCGTACGCCTTCCACTCGCAGCGCTCTCCGGCCTCCTGGCGGGCTTCGCCGCGCTGGCCGTCGCGGAACTGGTCTCCGCAGCGGTGCGCCCCGAGGCCGGTCCGGTGATTGCGGTGGGCGGTGCGGCCATCGACCGCACCCCACCGGCGCTGAAGGACTGGGCGATCCGGCACTTCGGGACCAACGACAAGCTGGTGCTACAGCTCGGCATCCTCGCCACCCTGGCTCTGCTGGCGCTCGTCCTGGGCGTCCTGGCCCTGCGATACCGCAGGACTGGGGCAGCCGGCGTCCTGCTCTTCGGTGTGGTCGGTGCTCTCGCGGCCACGAGCCGACCGGATTCGACCGGCATGCAAGATGCGCTCCCGTCCGTCATCGGCGCCGTGGTCGGTGCGCTTCTCCTCTACTGGCTCATCGGCCGTCTGGCTGTGCCGCCGCCGGGGGCGAAGGAGCCCGCTGACATGCCGGGCGAACCAGGCTGGGACCGGCGCGGGTTCGTCATCGCGGCGACCGCCGCCGCAGCCGCCTCCGCGGGTGCCGGCCTCCTGGGACGATCCCTCAATAGTTCGCGGGGAGCAGGGGCCGTCGCCTCCCGCGGCAAGGTGGTTCTGCCCACCCCGGTATCGGCAGCGAAGCCGGTGCCCTCGGGGGCCGCCCTGCGCGTGCCGGGCATCAGCCCGTTCATCACGCCGAACGGTGCCTTCTACCGTGTCGACACCGCCCTGGTGGTGCCCAAGGTCGACGCCACCGACTGGGAGCTCACCATCCGCGGCAGGGGCGTGAGCCGTCCTCTCACGGTCTCCTTCCAGGACCTTCTCCAGCGTGAACTCATCGAGCGGAACATCACGTTGACGTGTGTGTCCAACGAGGTGGGCGGCCCCTACGTGGGCAACGCCCGCTGGATCGGCGTACGCCTGGCGGACTTGCTGAAGGAGGCCGGCGTCAAGCCTCCTTCGCGCGGTGGACCGGCCGATCAACTGGTGGCCCGTTCTGTGGACGGTATGACGATCGGCAGTCCGGTCGAGGACGTCATGGACGGCCGCGATGCGATGCTCGCCCTCGGTATGAACGGTGAACCTCTGCCTTTCGCGCACGGGTTCCCGGTCCGGATGGTCGTCCCGGGTCTCTACGGATACGTGTCGGCCTCCTACAAGGTCAACGACACGTCCAACGTTGTCTGCGGCAACGTGCCCACCGCCAACGCGACCGTCTACATCGTCGACACCGTCCTGATGCCCAAGAGCTGACGTCAGAACTCCGTGCTGTCCGGCCGCGTGCACTCCGCGGCCGGACAGCACGGAGTCGGGACGCGCTGACAAGTGCCGCCACAGTGTGGCGCGCCTGTCATCCAGGAGAGCTCGATGGTCGCGGGCAGATGTCTCCGGGGCGAAGTAGAAGGCCCCTACGTAGATCCGGGGTGGGCCAACTCCTGCGGATCTACGACAACGTCACCGATACGACTGCCTCATCCGACACCGGGACGGTGTTCACAGGTTGGTGAAGGAGTCGAATGCACCCGCCTTTGCTCCTTGTACCCACGCGCTGATCTCGCTGCGCTTCATACGCAACACCGGGGCGTCAGGGTCTTTGGAGTCGGTGATGCCGACCGTCCCGTCACCGAGCTCGGCGAACAGCACGCAGTCTTTGGAGTGGTCCAGATCGGAGAACGGAGACTTCACCCATTGGGTGTTGGGAAGATGGTTATTGCGGTAATGCGTCGCTCGGATTGCTTCGTTCATGTTTGGCTCCTCCACTGTCGTACGAACAGTCGGATATGACCACGGTACGCACTGCACCCCTCCGGAAGGCAAGGAGGGTTGTGTCCAAAACTGGCTCTCTGGTATAGGCCCGCAAGGGCAAGGCGTCTGCGCGACGCAATCCCCATCGCTGGAGCGGAAGGAGTGACATTGTTGGCACAACTGGCAACCCTTGCAACGATCTTGGGTGAAGGTGACAGATGAAGGACCGCACCCTGCATGACACGCGGATGCGCACCGCATCACACTGGAGGCATGACGATGAGGGTTCCGGGGGAGTGCGACGGCGCATTCGTGGGTCGGCAGGCCGAACTGGAACGGGTCGCAACGGCGCTCGATGAGCATCGCCTCGTCACCCTGACCGGGGTTGGCGGCGTGGGCAAGTCGCGTCTCGCCCGGGCCTACGTCGACCAGGGTGAGGGCGCGGGATTCGACACCACGTGTTGGGCGGATCTGTGGCCGCTGTGTGACGACACCCTGCTTGCCGCAACGGTCGCCGATGCCTGTGACCTGGCCGACCACACACCGCGTACGCCTGTCGAGGCTGTGAGTTCCTGGATCGGGGACCGGCGTCTGCTGCTCGTTCTCGACTCCTGTGAACACCTGGTCGTCGCCTGCCGATCGCTCCTGAGCGACCTCTTCACCGTCTGTCCCCAGCTGAGGGTTCTGGTGACCAGCCGCGAACCGCTGAGCCTGCCGGGTGAGCGTGTCATCCGAGTCGATCCGTTGCCTATGGATGCCGCGGTCGATCTCCTCGCGAACCGGGCAGCGGAGCTGGGCAGACCGCCGTCGACCGATGAGGACCTCCGCTGCGTTAGAGAACTGTGCGAACGCTTCGAAGGCATACCGCTGGCCTTGGAACTGGCCGCGGCCCACTTGCGCGATCACGCCGTACAGGATCTGATGCGGCACGCGCGCGACCGGCTCGACCTGCCCGATCGCAATGAGTGGTGCGCACCAGTCTGGCACCGGGCACTGCGGACGGCCGTCGGCTGGAGTCATGAGTTGTGCGAACCCTCGCAGCGGCTTCTGTGGGCCAGGCTGTCCGTGCTGTGCGGTCCGTTCGACGTGGAGACCGCGCAGGCGGTCTGTGCGGGAGGACCGTTGAGCGCCTCGGACGTACGGCGGTGCCTGGCCGCCCTGGTGGACAAGTCCGTGGTGCTCCGGGATCAGCACCGGTATCGGATGCTCGACACTTTGCGTGAGTACGGGCAGTTGTGGCTGGGAGAGCTCGGGGAGCGCGACCAGGCAGCCGCGCGTCACGCTGATCATCATCTGCAGCAGGCCCGGCTGGCCGACAGTGAGTGGTTCGGGCCGCAACAGGCACCGTGGTACGGAAAGATCGCAGGGCTGTATCCCGACCTGTGCGCCGCACTTGAATATCTCCTCGATCGGCGGCCTGAGGACGCGTTGGAACTCGCCGGGCACATTGGGTTCTTCTGGACGTGCTGCGGTCACCTGCACGAGGCGCAGAGCTACCTGAAGCGCGCGCTGGAAGCAACCGCGGGGACATCCTCACACCTCGGATCCGTCCGAACCCGGGCGCGGTGGGCCCTGGGGCTTACGCACATTCTTCAGGGCCGGTACGACGCCGGAGGCGAAATGGCCGCCGCATGCCTGGTTCAGGCCCGTCGCGAGGGCGACCCGCGAGCCGTGCTGCACGCCACCTACCTGCTTGGCCTGAGCAACCTGCTGGAGGGCCACGCGCAACGCGCGCTGAGCCTCGTCGATGACGCACTCGCAGTCGCATCCAGCCGGGACACAGCGACTCAGCAGGGGGCGATGATGATGTGTCGCCTAGTACGGGTCTTCGCACTCACCGGCACCAACCAGCTGCTCTGCGCCGACCGCGAAGCGAAACTCCTGCGTGACGAGTGCGCCGATGCCGGTGAGCATTGGACCCGGTCCTACGTGGACTACCAGCTCAGCGTGATCGCCTTGATGCAGGAGCGCTACGAGCAGGCTGTCACGCACGCCCGCTCCATGCTGACCTCCAAACGGCAGATCGGCGACAGTTTCGGCATCGCTCTCGGTCTTGACATCCTCTCGGCCGCGCTCGCCGGCTGCGGCCAGGCAGAGCAGGCCGCACTCGCCTACGGCGTCGGGCAGCGCTACTGGCAGTCGGTCGGCCACCCGCAACGCGGCACCCCTGAAATTGGCCCCTTGCGCGTGCGCGGCGAACGCGTCGCCCGACAGGTCATGGGAGACGAGGCGTACGGGAGGTCGTACGAGCAGGCCGCCCAGGCAGAACCCACAGTGATGCTCAACCGCCTCGTCACGCAAGCATCCGACTCCTGACCCCTACGCAGTCCCCGAGGTCGCGGATACCCACCGGAGCCCGCGGTGCGACGGCTTTGTAACCGAGGGTGACGTTGATGTCCTGATGGCCTGCGACGACTTGAGCGGACTATCCGCTCCAGGGCACCGCCGAGCTGACCGCCGGCCGCTCCGTCGCCGTCGACCTATCTACACCAACGCCACCGCGGAGACCGGAACCTGCGGCCTGACCTTCGGGTGGCAGCCCGCTTCGCTCATCCCCGACGCGATCGCAGCCGCACGCGCGGCCGTCGTACTCGTCAACCGGGTCGCGGGCGAGGCCATGGACCACGACCACCTCGAACTTCCCGGAGACCAAAACCAGCTGATCGCCGCCGTGGCCGCCGCCAACCCGCGCACGATCGTCGTCCTCAACACCGACGGCCCGGTCGCCACACCCTGGCGGGACGACGTGGAAGCCGTCCTGCCAGCGTGGTGCGGAGGACGCGGCACGGGCACCGCCATCGCCGCCGTCCTATTCGGCGACAGCGATCCCGGCGGCTGTCTCCCGGTCACCCTCCCCGCCGATTCCACCCAGGGGCCCCGGAACAACCCCGACGACCTACCCCGCCGCCAACGGCACCGTCTCCTACGACGAGGGCTCGTCCATCGGCTATCGCTACTACGACGCCAAGGGGCAGCAACCCGCCTTCCCCTTCGGGCACGGCTTGTCCTACACCTCCTTCGCCCACGGCTCCCTCGAAGCGTCCTGCGACCGCGTCACACTCGCTGTGACCGTTACCAACACCGGCCGGCGCGAAGGGACGGAGGTCGTACAGGTCTACGCCACCCTCCCTGCATCCGCAGCGGCAGAGCCACGGCGCCTGGCCGCCTTCCACAAGACGACGCTGCCTCCAGCAGGAACCCGGCGCGTCAGCCTGAAGATCCCGGTCCAGGACCTCAGCGTCTGGAAATCGGGTGCCTGGGTTCTTGTCCCCGGGTCATACACCTTCGCGACGGCGCGATCCTCCCGCAGTAGCACCGGGCAGCGCACTCGCAAGTTCGACTGACCCCGCATGCCCCCGTTCTGCAGTCAAGGGACGCGACGCGAATGACGGTTGCGCTGGAGAATAACCGTCCCCCGTCCAGACGCCACCGGTGTGCCAGCGCACCGAGTCGGCGAACGCCTTCGTTTCCTGCCCGCCGTACGCCCCCGCGGGCCGGTCCGATCCTTGGAGCGGCCTCGGCTTTGTCTTGCGAGCCGCCGTCCAGGAAGGTGCACCCATGACACCTACCGAAAGTGATCCCGCGGAATTGCCCGAGCGAGCGGAAGCAGCCGGCGTCTCGCACGCCGGCGAGCGGGAGCGCGCCCAGAGGTTCAGACGCCGGCTGGAGAGACTCATAGGCATCGCGGCGACCGAAGGCAATGCGCTGGTCCCGCTCCGCAACGGGGACGAGATCTTCGGTGCCATGCTGGGCGGCATACGGTCCGCGCGGCACACCGTCGACATGATGACGTTCGTGTACTGGAAGGGCGAGATTGCCCAGCAGTTCGCCGACGCGCTCGCGGAGAGGGCCCGTGAAGGAGTGCGGGTGCGTCTGCTGCTGGACGGTTTCGGCAGCCGGCTCATCGAGAAGGAGCAGTTCGATTCGATGGAGCGGGCCGGCGTGCAGGTGGCCTGGTTCCGTAAGCCGTTGTATCTGTCACCGCTGAAGCAGAATCACCGCTGCCATCGCAAGGTGCTCGTGGTCGATGAGGAGACGGCCTTCACCGGCGGTGTCGGCATCGCCGAGGAGTGGTGCGGGGACGCCCGTAACCCGAACGAATGGCGTGACACCCACGTTCAGGTGCGAGGTCCGGCCGTGGACGGGCTGGCCGCCGCTTTCGCGCAGAACTGGGCCGAGTGTCACGATGAACTCTTTGACGACCGCGACCGGTTCGACCCTCATGCCCCGCAGGGCGGGTCGGTCGTGCAGGTGGTGCGGGGCTCGGCCAGCTTCGGCTGGCAGGACATGCAGACCCTGTTCCGCGTGGTGATCGAGTCGGCGGAGGAGCGGATCCGGCTGGCCACCGCTTACTTCGCACCGGACGCGTACTTCATCGGGCTGCTGTGTGCCGCCGCTCGCCGTGGCGTCGAGATCGAGATCCTGCTGCCGGGCCCGCATACGGACAAAAGAGTCTGCCAGCTGGCAGGGCAGCACTACTACGAGGACCTCACCGACTGTGGTGTGAAGATTTTCCAGTACCAGCCCACGATGCTCCACACCAAGGTCGTCACCATCGACCGCACCATGGCACTCGTCGGTTCGACGAACTTCAACCGCCGCTCCCTGGACCACGACGAAGAGGTCATGCTCGCTGTCCTGGACCCTGCCTTCACCGCGACCCTGGACGACCATTTCGCGCAAGACCTCGAACGCAGCGAGCACATCAGGCCCGGACGCTGGAAGAGGCGCTCGCCGCTCCAGCGTGTCAAGGAAGCGGCCGTCATGCCGATCCGCCGGTTCCTCTGACCTGCCGGGGCGGCCCGCAAGACGGATTTCCCTGTGTCAGTGGGCTTGGATCTCGCCCAGGAACCAACCGCTCACCTCGTCGAGCCCGATGCGGAACAGGCCACCGTGCTCGGGGAACGCGGCTCCGGCGCTGACGATCTTGCCGCCGTTCAAGTGGAGATAGCGGCCGTCTCGCTCCGGCTGATCCTTCTCCCACGCGAAATCGGCGGAGAAGACACTCGCCCGACTGTCCGAATCGGCGAGCTGATCTGCGATGTGGGCTGCCCAGACGGCATGCGGCACCACCTCGCCGGTCACGGTGGTACCGCTCACGACGAGCGTGATCGGCAGGGCGAGGGCCTCCTTCTCCACTCGGTCGGTCAACCTCTTCAGCAAGGGATCCACAGTGCTCATGGCTGGAGAGTAACCCGGCCTCTCCACACCGCCGACGGGTACCCAGCGGGCACAAACACGCGTGAGTGTTCGGGATAGGGGCACACGGAGAGAGCACGACAGCGGTCCAGCCGCCGCCACATCGGCGAGCGGGCGGGATTTCACCGGGCCCTCGGCGTGCGACGGGCTCGAAGAGGGTGCTGCGGGGCAGGTGAGCCGACTGCTCGTACGCACCGAAATGACATGAAGATCGGAGCCGACATGCTCATTCTTGGCGCCATTCTCCTGATCATCGGCCTTCTGGTCGGTATTTCGCTGCTGACGACCATCGGCGGTGTACTCGTCGTGGTCGGTGCGATTCTGTGGATCCTTGGCGCCGCCGGACGCCAAGTCGGCGGGCGCAAGCACTACTTCTGAGTGATCCGGACGCACGGCTGGGCATTGAAGCCTGGGAGGCGCTGCGGGCCAAGTGGCCAACGCCCTCTGCCGACTCGCACAAACCTCCGTGCCGAAAGCAGGGCCCGACGGAAGGGAGTTCTGCCTCAGTGTGCCCGTCAGGGCCGTAAGGAACCGTGATGGGTATGCGTGCGCATGTCGGGCCGCGCTGATCGGGAGTGATGTCGACCGTGGTCGGGCCGGGAGCCAACTGGTGACCCGCCGGTGATGGCCAGGCAGTAGACGATCGATCCGGAAATTTCGGTGGGCCGACGGTGCGGTCGACGGTGAGAGTATTCGGCTATGGATCTCGCACCTCTTGAACTGTCCGTCACCCGTCTGCGGGATGTGGAGGCCGCGGTCGACGCGGCACGTGCCGACGTCGAGGTGGAGGCGGTCCTGGCCGTCCGTCGAGGCGCCGATGTCGCCGAAGTCGCACAGCTGACCGGGTTGAACCCGCACGATCTGCTGCGGATGGAAAAGCTGACCGACGAAATCCCTGCCGGCTGAGCGGAGAATCACTCGGATCCCGCCTGGGCAGGAAACGGATGGTGCGATCCACCCCCGGCGGGGCGGCCCAGCGAGCCTTTTCCAACCTGATGGCGCTGACCGCGCGTTGGACGGTCCTGCGCAACGACGAAGCTCCTGTTTAGACGGGTTCTCGACCAAGATCACCTGTGTCCATCAGGAGCTTCGCGTGCTTGTCTACCCTTCCCCAAGCTCTCAACTCCGTTCGAGCAGGGGAGACCCCATTCGATTGATCTGTCCAGCCGCACCCTGCGGTTCCTGACCGGGCAACTGGCAGCCAGGCGGAAGAAGATCGGGACGCGATGGCGTCGACTGCCGGTCGGCCGCCAGGCCCTCCTGGCCCTGGCCCACCTGCGGTGCGGTGACACCTATGCCCAACTCGCTGCCGGGTTCGGCATCGGGATCGCGACCGTCTTCCGCTACATACGCGAGGCCGTCCAGGTTCTGGCCGCCCTCGCCCCGTCCCTGGCCGAGGCGATGAAGACGATCCGGGAGAAGGCGTTCGTCATCCTCGAAGGCACCCTGCTGCCGATCGACCACATCGCCGCCGATACCCCGTACTACTCGGGGAAACACAAACGCCACGGCATGAACGTCCAGGTCCTCACCGATCCGTTCGGACGCCTGCTCTGGGCCTCGCCCGCCATGCCCGGATCGACCCACGACCTCACCACCGCGCGGCGGCACGGGATCATCGAAGCCCTCGCCGAAGCAGACCTCAAATGCTGGGCAGACAAGGCGTATCAAGGAGCCGGCGGGCCCGTCAGGGTGCCGTTCCGAGGCCGTCGCCTGAAGAGGAGGAAGCGCCGACACAACAGCGGTCACGCTGAGATCCGATGCCTCGGCGAGCAGGCCATGGCCACCCTCAAGGGCTGGCGCCTCCTGCGAAAGCTCCGATGCAGCACCAATCGCATCACCGAAATCGTCAAGGCCGTCCTCGTCCTCCACCACGCCTCAACCTGAGGATGGAAAACGCTCAGGGATAGACGCCTTGCCGATCACCTCGGTCAATGCGCTGCTTTACGTCCCGAACGGCGAGGAACGTCTTGGCGCACAGCGTCGCAAGCGGCGTGGATCGGGGTGTGCAACCGGACGCCGCTCCGCCCTGCCCAAGGCGGGTCAGGTTACGGCCGACCAGCGCTCCAATGGGGCATGCCGGACCGATGTCCTCCATGAGCGGTTGAAGCTGCCTCTGAGGATCAATGCTGCTCAGGGTGACTGCGGAGATCCAATAGTTCATCCAGCAGGCCGGCTTCCAGACGCGCTCCGTGCCAACTTGTCACTGATATCTGTTCCGCGCTCTCGATCTTCGTTCCCGTCAGTACTGCTCCTGCCGATCCCGTCAAAAATCCGTTGACCAACTTGTACGCGAACCTCGTGACCACCCGTGCCGACTTGTGTCCTAGAAAATCACGCGCCGTATCCGAGACTGAATTAAGTGCCGACGACCAGAAGGGGTGTCCCAGGAACGCGTATTGCAAGCTTGCACCTTCCAGGTTCGCTCCGGCTAGGTTCGCGTATCTGAAATCCACGCCCTCAAGGTTCGCGTTCCGCAGGTTGGCGCCCTCAAGGTTTGCGTATCTGAAATCTGCGCCCTCAATGTTCGCGCCCTCCAGGTTCGCGTTCGCCAGGCTCGTGCTGCGTAGATCCTTCCCCGCCAGGTCGCCGCCGCTCAGATCTGTTGCCTGCAGGTTCGCGCCCCTTAGTTTCGTTCCCGTCAGGTTTTTGCTCGTCAAGTCAGCACCGATCAGAAGCGTAGCGCGCAGATCCGTGTCGTCAAGATTCGTGCCCGTCAGGTCAGCACCGGTCAAATTCGCATGTTTCAGTGTTGCGCCCGTTAGGTTTGTGGTCGTCAGATCTTTACCGCTCAGGTCCGCGCGCGTCAGGTCCGCGCCGCTCAAATCCGCGCCCATCAGATTCACGTTCGCGAGGTCTGCGCCCGACAGGCCCGCACTCCTCAGGTCCGCCGCTTTAAGGTCTGCTCGAGCAAGGTTCGCTTCGGTAAGATCTGAGCTGAAGAGATTCACGCCTACCAGGTGGAGATCGCTGAGATCGAGGCGCTCATCTTTTCGGACATGGGTGCGTGATCCAGGTCGAGTCAGTGCAGTCAGTGCCATCTGCACATCTGCTGCCGGCCGCACTCTCTTCGGAGTTGGTTCCGCCATAACTCGCATCCGGATGAATTGAGCGAGTACTTGAGCCGCGTGAGTTGCTTGCTCCGGGGCATCTTGAACGATCTGTTCCAGTGCCAGCACCCCACCAATCCGGACGTACATTTTGTCGTCGTCAGCGCCCAGACGCTCGAGCGCCTTGGTGAAGCGCTCCGTCACCTGTCCACGGCGATTCAGGCGGTAGGTCCGCGCCGTGAAGAGCAACGCGATACCGGCGCCCAGAGCGGCGAAGCACGCTACTAGCGCCGTGCGCAGCCCCGTAACCAGAGCGGCCGAGCCTTCTCGGACCTTTGCCTTGTCAATGTAGTCCCCGTCGATTAAATACGGAGCCTTTACCACTGCCCACGGCATCCCTACCACGAGCAGTATCGCCAGCAGGAAACCTGCCAGCCAGAAACCCACCCGCCCCAGACGGCGCCTGGCCGCCGCACGCCGACGACGCGCTGACAACCCGGACCCTGGCCACCTGGCCAGGGCACCGGGTCTGCGTGTCAATCGCTGTGTTCCAGAGAGAAAACGGCCCGCACGGCTCATACGAATAGGGATGCCGCGGTTGCGCTGATGGTTGCAGTTTCATCGAGCCTTGGACCTCGCAGACCATGGCTGACGGGGCATCAGGTGCGTGGGTACCGTTCCGGGCGGGAGCCGCGACTGGCTGTGTCCGGGGGTGCGCGCCGGTGGGCGCCTACGGTTGTCTGTGACGCGTGATGCAGGGTGAAGCAGCCTTTGCGTGTGGGGCGGGGGTGTTGGCCATGTTCAGGAGCTGCTGGTCGAGGCCGGGCCTGACGAACAGGGCTGTGCCCGTGTCGCGGGATCGCTCTCACGGAGAACATGCGCTCCTGTGCCTGCGCGTTCGGAGAGCGGGGCTGCCGGGTCTGGTTCGACGGCCCCGAGCAGGCCGCTGGAAGGCTCGATTTGCAGTTTCTCGCTGAACAAGGGAACTGCGAGATTGTGGAGTGCAACCCGGCTCTCACCTACGGGGGTAGTCCGAGTGAGGAGATCAGCCGGGTTACCGGGTGTCCTCCAGGGGCCTCGGTGGTGTGTGTCCCCGGGTGCCATGGTCGGCACGGCGAGGTTGGGTTCCTGCGGCGCATGGGCGAAGGACGGTGCAAGGAGCGTGCGTAGCCAGGCGATGGGCGGGCTGATGGTGGCCGGTCAGCGCTGGACGGAAGTCCGCCGTGTTCGGGCTGGGGCTTCATCAAGTGAGGGCGGGGGAGCATCAGGCGTCGGCCCGGTTGTACTCAGGCTCTCCGCTTTCGAGGACGCGGAGCAGGGAGGCGGGGTTCTCCGCCGACGAGGAATCGAGTTGGATGCTCGAAGTGCCGACGAGGTATCCATGGTGTGCAGGAAGGCCGGTTTGGCTAACCGGCGATCTCGGGCTATGTTGCGCAGCCCTCAGATGAATCGGACGTTGCGCCGGGGCCGCAGTCGCTCCCCGGTGGGGACGGCGTGATGCGGTCGTGGTGAAGGAGTTCCGCTTCAATGTGTAGTGGGTGACATGGCACCACGTCGCTGATCTGGCAAACATACAGGTCATGAGGGGTCCGACTCTCCGGAGTCGGGCCCTTTGTTTTTTCCCGTGCTGGATAGGTGCTGGATAATCTGATCCCTCGTCACCTGATTTCACCCCTCGTCGCCCGCACCGTCGCTGCTGCCCTGGGCCGGGCCGGACGGCTCGGCGAGAGCGATGCCGCGACGCTGGCGCGCGTCGTGTCCGCTCTGCTGTTCCTCGCGATGGCGGCGAGCGTGAACGCGGCTGCGAGCGTCTACGAGATCCTGCATGACATCCGAGACCAGCTGGCGGTCGTGCTGCCGAGCTGACTCCGGCGACACCCCAACGGGCGGCGTTTCGGCCGACGGGGCAATCACGGCCCCTCGCCGGGGTGCCCGCGGTGTTCGGCGGTGAGTGCGACCGGGCGCGCACGCGCCGCGCGGTGCCGGGGCCCCGGCACCGGTCAGCGGGCTTCGGTCAGGGCCGCGTGCGCGGCGGTGAGGATCTCCTCGGAGAGCGGGGAGCCCTTGGTGGCCCGTGACAGGACCAGCGCGCCGAACAAGGTGCACAGCCGGGCGATGCCGTCCCCGCCCTCGCCCCCGTCCTCGTCCCCGGCTGAGGAGAGGAAGGCGGCGAAGTCGACCACGCCTTCCGTGTAGACGCGGCGGGCCTCGCGATCCTCGCCCCCGCGTGCGACGTCGACGGCGAGGGCTGCGACCGGGCAGCCGTCTGCTGCGCCGTCACGGTGTTGGACGGAGAGGTAGGCGTCGATCAGGGCCCGCTGAGCGGTATCCCGCTGCCCGTCGTACTGCTGGAGCTCGACCGCGTAGCGCTGGGCGAGCTCGGCGAAGGCGTGGGCCGTGGCCTCGTCGACGAGCTCCTCCTTGGAGGCGAACTGCTTGTAGAAGGCGCCGTGGGTCAGGCCGGCCGCCTTCATGAGGTCGGCGACGCTGACCTGGGTGCCCTGCTCGCGGAACAGCCGGGAGGCGGTGTCCACCACCCGCCTTCGGTTCTCCTCTGCCTGCGCCTGCGATACGCGGCTCATGACCACCTCCCGTTTGGATGTCAACTGGCATCTATCATAGACCCGTGTTTAGATTGGAGTCGTAATCTAATTGCTGCGGGTGGCCGACGGCCCCCGCCAGGACCAGGAGCAGACATGGAACTGAAGAACGCGGTCGCAGTCGTCACCGGCGCCAACCGGGGCCTCGGACGGCACCTGGCCGCCCAGCTCGTCGAGCACGGCGCGAAGGTCTATGCGGCGGCCCGCCGTCCCGAGACGGTCGACCTGCCGGGCGTCACCCCGCTGCGCCTGGACGTGACGGACCAGGAGTCGATACGGGAGGCCGCCCGCATCGCTTCCGATGCGACGCTGCTGATCAACAACGCGGGCATCTCCACCGGCGCGACGCTGATCGGCGGCGACCTGGACGAGGTACGTCGCGAGATGGAGACCAACTTCTTCGGCCCGCTCGCCGCCACCCGGGCCTTCGCCCCTGTCATCGAGAGCAACGGCGGCGGCTCCGTACTCAACGTCTTGTCCGCCCTGTCCTGGTTCCACCCGGCCGGCCTCGGCTCCTACGCCGCCTCCAAGGCCGCCGCTTGGGCGCTGAGCGACGCGACCCGAGAGGAGCTGGCACCGCGCGGGATCGCCGTCTCGGCCCTGCACGTCGGCTACATGGACACCGACATGGCCGCTGGCGTGCCCGCCGATCAGAAGGTCGCTGCCGCCGATGTCGCCACGCAGGCCCTGTCCGGCATCGAGACGGGCCTGCCCGAGATCCTCGCCGACGAGACCAGCCGGTACGTCAAGCAGAGCCTGTCCGCTGCACCCCAGCCGAACGCGGGCTGACGCTCACCCCTCCACCCCGGCGCGACCGCCTTCCAATGCCTCTTGCAAGGACATCTCATGCGTTACACGACCTTCGGCCTCCGGACCGGACTGCGCGTGTCCGAGTACGCGCTCGGCACGGCGAACTTCGGCACCGGCTGGGGTGCCGGCGCCGAGCCGGACGAGGCGCGCCGGATCTTCGACCGGTTCGCCGAGGCGGGCGGCACTTTCCTCGACAGCGCGGACGGCTACCAGTTCGGGGAGTCCGAAGAGCTGACCGGAAAGCTGATCTCCGCCGACCGCGAGCACTTCGTGCTGGCCACCAAGTTCTCCCTCGGAGCCACCACTGGAAGGGACCGCACTCAGGGATCATGAGCAGGGCTGTTGGCCGTCGCCGTTAGCCTCCGGATCGTCCGAGGCAGGCGTACTGCATAGCCGCGCCGAGATGTGAGTCACCACGCCATCGCGCAGGACGACTCATTCGATGCGGCACTCCCGAGCGGCTCGAAAGGGCGTGGAGAAACCTGAGCGGCGTGCCTCACTTCGCGGCCCTGCGGTGCCCTGGCCGGGGGCGGGTGGCCAGGGCGCCTTGCACGACGGTCAGTTGGTGCAGCCGGTGACCGGGGTGGGCCCTGTGCACTGGTCGGGCTGGTTGCCGGTGACCGAGCCGGGGGCGACCGTCGCGCTCGCCCCTTCCTAGTTGTAGATCCCGCCCCCCTTGTAGGCGTGGTGGTCGTCGGGGGCCAGGGGATACTTGGGCTGCTGGGTGGTGCGCACGATCTTGTTGCCGGTGATCGTGGCCTGGTCTTCGACCGTGAGCGTCCCCCTGTTCAGCACCCCGGCCCCGATGCCGTCCGTCTGGTAACCACGTGCCGGCGTGTACGGGGTGGTCACGAGCTCCCCGGTTTTCTGGTTGGTGATCGTCTCGCCGCCGCCTGCAGGGACGTCGACCATCCGGGTCGACAGGGCAAAGTTGGTGATCTTGGCCCGGTCGCGCAGGTGTACGGTGCCGCCACGCTCGATGATGAGCCCGCCCCCGCCGCCATGCGCCGTGGGGGCGCCACCGCCGCGCAGCTCGGTGTCACCGAGCAGGTCGGCCGCTCCGTCGTCCTTGACCCTCATCGCGGTCATCGACTGGCTGCAGTGCAGGTTGACGTTCTTGAGCGTGAAGTGGGAGTAGGCCGGCACCAGTACACACAACGACGGCCCGGTCAGTGTCACGTCCTCCAGCGTGATCCGTGAGCCGCTGGTCAAGGAGGTCAGCACCGGATACAGGTCCGTGCGGCCTTCCAGCACCGCGCCGTGCCCGATGATCGTGCGCCCGTCGGGCACCGAGAACTGCTTCCTCTTGTCCGGGTAGGTGTAGCGGCATCCCTTGGTCAGATACACCGTGACGGGCTTCCCGATCGGGGCTGATTTCACCAAAGCCCGGTGCAGTGCCTGCGTCCGGTTCTTCCCGCAGCCGACCGTGACGCTCTTGCCCGGTTCATCGGCCGCCTGCGCTGGTAGCACTGCTGCCGCCAGCACCACGGCCCCAACTCCGGCCGCAGCCACAATCCGACGCAGGCCAACCTCACTTCGTCACGGCGGACGTCAACGCCCTGCCCTCCTGCCGCCGGAATCCCGGCTTCACCGTTGATAAAGATCAACAAACGGAAAGGTCGCTGGACGAGCCAGCGGCTTGCCTGGGTGGTCGATCTTGAGGTGGCTGGCGCGAACACGGCCAGAACCATGCCTCCTTCACGCGGGGAGGCATCACATCCGACAGGTGGCGGTCAGATGGTGGTGTAGGGGATTTCGGCGTAGAACTCCAGTTGCCGGTCCGTTCCACGTGTCGTGGTCTTCAGGGACGACTCGAACTTCGCTGTGGGGAACATGAGCGGGATGATGAAGGTGAACTGCTGGCCTGCGGTGAATGAGCCCGGCCATGTGCCGCTGGTCAGGACGATCGGCACGATGATCTCGGTACTGACTGTGTAGGCCAGGTCGTCTGCGCCGGGGGTGAAGGTGTAGTCGACTGTGGAGCCGGACGGCAGCAGGGCCTTCAGGTTCACCCCGTCCGGTATGGCGACGTCGTCGACGCTCGCCTGCGGCCTGGGGTGTTCACCCGGTCGATGAGCTGGCTGCCGACCGACGTACTGTGATCGACCGCTTGCTCGGTGAAGCGGTGGCGGAGCGAGCTGAAACTCCCCAGATTCTCCCCAGGGTAGGTCGCGGTGTTTCGCTGGGCCGGTGGAGTTCCGTGCCGGCCCATAGATATTCAGGGAGCAGGCCCGGTTAACCTCGGATCATGCTCACCGAAGTCACAGCGACCCGCTACGTCACGCCCTTGCGTGAGGGCGGCTCGCTTCCGGGGATCGTCGAGGCCGACGNNAGCTCGACCCGGTCATCGGGCTCGGGGAGCCGGACCAGGAGGTGCAGGAGCTGCTCAAGGCGAGCGGCGGGCTGAACCTCGGCATGGACTATCTGCCGGGCTCGATCGGCTTCGATCCGCTGGCCTACCAGGTGGGGCCCGAGGAGGCCGGGCGGATCGTCTGGTTCGACGCCGTCATCAACAATGTGGACCGCTCCTGGCGGAACCCCAACATGCTGGTCTGGCACGGCGATCTGTGGCTCATCGACCACGGCGCCACCATGATCTGGCACCACAACTGGCCATCCGCGAAGAACTACGGCACCAAGCCGTACGATGCCGCCGATCACGCCCTCGCGCCGTTCGCGCCGGATGTCGCCGCCGCTGCGGCCGAGCTCGCGCCGCTGGTCACCGAGGAACTGCTGACCGCGTGCGCTGCCGACGTACCTGATGTCTGGCTGGCGGATGAAGAGGGCTTCGAGACCACCGGCGCACTCCGGCGTGCGTACGTGGAAGTACTCCTCGAGCGCGCCGCGGGCGTGCACGAACGCATCAGTTTCGGCCCGCCGACCGCCGCCGCACCCTCCAGGGCGCCGGGCTGGCTGGCAGATCGTCTTACGCCCCGGGCGCACGCGACGAACGCGACGAACGCGACGAACAAGGACGGCGGCCAGTGAGCAAGCGGGACGTGTTCGAGTACGCGCTGGTGCGCGTGGTGCCGCGGGTCGAACGCGGCGAGCTGTTCAACGCCGGCGTGGTGGTCTACTGCCGCGCGAAGTCTTTCGTCGCCGCCCGTACGCATCTGGACGAGGCGAAGCTGGCAGTGCTGGACCCCGGGGCGGATGTCGCCGGTGTACGGGCCGCGCTGTACGCCGTCGAGGGGG
>NZ_JAFLRJ010000301.1 GCF_017315755.1 Streptomyces beijiangensis
CCTCCTGGGCATACGAAGTGATGCAGACGACGACCCCACGGGCCAGCGGTGGGAGAGGCGGCTCCAGGACATTTCCGGGGCTGCTGCCGGGCGGGGACCTGGCCTCGGCAAGGGCCAACGTCTCTCCAATTGAGGCGAGTTGGCCCGCATCAGTCGTGGACGTCAGCTGGACACCGGAAGGTAACAAAGATTTGCAGCAGTCGGACAACTGGAGCACCCCGCCCCGGTGCACCAGCCGCTCCGCCCTCAGCTGTCCCGGCACACGTCGAGCACCACCAGCCGCCTACCGAACATCACCCACACCCGACCGCCGCACTCCCCGACCGGGCCGGATGCAGGTCAGCGGAGACTGGACTGGAGATCAGGCACCGCAACGGGACGGAGCACGGTCAGAGACTCTTCCTGGCGAGCCATCATCACAAAGGGGAACCTGTCGACTTCCAAGCAGAGGTCGACATCGTCCGGGTGGAATCCGAGCCGCAGTCCCGCAGCAAGATCGTCCGCGGCACGAGAAGCCCTCGCGCGGTGGAGATACGGGGCCACTTCGACATCGCCTCCGGCCATGCATTGAGCAATGTATTCAGCGCAGGCCAGGTCCTCGTCGGCCTGGCCTCCCTCTCCGGTGACAACGAACGTCACCGGACCGGAATCCTTGGCCTGCAGGAACCGCGCGGTCGGGCCGGCCACCACGAAGCCGGCACACAAGACCAGCGGTGCGTCCGCGACAGCCAGCGCGCCCACAGTTCCTGCCGTCGTCTTCTGCACCAGCGTGCGGCCGGCGAAATCGCATGACCTGAGCAAGCCAGGCGAGTTCACCGCGTCGAAGCCCGCTGCTGGAGCTCCGTCTTTCAACGCCAGCCAACCGGGGCGACTCTCCTTCAAGGCGAGTGCGTCGCTCTCCGTTGAGGCCAGAACGATCTTCTCGACGCCACGGGAGAAGGCCCAGGCAGCCACGGTGAAGGCGCGCATGACGTCGATGACGACTGCGACACGGGGTACGCCGGTCAACTCTGGGATGCCAACGAAGTGATGATCCATCGCACCATTCTGACGCCCTTGGATCATCCGAAGGGCACGATTAATCCGGCGACCGTCGGGGTGACGGTCCAGTGACGCGGGCCGACTTTATTCGGTTGCAGCTCCCCGTGTCCGCCCCTCACCATGGGCGGGACACCGGGAGCTGCCCGGTGCTCCACGAGAGGAGGCACGACCGTGACTACGACTGTCCTCGGCCTGCCCGCAGACCGCCTCACTCTCACTTCATGGAGCACCTCCAGCGATGTCCCACGACGATCTTTCGCAGCACCCTCAGCACCCGGCACTATCTGACGACTTCATCACCGACCCCTACCGCTTCGTCCCGCCGCGGGAAGACCTGGGCGATGTCGACGACCGGTTCGTCTTCGACTTCCGTTCCTACGGCGACCTCGAGGACGGTCAGCGCTGGTCGACCTGGCTCAGCGTCGAACCCCTCTGCCGAGGCCCCGAGCCCCTCCCGGACTGGGTGGTGACCTCGCAGGGCGCGATCGACACCGAGCTCGGCGTCCTCAAGACCGGCAAGGAGGCCGACGTCCACCTTGTTGAGCGCGCCGACCCGCTCGACCCCGCAGCCGGCGTGGTCATGGCGGCCAAGCGGTACCGCTCTTCCGAGCACCGGACCTTCCACCGTGCCGCGTCCTACACCGAGGGCCGTTCGATGAAGCGCTCACGTGACGAGCGGGCCATCAAGCGAAAGAGCACCTTCGGCCGGCAGGTCGCAGCCGGCGAGTGGGCGGTGTCCGAGTGGGGTGCGCTGGTGCGGCTCTGGGGCCTCGGGCTGCCGGTTCCCTACCCGGTCCAGATCGACGGCACCGAGATCCTGATGGAGTGGATCACCGTCGTCGACGAGGACGGCTCCGTCGGGACCGCGCCCCGGCTCGCCCAGGTTCGCCCCTCCCCCGAGCTGCTGGCGGCGTACTTCGAGCAGCTCACCGATGCGCTCGCGACGATGGTGCAGAACGGCGTCGTGCACGGCGACCTCTCGGCGTACAACATCCTGGCGGCGGGCGAGCGGCTGGTCATCATCGACCTGCCACAGATCGTCGACCTGGTCGGCAATCTCAACGGGATGACCTTCCTCCAGCGCGACTGCGCCAACATCTGTGGCTGGTTCCGCTCGCGGGGCCTCGAGGTCGACGAGCACGCGCTGTTCGCGGAGCTGATGGCGCACGCCTTCTGAACCGGGCGGCTGGTAGGGCTCGAGAGCACAGACCCGAAGACCTGACGGGGTCCCACGAAGAGTTGATCTGCGGATCGAGTGTGGCTCCGGACGGGCGGCCAGGACGTCGCCGTCCGGGCCGCCCGTGTTGCCGGCGATTCGGTGACCGGCCCCAGGAAGACATGGCTCAGGAGCAGGCGACGAGATCGCAGTCGAACTTCACTGCCAGCGCGGAAGGGGATCCGTCCGGTTTACCCCACGCCGTGCCTCTTCCGGTTCCAGGATCGGCCGCCACGACGGCGATTTCCGTCGTGTTGCACTGGGCGTCCGGGAACAAGTGAGCTTTCTGGTTGGTCGCGTTGGTGACCCTGATGACCGGATAGGGGAGCTTGATGCACCTGCCCGAGGGCGGGTTGGTCATCTCTCCCGTTCGGCTGACCGCGTTCTCGAAAACGAAGCGGCCGTTCGCTGCGTATGCCGGGGCTACGCCCGCCGTGGTGGTGAGCAACGCTGCTACGGGCAGCGCGAGCAGGATATCATGCGGTGCTGCATGCGTCCCCCCTCCCCGCCGTGCTCATGTGTGTGTGATCTCGACCTGGGTGTGGCAGTTCGGGCTGGGGTTGATGTCTCCGGTGTGGAGGACCTCGCGATTCCCGACGAAGGCGCTGGCTGCGAACTGCCGGACGTCGGAGCAGGGGCCGAGGTCGAAAGTGACTGTGGCTCCTGACACCACATGCCGCTGGGTTTGCAGCCGGATGACCGGGTCGCTGAAGCGTCCGACGGCAAGGTCGACCTCGTCCAGACCGAGGCCGGCGTGGTTGACGACATCAACCTGGTAGTTCGGTGCGTCTGCCTGGCGTACGGCCGAAGCCGGCGAGGCGGTTGCGACCGCCGCGGCGAGTGCCAGCGAGGCGGCGCAGAGCGCCTTGACCGCGCGCCTCATCGGGCTTTCCTCTGCATTTCGGGCGCTGCCGTGTTCCGGATGGTGATGATGTCGTCGCAGCCGACGGGATCGGCGTCGACGTCGCCGGTGGTGAACTGGCGCTCGCCGCTCACGAGGCCGCTGACCGCGTACTGCTTGATGTCGGAGCACGGTCCGAGGTCGAAGATGATCACGCTGGAGGCCGGCACGTTGAACTGGTGGAGGATCTGGGTGACGGGTATGCTGTTGCGGGTGAAAGCCAGGGCAACCTCGTCGAAAGCCTGGTTCGAGAAGTTGTCGACCTCGACTTGGTAGTTCTTCTCCTGGCGCATCGTCACGCGCGGAGCCGATGTCGTTTTCGACTCGGTCGCGTGCCCGGAGGCCGGAGTCGCGGCCAAGACCGCGAGGCAGGCCGCTGTCACGGCCAAGGCTCGGTTCAAGCAGAGAAATCGCAAGTCTTCCCCCTGGAAGAGCGAGCGGAGGCCAGCTCAACCGACCCCCTACGGTGAGTAATGAAGCTATCGCTCGCTGTAGTGGGTAGACCAGACCTCGATCGGGTGAATAGTCCAACGGCTCATGCCCGACCACATCCGTAGGCTGCGCTGGTCCCCTGATGGGCAGCGGAAGATGGCCGCGCCGCCGGTATCACCGCTCCGGTTTTGTGGGCAGCCAGTCGTCAGGACGGCAGAGGAGAGTGAACTCGGCCACGGCTCACTGCCGCAGGAACGCCAGGACGCCTTGTGCGGTCGACGGGTCGGTGAGGAGGTCGTTGTGAGCCAGGCAGCCTGCGTCGGAATTGGCGGCCCCGGGCAGGGGGACGCTGCTGTTGGGGAGGATGAACTCGTCGCAGTGGGAGGCGAATGTTGCGTAGCGTGTCGGCCCGGGTGTCTGGTTGCCCGCGGCCAGGTGGCTCTCGACATACGAACCCGGCGTCATATCGCGGCAGCCTTGATCCCACAGGGCGCAGGCCCACGCCAGATTGGTCCCGTGGTTGGGCCCGCCCAGGGACACCCAGTCGCGTACCACCGACGTACCGCCGCCGAATCGGAGGAACCAGCGGGTGGGCAGACCGCCCTGTGAGTGGGCGACGATGTCCACCTGCGCCGCACCGGTCTGGTGCAGCACGTCGGCGACGTACGCGGAGAACTGCCTGGCAAGCACCTCATTGGTGGACCGGCTGCTGTCGTAGCCCCAGCCGAACAGCTCGCTGTCGGAGTAACCGGACTGCTTGAACGTGCTCTTCATGGTGCCCCAGACGCCGGGGTCGGCATTGCGGCCATGCACGAAAATCACGGGAATCCGGTCCGCCTGCGGAGCGGGTGCGGCCTGAGCCGGCGGCCCTGTCAGCAGAGCGGAGCACAGGAACGCGACGCCCGAGGCGAACGCGGTGAGCCCGGCAGCGGTGGAACGGCGCATGGCAACTCCAGTCGTTCGGCTGAGTGGTGCGCACCCAGGGGCAGTTGAAGCTACCGGATGGTAACGAGCGGGATGCGGTAACGGAAGCCATAGAACGGCCCCACTGAGCTTTGCGCCGTGACCGGTCCATCACGCGTGCCGGTCAGAAATCGCATGACTCAGTCCACGCAAGGCAGCCGGAATTTCCACCTGCTGGACCAGGGCGACGCGCTCAGCGAAGGCCCCCGGGGCGGGTCTACAGTGCGGCCATGACTTCTCTACTGGCCGGTAAGCAGTGTCACGGGGCACTCAATCCCCTCCACTCCCTGATCTACTTCGCGCCCGAGGCCGAGGAGGAGTTCAGTGCTGCCGGGCTGGAAAAGGGCCGCATGGGGTACTTCGCCGGGCGCGCCGCAGCAATGGGAGCGGTGGGTGCCGGTGTCGTGGCCGCCACGTTCTACAACTTCAGCCCGGCTCTCGTCGCCGCACACATCCCGCGGGCATGGGACCTGGCGGCCCCCGCCAGCGTCCTGACGGCCCGGCTCAAGGCTGTCGACCGGGTGCTGCGCCGCCTGCTGGGCGACTCCGTCGCTGACGACCCCGAGGTACGGGAGGCGGCCGAGCTGGCCACGACCGCCACTGAGGCGTGCGCCGCGGCGGGGCGGCCGCTCTACGCGGCCCATGCAGACCTGCCCGCTCCCGGCCCGGCGCACCTTGCGCTGTGGCACGCCGTCACCGTGCTGCGCGAGTACCGCGGTGACGGTCATCTGGCCGCGCTGTCCACCGCCGGTCTCGACGGTCTGGAGGCGCTGATCACCCACACCGCCACCGGTGAGGGCTTCGCCGAAGAGTTCGCCCGGCACAGTCGCGGCTGGAGTGCACCGGAGTGGGAAGCGGCGCAGGCCAGGCTGCGCGCACGCGGCGTGCTCGACTTCGAGGGCCGTCTCACCGCGCTCGGGCACGAGCTGAGGAGCGGGGTGGAGGAGGTTACGGACGGGCTTGCCCGGGCGCCGTACGAGCACCTCGGGCAGGCGGCGGTCGAACGGCTCACCGAGATCGGCGGCCGCCTCTCGCGTACCGCTCTGGCGAACGGGGCATTCCCGCCAGGGGTATTTGCCGGGAGGTGACCGGTCGGCCGCGGGTGCGGTCGCAGATTGCGTACGCCAACGAGGGAAGAACCAGCGGCTGCATACTGTTGGCAAATACACGTACCTGATTTGTCGCTCGCACGCCGTGGCAGTACTGGCGGCCACCAGTACTGGACGAGAGTGGCCCCACCCGCATAGAGGAGTCCCTGGTGAATTCCACCGCCGAACAGCCCGCAGAGGTCGTCGCCCGGCTGCGCACCACCTACCGGACCGGGCGCACAAAGCCCATGTCCTGGCGCACGGGGCAATTGCGGGCCCTGCGGTCACTGCTCACCGAGCACGGGCAGGACATCGCGGCTGCGCTCCATGCGGACCTGGGCAAGAGTGAGAGCGAGGCGTTCCGTACGGAGATCGACTTCACCGTGCGCGAGATCGACCACACCCTTGAGCGGCTCGAGGGCTGGCTGCGCCCGGAGCCCGCCGAGGTGCCGGAGCACCTCGGCGACGCGCGTGCCTGGACCGTGCTGGACCCGCTGGGCGTCGTCCTGGTGATCGCCCCGTGGAACTACCCGGCGCAACTGCTGCTCGCCCCGGTGGCCGGCGCGCTCGCCGCGGGCAACTGCGTTGTCGCCAAGCCGAGCGAGCTCGCGCCTGCCACCTCGCGCGTCATCGCGGAACTGCTGCCCAAGTTCCTCGACGCCGATGCGGTGGCCGTGGTGGAGGGCGCCGTGCCGGAGACCACCGCCCTGCTGGAGCAGCGTTTCGACCACATCTTCTACACCGGCAACGGCACCGTCGGCCGGATCGTGATGCGCGCGGCCGCCGAGCACCTCACTCCGGTGACCCTGGAACTTGGCGGGAAGTCACCGGCGTTCGTCGACCGGAACACGGACGTGCGGAAGGTCGCCGCCCGGCTTGTGTCCACGAAGTTTCTCAACGCGGGCCAGACCTGCGTCGCACCGGACTATGTACTCACCGACCGGGAGACCGCCGCGGAGCTGGAGGGCGCGCTGGCGGAGGCGGTACAGGAGACGTTCGGCGCGGATCCCGCCGAGTCGCCCCGCCTCGGCAGGATCGTCAACGATCGGCACTTCGACAGGCTCACGGGCCTGCTCGATTCCGGCCGGCTCGTCGTCGGGGGCGCGTACGACCGCGAGAACCGCTACATCGCACCGACGGTGCTGGCCGACGTGTCCCCGGATTCCGCCGTCATGGCCGAGGAGATCTTCGGGCCGATCCTGCCGGTCGTGGTGGTCGACGGACTCGACGAGGCGATCGCGTTCATCAACGACCGGGACAAGCCGCTGGCGCTGTATGCGTTCACCGAGTCGCAGGCGGTCCGCGACCGTCTGGTCGCCGAGACCTCGTCGGGCGGTGTCGGCTTCGGGCTCCCCGTGGCGCACCTCACGGTCTCGGATCTGCCGTTCGGCGGGGTCGGCGAGAGCGGCATGGGTCGCTACCACGGCCAGTACTCGCTCGAGACGTTCAGCCACCGCAAGGCCGTGCTGGACAAGCCGCTCGGCTGAGCGGATGGCCAACAAGGTCGCGCGCTCGATTGCGGCGAGTCGGATCTGGGCGGGAGCAGGGCTCTCCAGGCGATGCGCTCAGGCAAGAGGTGTGCGGTGTGGCGTCGTGCGTGGCCCTGCCTACTGCGCCTCGTCGGCTACCGTCGCCGAATCGTAAGGCCATCGACCCCGTCGACGAGCAGCCAGCCGCGGTGCGGTAGGTCCTGGTCGAGCGTGAGGAACCCGGTGGTTGCCGTCATCGTGGTCGATGTGGGTACGTGGAGCGGGGCGAGCAGGGTTGCCTCCGCGGCGTCCGGCGGGAAGGGCAGGGCGATGCGGGGGCGGGCCGGATCGGCACTGCCGTTGGTGATGGCGAGCTGCCAGCCACGGCCGGTGCGCGCCAGGCGGGGGACCAGATATGGTCCGCCACTGACCAGGGGGAGTACGGGCGCACCGGCCTCCAGGTAGCGCACCGTCGCGTGCAGCAGCCGCTGGCCGTCGTCGTCGTACGGCAGCAGCTCGGGGGCCGTGGCGGCGAGGACCGCGACGCGGCCGCCGAGCGGGTTGGTGAAGACGCAGCGGCCCGGCCCCCACGCCTGCAGGTCAGGGGTGAGGATATTCGTCCAGACCTCCGCCCCGTCGGCGGGGTGCAGCCGTGCGAGCGAGGGCTGCATGTTGACGCTCAGAAAGACGTCGGAGTCCTCGTCGGTCGGGAGGGTGTGGGCGTGCTCCAGTGAGTACGGGCCGGGTGCGGCCGGCTCCTGGCGGCCGACGATCTCCGACACGGTGACGCCGAGCAGCTCGCCGAAGCCGCGTTCGGTCAGCACCTGCGCGGCGATGCCGTCGAGGAGCAGACCGCCGGAGAGCATCCGGCGCAGCGCGTCGTCGTCGAAGGACCGGGCGACCTGGCCGAACAGCACACGTACAGGCGCGTCTTCGGCTGTGACCGGCACCCCGTAGCGCAGCAGGAAGTCCGCCGCGGCACCCGGGTCGACGGCCAGGTCCGCGAGCTTCCCCGTCCGTTGCGTTCGGACGTGGGCCGACGCCTCCGAGTTGAAAGCCAGCCCCACGCCGAGGGTGCCGAGCTCGTTGTCGCGGCGTTCCGCCACGAGGTCCAGTGCGGGGCGGGACCGCTGCAGGAGGCTCGTGACCTCCGGGAACCGCCGGGCGTGGCCGGACTGGACGGGCAGGACGTTGAGGAACAGCGCGTCCGCGCCGGAGAGCTGCGCGGTGACCATTTCGGACCAGGTCTGGGTGTCGGCCTTGGACCAGGCGGTGTGTGGCCAGTTCTCTATCTCGGGTTCACTGTGTACGGAGGAGGGGCGCAGTGATCGCTGCACGTCCAACATCCATATGGATCGGCTCAGTTCACGGCCCGGGACATCGCTGTACGGAGCGAAGTGGGGGCGGTGGACCACCTCGCCCTCGATGGTGAGCGCGTCGAACAGAGCCGTCCAGTCGCGGCCCTCGACCGCATGGGCGCCGGGGCCCGAGCTCATCAGGCCCAGCCGGGAGCGGCCCTCCGAGTGCTTTTCGACGGCCTCGGCGACGAGGGTGGCGACCTCGAGCTGCGAGGTACGCCAGGTCTGCTGCAGCAGCGCACGCCACGGGTGCGGGGCGCCCGGTGCGGTAACGGCGGCCACCACCTCCTCGCGCCTCACCGTCCTGCCGACCAGCTCCGCGAGGCGGTCGAGCATGAGCGGTTCGAATCCGCCGCCCCACTCCAGCGGCGCGTGATTGTGATAGCGGAAGTCATCCTCCAGCCACAGGACGCGGAAGCCCAGCTCGGCGAACCGGCCGTAATGCGCGGCGATCCAGGTACGCCAGCGTGGGCAGGCGAAGGACGCCTGGCCGACGGCGGGTTGTCCGTCGGGCCCGGCCATCGGCGCGAAACCGAGACGGTCGTAGCGCCCGCGGTCGGCGTGCCCTGCTGTCACCCAGGGGTTGAGGCTGACGTCGAGACCGGCGTCGCGCAGCACCGTGGCCGCGGTGGCTGCCGCGTCGTACAGGCGGTCCTCCTCGTCGCCCGAGGGGTGACCGTTGTACAACTCCTCGGCGCCGAGCAGCAGTACGACCTCGTCGATGCCCGACTGTCGGCAGAACTCGGCCAGTTCAACCGCCTGCCTCTCGGCGGCCGACGTGGGGTGGATCTGGAACCTCAGGTGGTACCGGGCGGGCACGCGGGGGCCTCCATGGTGCGGATGGGATGCGGGACTGCCCCCGCACCGGCAGCGGGTGCCGGTGCGGGGGCAGCCGTACGCCGGTGTCAGTGGTGCTGGTGCGCCGAACCTGCGGCAGTGAATGTGAGGGTCTGCTCCGCGCTGGTGCGCGCGCCGCCGACCTGGCCGCCGGTGGAGTCGGTCCACGCGCGGGTGGGAGTGGTCTCGGTGAGGCGGCCGTTGGTGGCCGACAGGCCGATGACGAGTCCGCTGTAGCGGTTCACCAGGCGGAAGGTGCCGGTGGACTTGCCGTCGACCGTGGTGTTGGCGATGACAAACCACTGCTGTCCGACCGTGGGGCCGCCCGCCGGTGCGTTGGTCGCGGTGGGCTTGGCGCCCCAGGCGCGCCCGGCGTCGGTCTTCGCGTCGACGCCCAGGAGCTGATGGCTGGAGGCGTTGGCGATGCGATAGGAGCCGTCACCGTTGGGGGTGAAGGTCCACCGGCTGAGGTCGGAACTGCCGTTCGGGGCACGGGAGGTGGTGGCAGTGCTGCCCCGGACCTGGGTGAGGACGCGGCCGGCACCGCTGGCGATCGTGTAGGCCTTGCCCGGGCCGACCGGAGCGGCAGGGGACTTGGTGTCGATGACGGTGTCGTAGTACTCGCCGTCGGCGCCCTCGGAGCAGAAGAACGAGCAGTACGAACGGAACTTCTTGCCGACGACGGTGGAACCGGTCTTGTTCACCGAGTCCAGCAGCCAGCGGTACCAGGAACCGGTCAGGTAGTCGCCGGAGTCGCCGATCAGCCGCCACTTCTGGGTGGCGAGGTTGTCGGTGACGTAGAAGCGCTGGGGTTCGGTGCCGTCCTGGTGCACGGCCTCGGGCTCGCCTATATACAGCCCCAGATAGGCGCTGTAGGCGATGTTCATGGTCAGCAGGTCGGACTTGGCGGGCAGTTTCCCGGCTGCCTGCTGCTGCTGGACGTTGCCGGGGTTCGCCGGGTTGTAGTCGTTCGCGACGGGGGTGTAGCCGGTGGTGTGGGTGGCGTCGACCGGCTCCATGTTGCTCTCCAGGCCGCCGGTGCCCGGCTGGGACCAGGAGCCGTCGTACCACTTCTTCCAGGAACCGGGCGTCATCTTCCCGGACATCGGGGCGCGGGCCACATGCCCGCGGCTCCCGTCGGTCCAGCCTCCGGAGACGCCGCCCTTCGGGATGATGCGCGAGTTGTAGTAGACGTAGAAGTAACCGGAGGCGGTGTCCACGAACAGGCGCGCGTCGCCGTTGCCGTAGTGGTACGTGTCGTTCGGGAACGCCTGGTTGTCGCCTCGCTCGGTGCTGTACGGCGAGGTGAGCACGTGGTCCTTGATGGTCCACGTCCTGCCCTGGTCCTTGGAGACCGCGCGGTCGATCGCGTCGTAGTGCAGGCCGTCGCCGTGGGGCGAGGGGGTGAACTCGTTGTGGACCAGGCCGTACCAGTCACCGGTGTCGGGATCCACCCACACCCCCATCAGGTCGCAGAAGTTCTTCTGCGAGTAGGACGAGGTGTCGGGCGCGTACGTGGCTTCACGGCCGGTGGGGCTGTTGTTGCAGCGCCACGTGGTGTCGTTGTTGCGGTCGCTGGCGTTGGCCGGGTTGACCGCGTCGCTGAGGGCGGTGGAACGGGTGGCGGAGTCGAAGTCCTTGCCGGTGTAGAACGTCCACTTGCGCGGGTCGTTCGCCCCGTACAGGGAGTGGGCCGACTGGTAGTAGAACGCGCCGTTCTTGTCGATGTACGTCGCGGACGGGGTGTCGTCGGGGTTGGTCCAGGGGCCCTTGGCGCCGATGGAGACGGTGAAGTCGCCGGGGGAGGGGGCCCGGGCGGAGTCCGAGGCGGAGGCCGGGGCGGTGGCCAGTGCGCCGAACAGGACGGCGGCAGTGGCGGCGAGCGCGCCGGCGGTCCTCGTTCTGGTACGGAA
>NZ_JAFLRJ010000302.1 GCF_017315755.1 Streptomyces beijiangensis
GCCACCGGTGGCTCGCCGGGGTGCTCGGAGCCTCGTACGCGCTCTGCGGCTGGTCGGTCCTGGAGGCCACGTACAACACGATGTGGCTCGACGGGCTCGTCGCCTTCCCTCTTCTCTGCCTGGTCGGCGAGTGGGCGCGGACCAGGCGTCACCCGGTCCTTGCGCCCCTGGTCGTCGCCCTCGCCTGGACTGCGAACTTCTACACCGCGTACATGGCCACCATCGGCGCCGCACTGGTGCTCGTGGTGCGGCTGCTGCTGGAGGAGCCGGAGGTACGAGAGCGAGTGGGCGGACTCCTGCGCGCCGCCCGCTCCGTGGCGATCGGCATCGCGCTCGCCGCCCCTCTCCTCTTCACCGTCTATCTCGGGACGAAGAACGCCTTCCCCGGCCGGACCACGGAGTTCCGCCCCGCCGGCCTGCCCGACTTCCTCGCCCGGCTGCTCCCGGCCACGTACAGCTTCGGCACCCCCGCCCTCTTCCTCGGCTCCGGCGCCCTCCTCCTCGCCTGCACCCTGCCCTTCCACCGCCCGGCGCCCGCCCGCGAGCGGTGGGCCTGGCCCGCGCTCGCCCTGCTCGTCGCGCTCTCCCTGCAGTGGAAGCCGACCCATCTGATGTGGCACGCCTTCGTCACCCCCAACGGCAGCCCCTACCGCGAGACCTTCGTCCTCGGCGGTGTCCTGGTGATCGCCGCCTGGAGCTGTCTGTCGTACGGACTGCCGGGGCGGCGCGCGCTGCTCGGCGGCTGCGGGGTGCTGGTACTGGCGGGCGCCGGGGCCGCCTTCAGCGAGGGGCTCGTCTCGCACTGGACGTATCCGGTCTTCGTCGCCGGGCTCGTGGCCTCGGCGGCCGGGCTGCTGATCGGCCGCCACCGCGGGTTCGGCCGGATCGCCGCGCTGCTGCTCGTGGCGGCCCTGGTCGGTCAGGCCGCGGTGACCGTGGCGTACGGGGACCGGGCGCGGGTCCAGCGGCTCGACGACTACCCGGTCTGGGGCGACGACCATACGGCGCGCGCGGCGGCGGTCTCGGGCGCGGACGGCTGGCCCGGCTACCGTACGGACCCGGGACGCACTCAACTCACGGGAAACGACCCCCTGTTGATCGGCGGCCAGGGCGCCGCGTACTACAGCAGCCTCACCCCTGACGTCCTCACCAGGACCATGGAGTCGCTCGGCGGTGGCTGGACCTCGCGCGGGCGCAATCTGCAGAGTCTCGACAACCCGGTCACGGACGCGCTCTTCGACATCGGCGCGCGGGCGCACTGGGTGAAGGGCGGGGAGACGACGGTGAGCAGGGAGACGGTCCCGCCGCTGGTGACCGTACGGCCGCCGGGGTCGCGGCCCCGCTTCGACGGCTCCCCCTTCCGCAACCAGGAGGCGCTGCTCGGCTCCAGGGTCTACACCCAGGTCGGCCACGGAACGAAGTGCCCGGCCGGCACCGAGGTCTTCTTCTGGGCGCCGGACTACTTCGGCGAGGCGAGCCTCGGCGCGAACCCGGTCCTCGGAAAGAACGCGGCCCAGATGCGCGGCGGCCGCCCCGCCCGCCGCGCCGCGCTTCAGCCGCTGGGCACGGCGCCCGGCGGAGTGGCGGTGCACGGGGGGCCGCGCGACGGGCTGACCGGATGCCTGGACACCGCACGGCTCACGGCGGCCGTCGAGCGCCTCCGTACGACAGGCGCCACCTCCGTCCAGATCACGGACACCTCGATACGGGCCGAACTGCCGTCCGGGTCGCAGGGCACGGCGGTCTTCGCGATGCCGGCCATCGAGGGCTGGAGCTGCCGGGCCGGGAACGGGCCCGCCCGCCCCGCGACCGCCTATCTGGGGCTGGTCTCCGTACCCCTCGACGGATCCACCACCTCGGTCGGCTGCACGTTCCGTCCGCCGGGACTCACCGCAGGTCTGTGGGCCGGTGCGCTCGGCCTGTCCGGACTCCTCGCGACCGGGCTGCTGCCGGTCGCACTCGCCCGCCGCCGGGCGCTCACGAAGAGTTCATCCGGCTAGTGCGCACAGGTCGCCCACAGAGTGGGCACAAGGCGTACGGTCGCCGATCAGCCACCCATCGGAGCCATCAACTCCCCTTTGCCGGAAGCGATTTCACGATGTCAGCACTCATGCGTTCCCGGCTGGTCCGGCGCGCCCAGAAGGCCCTCACCGCCGACGTCCGGCGCGAGCTCACCACCCTCAAGGGCGAACTGTCCGCCGCCCAGAGCGAGCTGAAGTCCATCCGCCGCAGCAGCTATGCCCTGAAGATGCTGGTGGACTCCACCGGACGCGGAATCCACCGGATGCCCGACGCCGCACAGATGGACTCCCTCGTCACCGAGATCACGAAGGTCGTCGTCAACGAGGCCCTCGCGCGCCGCAACGCCACCGTCGCGTACCGCAATGTGGTCGCCCTGGAGGCCCTGGGCGTCGGCCGTCTCGCCGGCGGCACCTCCAACATCTGCGGGAAGCTCGCCACCATCCCGCTCCTCAAGCCGCCGAACGCCGACGTCCTGGAGATCGGCACGCTGTACGGGATGTTCTCGGCCGCGCTGAGCCGGATGCTGCACCGCTCGGGCATCGAGCCGCGCCTCACCATCGTCGACCCGCTCGCGGGATCGCAGCTGCAGCCGGGCACCGCCGCCTGGTCCGACCCGACCGGGACGCCGGTGCGCGAGGACGTCGTACGGGCCAATCTGCTGCTGGGCGGCGGCCGTCCGGGGGCGGAGGCCCGCATCCTGCAGGGCTTCTCCGGCGATGCCGAGGTACGGGCGCAGGCCGCCGACCGCGAGTACGGCGTGATCATCGTGGACGGCGACCACTCCTTCGAGGGCGTCGCGGCCGACCTGGAGTGGGTCGAGGAGATCGTCGCGCCCGGCGGCATCGTGGTACTCGACGACTGCGGGGACCCCAGCTGGGCCGGCGTCGGCGAGGCCCTGGAGAAGCACCTGGCGGGCGAGACCCGCCTGGAGAAGGTCGGCCAGGTCGCCACCTCCGCGTTCCTGCGGGCGCGCTGAACGGGCAAGCGGGGTGGGGCCGGTGGGCTCCCCGCCCCGCTCGCCCGCCCGCCGTCAGACGGTGACCGGGAGCCGCGCCGCGAGAGCCCGGCCGTCACGCTTGTACGCGGGCGGGAAGGTCAGTTTCAGACCTTGCTCCTCGCCCTGTATCGACAGCACGGTCTTGAGCCCGAGCCCCAGCAGCGCGCCGCTCAGCGGTTCGACGCTGAGCAGTTGGCGCGGCAGCGACATGAGGAGCTTGCCCGGCTTGCCCGTCGCACTGGTGGTGGCGTCGAAGAACATCAGGCGCTGATCCGTCAGCGCCATGTACATCGGGCGCGGCTGCACGACGGCGATGAGCGTGCCCGCACTGAGCACTCCCACCAGGGCGGTGGTGAGCGCCCGCCGTTTCACCGATACGGAACCGGCCTTGGCCAGTCCGGTGAACTGGATCCGCTCTCCGGGCACAAGCTGCGCGGTCGCCGCCTCGGTGACCTGGCGGGCTCGTTTGGAGTTCATCGGGGCGCCGCCTACTTCGCGACGACGGCGACGGGGGCGTCCCACGCGTCACGGTCGAGCGTGAGCGTGTATCCGCCGTGGCTCACCTTCGCGTTGACCGCGTACTGGTGGCCGCGGCGGTGTCCCGTCCAGCGCTTCGCGTCGAAGGGGAAGCCCGTGGTGGTGGAGTTGACGTTGTCGTAGCGGGCGTACCAGAGCACGTCGGGGATCTCGCTGTGGTTCGTCGTGTTGACGACGGCCTTGGCGCTGGTGGTGGAGAAGCCGTAGAAGCCGGCCCAGTAGCCCTTGGCGTGCAGGGCGTGGTCCCAGGCCTTGACGTACGCGATCACCGCGTTGTTGCAGGCGGTGTTGGTGACGTCGTACGACTCCATGTCGAGATAGAGCGCGCTGCCCGGCTTCATGTTGAGCGCGGCCGCCTTGGCGATCGCGTCGTTGCCGTCGGTGGCGCCCAGCGACGCGGCGTTGGCCGTGGTCATCTTCTCGTTGCGGGTGCCGGACTGGCACGGCGGCTGGGCGCCGACGTACAGCGGTATGAGCTTCCAGCCCACCGCGTCCACGGACTTCACCCAGGACGCGGTCAGATTGGGCTGCGCGCAGCCGCGGTTCTTGCCGCCGATGTAGACGGCGGCGCCCCGGTAGGTGGAGCTCGTGCGCCAGGCCTTCATCGCGGCCAGGGAGGGGGCGGTGCAGGTGTCGAAGGCGTTGCCGGTGAAGATCGCCGGCTTGGGGCGGGCCGCGGCCGACGTGTTGGGCAGCGTGGGGGTCGCCACGGTGGCGTACGCGGCCACCGCGCCGCCCAGCAGGACGGTCACGCCGCCGGCCGCCCAGGCGATGTAGCGGTGTCTCTTCGACATGCGGTGTTGGGACAAGGCTGCTCCAGACAGGGACATGGCACGGAATCACGCTGATGGTGCCGGTGTGGAAGTAGTGAAGAACAGGGGCGGGATGCGAACTTGAGGGCTTCTTGTACGGGCCTTTACACGCGCGCCGCGCCATCCACCGCTAAGTGCGCCGCATTTCGTGGTGCCTCTCCAGCGACCGGCGCAGCTCTACGGGGAGCGGGTGGTGCGGTCCGTACGCGCGCTCGGTGTCGTACAGAAGGGACTGCAACTGCTGCTGCGCCGTCGCGTGGTCGCCGAGCGCGAGCAGCAAGTGGCCCGCCCGGTGGCGGATTTCGAAGGCGCGTGCGGGATCGTTCCCCGTCGCGTAAGCGTTCTCGTAGTACGGGAGGATCGCTCGGTACTCGGCCAGTGCGGCCACCGCCTCGCCAAGCTGTTCCAGGCACTGGGCGGCGTCGAAGCGGAACTGCAGCGCCTGCGGGTCGGCCAGGCCCGACTCCGCCGCACGGTCCTCGGCGAGGCGGCGCAGCTCGGGCAGGGCGCGGCGGTACTGGCCGTCGTCCATGAGCGTCGCCGCGTACTGCTTGCGCAGGATGCGGACCACCGGGGACTTCTCGCCGTGTTCCTCGGCGGCGACCGGGAGGATCGAGCCGAGGATGTCCACGGCCTGGGTGATGCGGCCCTCGCCGAGCAGCTGCTTGACCTCGTCGACGGCGCCCGCGACATCGGGCCTGCCCGCATGGGGTCTCCCCTGCTCGAGCGAAGCCGAGAGCTTGGGGAAGTTCGACGGCGGCGTCGCGGGCTGTGCGGGCGGCGGTGTCGCCACGCGGTCGGGCCAGGGGGCGTGCGGGCGCAGGAAGGGGCGCGTGGGGTCGAGCGGGCCCGCAGGGCCTGTGGGGACGGCGCGTACGGGCAGCAGCGGGGCGAGGAGTTCGTACACCTCCTGGGCGGAGGCGGGCCGGTGCTGGGGGTCCTTGGAGAGCAGCCGCAGCACGAGCGCTTCCAGCGGCACGGGCACCTCGGGCCTGATCTGGCGGACCGGCTGGGGCGGCTCGTAGAGGTGGCGGTGAAGCACGCCGAGCGCCGTCGATCCCGCGAACGGCACGTCTCCGCTGAGGAGTTCGTGCAGGAGCACGCCGAGAGCGTAGAGATCGGTGTACGGACCGACCGCGCCGCCCATCGCCTGCTCGGGCGACATGTAGGCGGGGCTGCCGATCGGTGATCCTGTGTGGGTGAGGCGGGTGGTGTCGGTGTCCAGGACGGAGGCGACGCCCAGGTCGAGGACGGTGACGGTGCCGTCGGGCTTCACCATCACATTGCGGGGCTTGAGGTCGCGGTGGACGATCGGCACCGCGTGCACGGCGGAGAGCACCGCGCACAGCTGGGCGGCGATCGTGACGGCCCACGGCCAGGGGTAGGGCTCGTGCTCGGCGAGGTGGTCGGCGAGGTCGGCGCCCTCGACGTACTGCATGACGAGGTAGAGATCGTCGCTGTCGCTTCCCGCGTCATGGACGGTGACGAGGCCGGGGTGGTCGACCTGGGCGGTGACACGGCACTCGCGGACGAAGCGGCGGCGCAGCTCGTCGGCGTCGGCCGCGCCCGCGACCCGGTCGGGGCGCAGCAGTTTGACGGCGACCCGGCGGTCGAGCCGCTGGTCGTACGCCGTCCAGACCTGGCCCATACCGCCCTGGCCGATGAGGGTGGCCAGCTCGTAGCGCTCCGCGATGACGCGTCCGCCGGTCAACGGCCCTGTCCCGGGCGGTCGTCCGGCTTCTTGCGCAGGAGGTCGCTGAGCTCGTCGAGCTCGGCGCGGACCTGGTCTATTCGGGGCGGCGGCACGGGCTGCTGATGCTGGGGCGGCGGGACCGGCACGACGGGTACCTGGGTGGGCACCGTCTGCGCGTACGGCTGATACGGCCCGTACTGCCCGAGCGTCGACTTCTGGCTGAAGTGCGGTGCGGGAGCGGCCTGTGGGCGGGGGCGGTGCGGGTGCTGGATGTCCACGATCAGGAAGTACGTCGCACTGCCCACGCCCAGCAGCAGGAGCACCGCCAGCGCCGCGTCCGACCAGCCGCTCTCCTCCGGCAGTTCGCCGACGGCCGCGAAGCAGCCGATGCCGAGCACCAGGCCGACGGAGGCGAGCACCCAGTCCCACCAGCGGCGGCGCAGAGCCGCGATCCGGAAGAGCGGTACGCAGGAGAGGATCCCGATCGTCAGCAGCGCGCAGGCGGTCAGGAGCACCCGTACGAGGATGCGCACACCGCTGTTGCCGTTGTCGATGGACGGCGCCGGGCCGTACATGGCTGCTCCTGGGGACGTACCGAACGTGAGAGTTTCGAGCGTATACACCGACACTGACAGCGGTCCCAGGGTTGTACGGAACCGTTGTGCAACGCGTTACTCCGGCGTGACCGTGCCGTCCGTCAGACCGTCGTAGAGCCCCTGCACCAGCTGTTCGCCCAGCCGTCCCGCCGTCCTCAGCGCGTCCTCGAAACGGGCCAGGTCACGGAAGCGGCCGCCGTACTGCTGCTGTTCGGCGAGCGGCAGCCGCGGCAGCTGGAGGCGGCGGACGTCGAGCCGGGTGGAGGTCGACGCGTAGCTGCTGGCCTGCCGGTGGTTGGCGGTGCCGCGCAGGAATCCGGCGAGGAACCACGGGTCGAGCGCGGCGGGGTCGGGCCGCAGCAGATGCAGATTGCGGCCCAGCGCGGCGCCCGCGGTGGCCTCGTCGACGACCCGGGCCACCGATCCGCCGCCGAGCACGGGCACGACCACATCGCCCGCCTCCGTACGGACCGGATCCTCGGCGGGGCCCTCGGGCAGGGTGCCGGAAGGCCCGGTGCCCGCGAGGACGTCGTGCTCGGTGAGGACGGGACCGCCGCCGTCGGGCGACGCCCCGACTCCGCCGGCCCGCAGCAACAAGGCTCCTGCGCGGGCGAGTTCGCCGACGGTGGTGAGCGGCCTGCGTACGGGCTGCGTCGCGGGACCTGCGGGCGGCGGGGTGAGTTCGGCGGTGCGCCGCAGCGCTCGATGTCGTACGGGAGAAGCTGGCCGACACGCTGCGGCGCACCGCCGAACTCAC
>NZ_JAFLRJ010000303.1 GCF_017315755.1 Streptomyces beijiangensis
CCGCAGCACAGTCCGCGGCTTGCCCCCGGTGGAGGCCCGCCTCCCCGCCTCCTCGGCGAGCCCCTCGCCCCGGAGCCGGGCCGTGATCTTGCTGACGGCCTGCGGTGTGAGCCCGGTGCGCTCGGCCAGCTCCAGCCTGCTGATGCCGTCCTCTGCCGCCATCCGCAGCAGATCCAGCACCAGCGCGGCGTTGTGGCTGCGCAGCGCCGGCAGATTCACCCCACTGTTGTCCCTGTTCACAGAGACATTGTCCCCTGCGCTTGCACTTTGGCAACAGCGTTGCTTAAGTGGATTGCATGACTGATCTCCATGCCCTCCCTGACCTCCGCGTCGGACTCGTCGGCTACGGCCTGGCGGGCTCCGTCTTCCACGCCCCGCTGATCGCGGCCACCGAGGGCCTGGTCCTCGACACGGTCGTCACGTCGAACCCCGAGCGCCAGGAGCAGGCCCACGGCGAGTTCCCGGACGTCCGCTTCGTCGACTCCCCCGACGACCTGTGGCAGTACGCCGCCGAGCTCGACCTGATCGTCATCGCGTCGCCGAACAAGACGCACATCCCCGTGGCCACCGCCGCCCTCAAGGCAGGTCTCCCGGTGGTCGTCGACAAGCCGATCGCGGGCACGGCCGCCGAGGCGCGCGACCTCGCGGCGCTCGCCGAGGAGAAGAACCTCCTCCTCTCCGTCTTCCAGAACCGCCGCTGGGACAACGACTTCCTCACCCTCCAGGCCCTCATCGCGGACGGCGAGCTCGGCGACATCCAGCGCTTCGAGTCGCGCTTCGAGCGCTGGCGCCCGCAGCCCAAGGGCGGCTGGCGCGAGTCCGGCGACCCGAGCGAGATCGGCGGGCTGCTGTACGACCTGGGCAGCCACGTGGTCGACCAGGCGCTGGTCCTTTTCGGCCCGGCCGCCTCGGTCTACGCCGAGTCGGACGTACGCCGCCCCGGCGCGCAGGCCGACGACGACACGTTCATCGCGATCACCCACACCGGCGGTGTCCGCTCGCACCTCTACGTCTCGGCGACGACCGCCCAGCTCGGCCCGCGCTTCCGGGTCCTCGGTTCCTCGGCGGGTTACGTGAAGTACGGCCTCGACCCCCAGGAGGCGGCCCTGCGCGACGGCAAGCGCCCGTCCGCCGCCGAGGGCTGGGGCGAGGAGGCGGAGTCGCTCTGGGGCCGGGTCGGCTCGGGCGAGTCCCCGCTGACGGGCGGTGGCCGCCCGGTTCCGACGCTGCCCGGCGACTACCCGGCGTTCTACGCGGGGATCGCCGACTCCCTCCGTACCGGCGCGAACCCCCCGGTCACCGCGCACGAAGCCGCGGCAGCGCTGGACGTACTGGAAGCAGCGCGCCGCAGCGCCGCCGAGGGAATCACGGTGCAGCTGTGACCGCGCCCACCGTCGCCGAACTCGAAGCCCAGCAAAAGCACCTGACGCTCCCTCACTTCACGTACGAGGACGCCTGGGCGCTGGGCACGCTCCTGACCGACCTGGCCATGGAGCGCGACGCCCCGGTGGCGATCGACATCCGCCGGGGCCCGCAGCAGCTCTTCCACGCGGCGCTGCCCGGCTCGTCGGCCGACAACGACGGCTGGATCGACCGCAAGCGCGCGGTCGTGGCGCGGTACGCCGAGAGCTCACTCCTCGTCGGCACGCGCTTCCGCGAGAAGGGCAAGACCTTCGAGGCGGACTCGCGCCTGGACCCCAACTCCTTTGCCGCGCACGGCGGTTCGTTCCCTCTCACGGTCGAGGGAGCCGGAGTGATCGGCACGGTGACGGTCTCCGGACTGCCCCAGCTGGAGGATCACGCGATGGTGGTGGAGGCGCTGGAGCGCTTCATTCGGGCCACTGGCTGAGGAATCCTTCCCGTACGGAGAGGTCGACGAACTCGACCCGCCCGCCGATGCCTTCGAGCCGGTGATAGGCGAACGGCCTCCCGTACGGACAGCCGTCGAAGTCGGCGGTCGCGGCGGGCATCCGCGCGTTCTCCTCCTCGACCGACTCGGCCCAGAAGCCGAGATGGTCGAAGCGCGCGGACCCGCCGCAGTCCCAGGGGCTGCCGGACGGCCCCTGGATCAGCTCCAGACGCGGCCCCGGCCCGCGCGAGAAGACGATCCGGTAGGCCCACTCCCCCAGTTGGGCATCCCGCACTTCGTGCCACTGGGCACCGACGGCATCCGCGAGCTCGCTCATGGCCGACTCGATGTCCGGTACGGCGAACCCGACGTGGTAGAGCTCCTTCATCGGCGCAGCTCATCCCTCAGCAGCTCTTCCACTCTCCGCCAGGTGTCGGCCGCCGCGTCCGCGTCGTACGTCTCGCGCCCCTCGAAGAGGAAGGGGTGGCCGGCGCCGGGGTACACGACGAAGTCGTGCCGCACCCCAGACGCCTTCAACTCGCGCTCGATCTCTCCCCGTTGGGCCTGGCTGATGACGTGGTCCTCGTCCCCGACGACGAAGAGCAGCCGTCCGGTGATGCCCGGGGTGAGGGTGAGGGTCGGTTCCGGGGTGGAGAGCGGGATGTCGGTGACGGTCAGCCAGCCCGGATAGATGACGGCGGTCGCCAGAAGAGGAAGACGGGCGGCGGAGAGGTACGCCATGTGCCCGCCCGCGCTGAAACCGACCATGCCGATACGACCGCCCGCGCCTTCGTACTCCCGCAGATGGCGCATGGTGGCTTCGACGTCGGCGAGTACGCCCTCGCGGGTGAGCAGCGTGAGCAGCTCGAACCCGCGCTTGCGGCCGGCCTCGTCACCGGCGAGTGCGGCGCGGGGCTGGGTGCGGTGGTGGAAGTCGGGGGCGACGACGGTGAACCCGAGGGCGGCCAGCCGGTGGGCGGTCTCCTTGATGTTGTCGTCGAGCCCGAAGAGCTCGGGGGCGAGGATGACGCCGGGGTGGCTGCCGGGGGCGTCGGGCCGCGCGACAAAGGCGTCCATGCCGTCGATGTCGGCCCAGGCGGAGGTGGTGGTCGTCATGGCCCCGACACTAGGCGCCGCCGCGGCCCGGCCGGGGGCATTCCCCGATCCGCTGAGCAGCTCCCGCCCCGGACCCCGCTCCTCAATCGCCGGAGGGGCTGAATTTTCCCGGCCGTCCGCACGAATCGAGCCCACTCCAGGAAAAATCAAGCCCGTCGAGGGGGTCCCCCCTGCTCTTTAAGAGCTTGGGGGAGATTGAGGACACGCGGCCGAAGGTCGCGTACGGGGGGCAGGGG
>NZ_JAFLRJ010000304.1 GCF_017315755.1 Streptomyces beijiangensis
GTTCACGGCGGCGATCACCGGCTTCTCGCAGTCCAGGATGGAGGCGATGAAGCGCTGGGCGCCGCGGCGGATGGTGCGGGCCACGTCGCCCGCCACCCGGTCACCGGTGGCCGGAGCCCCCCGCAGGTCCGCGCCCGCGCAGAACCCCTTGCCGGTGGCGGTGATCACGACGGCGCGCACGGCGGGGTCGGCGGAGGCCTCGGCCAGCCGCCGGCGGATGTGGACGCGCTGGTGGAGGTGGTGCTGCGGATTCAGCGGATGGCGCTGGAACTGGACGGGGATCTGGCGGAGTTGGACATCAATCCGCTGATGGTGCTGCCGAGGGGGCAGGGGGCGGTGGCATTGGATGCGCTTGCTGTGTGCCGGTAGGGGGTGGCCTGGGCGGCCCGCGTCCCGAAGGTGGGGCCGTGCCCCCTCTGCCCCCCGTATGCGGCCTTCGGCCGCATGTCCTCAATCTCCCCCAAGCTCTCGGCTTCGCTCGAGCAGGGGGGACCCCCTCGACGGGCTTGATATGCCCGCAGGCTCGATAGGCCCGTAGGGCTTGATTTGCACCTCGGAAGGTTCACTCCATGCCAGAAGTCCTGCATGCCACCGAGAACGGCGTCACCCTCATCACCCTCAACCGCCCCGAGGCGATGAACGCCCTCACCTGGGACCAGCGCGAGCACATCATCGGTCTCCTGGCCGAGGCCTCCGCCGACCCCGCCGTGCGCGCCGTCGTGATCACCGCCACCGGCAAGGGGTTCTGCGCGGGCGCGGACCTGCGGGGGGCTCCGGCCACCGGTGACCGGGTGGCGGGCGACGTGGCCCGCACCATCCGCCGCGGCGCCCAGCGCTTCATCGCCTCCATCCTGGACTGCGAGAAGCCGGTGATCGCCGCCGTGAACGGCACCGCTGCCGGCATAGGCGCGCACCTCGCGTTCGCCTGCGACCTGGTCATCGCCGCCGAATCGGCCCGCTTCATCGAGGTGTTCGTACGCAGGGGCCTGGTCCCCGACGGCGGCGGTGCGTATCTGCTCCCCCGCCTGATCGGCCCCCAGCGCACCAAGGAGCTGATGTTCTTCGGCGACGCGCTCTCCGCCGCCGACGCGGAACGCCTGGGCCTGGTGAACCGGGTGGTGCCCGACGCGGACCTCGCGAAGACGGCGGCGGAGTGGGCGGAGCGGCTGGCCCAGGGCCCCACGCGCGCGCTCACCCTGACCAAGCAACTGGTCAACGCCTCGCTCGACTCCGACCGCGCGACCGCGTTCGCGGCCGAGGCGACGGCCCAGGAGATCAACATGACGACGGCCGACGCGAACGAGGGCGTGGCGAGCTTCGTGGAACGCCGCACCCCGAAGTACCGCGGCCTCTGACCTCTCCCCCCTCTTCCAATCTGACGCCCCGTCAGCTTCAATGTGAACTGTGATGGGACACGCAGGGATGGTGGAAGCCACCATCCGATACCTCAGGTCAGCAGACGCCCCCGCAACCGCACGCCCGGTCGACCCTCTCCCCCGCCCCGACCTACGAGCGGTCGGCGACGACGAGCGGCTGTCGGTCGACCCGGGCGAATTCCGGCGCGTACTGGGCCACTTCGCGAGCGGCGTCACGGTGATCACCGCGTACGACGAGGACGGCCCCACCGGCTTCGCCTGCCAGTCCTTCGCCTCCCTGTCCCTGGACCCGCCCCTGGTCGCCTTCATGGTCGGCCGTACGTCGACGACCTGGCCCCGCATCGCCCGCGCCGGCGCGTTCTGCGTGAACATCCTCGGCGCGGACCAGGGCCCCCTGTGCCGGGGCTTCGCGGTGAGCGGCGCGGACAAGTTCGCGGGCGTGGAGCACACCCCGGCCCCGGTCACCGGCGCGCCGCGCCTGGCCGGCGTACCGGCGTGGATCGACTGCCGGATCCAGACGGTGCACACGGGGGGCGACCACCTGATCGTGGTGGGCCGGGTGGAGGCACTGGGAGGGACGCCGGACGACGAGACGGGCCCGCTGCTGTTCCACCTGGGCAAGTTCGGTCGCTTGTCGGTCTAGCCGCTCAGGCCGCCGCCGCCACGACCAGCGGAGAAGCAGGCCTGCGCCGGATCACCAGGGCCATCAGCGCCGCCACCGCGCACAGCGCGCCCGAGGCGTACCAGATCACGTCGTACGAGCCGAAGACGTCACGCGCCAGGCCGCCGAGGTACGCGACGATCGCCGCGCCCACCTGGTGCGATGCCAGCACCCAGCCGAACACGATCGCGCTGTCGTCGCCGAACTGCTCGCGGCAGAGCGCGATCGTGGGCGGGACGGTGGCGACCCAGTCGAGTCCATAGAAGACGATGAAGAAGATCATCGGCGGCTGGACGTTGGGGGCCAGCAGCATCGGGAGGAAGAGCAGCGAGATGCCGCGCAGGGCGTAGTAGATGGCGAGCAGGCGGCGCGAGTCGAAGCGGTCGGTGAACCAGCCCGAGGCGATCGTGCCGATGATGTCGAAGATGCCGATCACCGCGAGGAGCGAGGCCGCGGCCGTGATGGGCATGTGGTGGTCGTGGGCGGCCGGAATGAAATGGGTCTTGACCAGGCCGTTCGTGGAGGCGCCGCAGATCGCGAAGGTGCCCGCGAGGAGCCAGAAGGTGCCGGTCTTCGACGCCTTGACCAGAACGGTGATCGCTCGCCGGGCGGCGCCCGTCACGGGCGGGGGCTTGGGGACGTACTCCTCGGAGCCGTACGGCGTCGTCTTGACGTCCGCCGGGTGGTCCCGGAGCAGCAGCCAGACGAAGGGGACGACCGCGAGGGCGGCGAGGGAGACGGTGATCGAGGCCGGACGCCAGCCGTGGTGCTGCACCAGCCAGGACAGGACGGGCAGGAAGATCAGCTGACCCGATGCGCCGGCCGCGGTCAGGATGCCGGTGACCAGGCCCTTCTTCGCCACGAACCAGCGGTTGGTGACGGTGGCGGCGAAGGCCAGCGCCATGGAGCCGCTGCCCAGGCCCACCAACACACCCCAGAACATGACCAGTTGCCAGGCCGCGGTCATCCAGATGGTGAGTCCCGAGCCGACGGCGATGACGGTGAGTGCGATCGCGACGACCTTGCGGATGCCGAAGCGGTCCATCAGGGCGGCGGCGAAGGGGGCGGTCAGGCCGTAGAGGGCGAGGTTCACGGAGACCGCGAAGCCGATGGTGCCGCGCGACCAGTGGAACTCGTTGTGCAGCGGCTCGATCAGCAGCCCGGGGAGGGACGCGAAGGCGGCGGCTCCGATGATCGTCACAAAGGTGACGGCCGCGACGAACCACGCTCGGTGGAGGCGGGGGCGGGG
>NZ_JAFLRJ010000305.1 GCF_017315755.1 Streptomyces beijiangensis
AATCGCCGGACGGGCTTGAGAATCAAGCCCGTCCGGCGATTGAGGACCGGGGTCCGGGGCGGAGCCCCGGTGGGTTGCGCCCCGCGCTGGTTGGACCACTGCGGTCAGGGTCGTCAGCGACGCCCTCACCCGGTCCGACGGGGCCCGCCCCGCCTCGTACGCCACCGTCCCGTCCGGACGGGACCAGCGCCGCCCACCCGCCCAGCCGCGCCGCCAGCTGCCTCAGCACCGCAGGGACCGGGTCCGGGCGCGCCGCCGCCGTGGCCAGGCCCTGCTGGGCCTCCGTCACCCGGCGCAGCTCCCGGTGGCGGGCCTGCGCCATCAGGCCCCACACCGCGCGGGCCACCGCCGTGAAGGGCGTCCGCGGCGGGACCTCCACCAGGGGCAGGCCCCGGCGCTCGCACGCCTCCACCAGGGCCGCCGGCACCGTGTCGTACACCGGTGTCACCCCGAAGCCCAGCGCCGCCCCGCCCGCCTCGACGATCCGCGCGACGTAGAGATCCGGATCGGCCAGCTGCACGCCCGCCGTCAGGAGGAGTTCGCCGCCGAGCAGATACGGATACGGGTCCGCCATCTCGCTCGTGTGCACCCAGTGCACGGCCGCCCCCGGCCCCGCGAGCTGCCGCAGACCGAGGTCCTCGCGCGCCAGCAGTGCGGCCAGTGCGACGGGTGTAGTGGGGGGAGAGGCGGGGTCCGGCATGGACGGTCCATCCACAAAGGCAGGAGGCAGGTGGAGGAAACGTACACTTCAGTGTCGCTTTCCGGCCACCTAGGGTCATGCCGACCGGCAGCCACGGGTACGGGCGTATGTCCCCGCGAGCAGCTGCCGGGTTCACCAAACCCGTCCCTGCACGACACGCCACCGAGGTGCGCGAAGGAGGCCCCCCATGGCCATCGACTATGCGGTGATCGTCATCTACCTGGCCGGCATGCTGGCCATGGGCTGGTGGGGCATGCGCCGCGCCAAGTCCAAGAGTGAGTTCCTGGTCGCGGGCCGCCGCCTCGGCCCCGCGATGTACTCCGGGACCATGGCCGCCATCGTTCTCGGCGGCGCGTCGACCATCGGTGGCGTCGGCCTGGGCTACAAGTACGGGCTCTCCGGCGCGTGGATGGTCTTCACCATCGGCCTCGGCCTGCTCGCGCTCTCCGTCTTCTTCTCGGCGCGCATCGCCCGCCTCAAGGTCTACACCGTCTCCGAGATGCTCGACCTGCGCTACGGCGGCAAGGCCGGCCTGATCTCGGGCATCGTCATGTGGGCGTACACGCTGATGCTCGCGGTCACCTCGACCATCGCCTACGCGACCATCTTCGACGTCATCTTCGACATGCACCGCACCGTCGCGATCATCCTCGGCGGCGCGATCGTCGTGGCGTACTCGACGCTCGGCGGCATGTGGTCGATCACCATCACCGACATGGTGCAGTTCGTGGTGAAGTCCATCGGCATCCTGATCCTGCTGCTGCCGATCGCGGTGATCAAGGCGGGCGGCTTCAGCGGGATGAAGGCGAAGCTGCCGACCGAGTACTTCGACCCGCTCGGCATCGGCGGCGAGACGATCTTCACGTACGTCCTGATCTACACCTTCGGGATGCTCATCGGGCAGGACATCTGGCAGCGGGTGTTCACCGCGCGCAGCGACACGGTCGCCCGTACCGGCGGCACGGTCGCCGGTACGTACTGCCTGGTGTACGCCATCGCCGGCTCGGTCATCGGCACCGCGGCGAAGGTCCTCTACCCGCACCTGGCCAACCCGGACGACGCCTTCGCGACCATCGTCAAGGACCAGCTCCCCATGGGCGTCAGGGGCCTGGTGCTCGCCGCCGCCCTGGCCGCCGTGATGTCGACCTCGTCGGGCGCGCTGATCGCCTGCGCCACCGTCGCCAACAACGACATCTGGTCGCGGGTACGGGGCCTGACGGGCTCCGCCCCCGTGGAGGGCGACCACGACGAAGTGAAGGGCAACCGCATCTTCATCCTCGTCATGGGTGTCGCCGTGATCGTCATCGCGATCCAGCTCGGCAGCGTCGTCGAGGGCCTGACCGTCGCCTACGACCTGCTGGTCGGCGGCCTCCTGGTGCCGATCCTCGGCGGCCTGCTGTGGAAGCGCGGCACGGTGTACGGCGCGCTCGCCGCGGTCGTGGTCGGCGGAGCCTCCGTCCTGGTCCTGATGGCCGTGTACGGCATCCTCGCCAACGAGCCCGTCTACTACGGGCTGCTGGCCTCCCTCGTCATGTACGTCGTCGTCTCGCTCGCCACACCCCCGACCGACCCGGCCGTGCTCGCCAACTGGCGTGAGCGGCTGGCAGGCCGGGGTGCGGAGACCGAGCAGGAAACCGTCGCCGGGGTACCGGCCTGAACCCCGCACCGGCCCGCTGTCAGTGGGCCGGTGCATTCTTGACAGAGCAGCACAGGCACCACCTGGAAGGGCACCGACCATGAGCAGCACCGGACGACAGAGCGAGACCCCGGCACCCGGCGGCGACAGAGGCCCCCGCGGCCCCGTCGACTCCTCCCGCATCCCGCGGTACGCCGGACCCGCGACCTTCGCCCGGCTGCCCCGCCTCGACGAGGTCGGCACCGCCGATGTCGCCGTGGTCGGCGTACCCTTCGACTCCGGGGTCTCGTACCGCCCCGGCGCCCGCTTCGGCGGCAACGCGATCCGCGAGGCGTCCCGCCTGCTGCGCCCGTACAACCCGGCACAGGACGCCTCGCCGTTCGCGCTCGCGCAGGTCGCGGACGCGGGCGACATCGCGGCGAACCCGTTCAACATCAACGAGGCCGTCGAGACGATCGAGGCCGCCGCCGACGACCTGCTCGGCACGGGCGCCCGTCTGATGACGCTCGGCGGCGACCACACGATCGCGCTGCCGCTGCTGAGGAGCGTCGCCAAGAAGCACGGTCCTGTCGCGCTGCTGCACTTCGACGCGCACCTGGACACCTGGGACACGTACTTCGGCGCGGAGTACACGCACGGCACTCCGTTCCGCCGGGCCGTCGAGGAGGGCATCCTCGACACGTCCGCCCTCTCGCACGTCGGCACACGCGGCCCGCTGTACGGCAAGCAGGACCTGACCGACGACGCCAAGCTGGGCTTCGGCATCGTCACGTCGGCCGACGTCATGCGCCGCGGTGTGGACGAGGTGGCCGACCAGCTGCGCCAGCGCATCGGCGACCGCCCGCTCTACATCTCGATCGACATCGACGTGCTCGACCCGGCCCACGCGCCCGGCACCGGCACCCCGGAGGCGGGCGGCCTGACCTCGCGCGAGCTCCTGGAGATCGTGCGCGGGCTGTCCTCCTGCAACCTGGTCTCGGCGGACCTGGTGGAGGTGGCCCCGGCGTACGACCACGCCGAGATCACCTCGGTCGCCGCATCCCACACGGCGTACGAACTGACCACGATCATGTCCCGTCAAGTCGATGCCGGCAGGCAGCGCCATGAGCACAGCGCGGAGGCGCGTACCAAGTGAGCCCCCACGACCACCACCACGACGAGACCCCGCACCTCACGCCCGAGCAGCTCGCGGCGGCGCTCAACCCGCCGGCAGGACGCAACGGCGGCGACCTGGTCGTCGAGACGCTCCAGGGCCTGGGCGCCACGACCGTCTTCGGGCTCCCCGGTCAGCACGCGCTGGGCATGTTCGACGCCCTGCGCCGCTCCTCGCTCACGTACCTGGGCCTGCGCGTCGAGAACAACACGGGCTTCGCCGCGGACGCGTACGGCCGGGTGACCGGCGAGGTGGCCCCGCTGCTCCTCTCCACGGGCCCCGGCGCGCTCACCTCGCTCGCCGCGCTCCAGGAGGCGGCGGCCGGATCGTCCCCGGTCCTCGCCATCTCCAGCCAGATCCCGACGGCCGGCCTGGGCGGCGGCCGGCACGGCTATCTCCATGAACTCCGGGACCAGCAGGCCTCGTTCCGCGACATCGTGAAGTCGGTCCACACGGTACGCAAGGCCTCGCAGATCCCCTCCGCACTCGCGGCGGCCTGGGAGTCGGCGCTCACCGCGCCGCACGGTCCTGTCTGGGTCGAGATCCCCCAGGACGTCCTGCTGGCCGAGACCACCCTCCCGCCGGTCACGGCGATGGACGCGACGCCGCGTGAGCTGTTTCCCCGCCCCGAACTGACGGCTGTGGCAGCCCACTTGCTGTCCTCCGCGACCCGCCCGGTGATCATCGCGGGCGGTGGCGTGGTCCGCTCGGACGCCTCCGGCAAGCTGCTGGCACTCGCCGAGAAGCTCGACGCCCCCGTGGTGTCGACCTTCGGCGGCAAGGGCGCGTTCCCCTGGGAGCACCCTCTTTCTCTCCAGTCCTGGATGGAGGACCGCCACACCACGGACTTCCTGGAGTCGGCGGACGTCCTTCTGGTGGTCGGCTCCGGCCTGGGCGAACTCTCCTCGAACTACCACACGTTCGCCCCGCGCGGCCGGGTGATCCAGATCGAGGCGGACCTCGGCAAGCTGGAGTCGAACCACCCGGCGCTGGGCATCCACGCGGACGCGCGGATCGCCCTCTCCGAGCTCCTTGAGCAGACCACGGACCGTGCGGACAAGACGGCCGCGGAGTCGGTGCGTACGGTCCTGGCCAAGGTCAGGGCCCGTATCGACGCGCAGGACCTCGGTTTCGAGCAGCAGCTCGTGGCCTCGGTGCGCGAGGCGCTCCCCGCCGCTTCGCCCAGCTTCTGGGACATGACGATCCTGGCGTACTGGGCCTGGTCCGTCTGGCCGGGCGCCCTCCACTCGGCGCAGGGCGCGGGCGGTCTCGGCTACGGCTTCCCGGCGGCGATCGGTGCGTCGGCCGCCGACCGTACGACACCGGTCCTCGCGGTCTCGGGCGACGGCGGTGCGATGTACTCCATCGCCGAGCTGGCCACCGCCAGGCAGTACAACCTGCCCGTCACCTGGCTGATCGTCGACGACGGCGGTTACGGCATCCTCCGCGAGTACATGACGGACGCCTTCGGCGAGGCGACGGCGACGGAGCTCTCCCGGCCGGACTTCGTCGCCCTGGCGGAGTCCTTCGGGGTCCCGGCGGTCCGTACGACGCCCGAGTCGCTCACCGAGGACCTGGCGAAGGCGTTCGCTGAGCCCGGCCCTTCGGTGGTCGTGCTCCCCGCGGTGCTGAAGATGTTCGCCCCGACGCACCTCGGCGCTGTCTGATCACCCGGTCTGATCACCCGGTCCGGCCGTTCCAGGGGAACGGCCGGACCGGGGAGCCGGGAGGCCCGCTCAGTAGATCGACTCAACCCACTCGGGGTGGTCGACGAACGGGTTGCGGTTGTGCTGGTAGGTCGCGTAGATGACCTGGTTGCGGTTCTCCTCGAACGCGTCCGGCGGGTCCTCGTCGTTCCACTGCTTGAGTACGGAGAGGCGCCCGATGTAGGGGTTGCTGCCGTTGTTGACCACGTCGTCGGGTTCGAGGTCGGCGAACCCGTCGCCGCCCTCGTAGCGCACCGCCATGTACAGGATCATGCGGGCCACATCGCCCTTGACCGCGTCACGGGGCTCGAAGGAGTTGGAGTCGACGAGGCTGCCGCCGCCGTTGGTGACCGCGCTGCCGCCGTTGTCGAAGTCCAGGTTGCCGCGGATGCCGTTGACCGCCACGTCCTCGGGGCGCAGGTGGTGGAGGTCGGTGCCGGGGCCGGTCGCGGTGCCGAAGTCGCCGTGGGACTTGGCCCAGACGTGCTCGCGGTTCCAGTCGCCCGAGTCGCCGCCGTTGAGCGACTTGCTGCGGGATTTGCCGCTGTACAGAAGGATCACGTTGCTGCTGTTGCTCGGGTCCTGGTCGGTGACCTTGAGCGCGTTCCAGACCGCGTCGTACGAGATCTTGGTCTGGCTGCTGATGATCGTGTGCAGCGAACTCTTGAGCGCCGAACCGGACTTGCCGATGGCGTTCGCGTAGTACGTGTCGTCGTACGTGGTGACGGCGGCGGTGGCGGTGGGATCCGCCGAAGTGGCAGAGGTGGCCGCGGTGGCGGTCGGCACGGTGAGGGCGATGAGCAGCGTGGAGGCTGCGAGGGTCAGAGCTCTCCAGTGACGTATGTGCGAGGCGGGCATGTGGGGCTGTCCTCTCCTGGCGGTCGGTAGGCCACGGCCCTGCTCAACTGGGCTGTTTTCTACGCGCGTTGACAACGCGATGACCGAGAGGGTGGCACAGCGGAGTGCCGCCTTGTGTGAACACGGAGGGGCGGTTGCGTAATACTTTCATGGACATGTCATTCGGCGGTCGGGGTGCGCGTCCAGGCGGCGATGGTACGGGCGCACTCCATGGCCCCGGTGCGTGAGCTGTCGACCTCAAGGTCGTAGCGCACCCCGAGGTGGACCAACTCCGCCTGAGAGGCGGCCATACCAGGGACCCGGTCGCCCCGCGCGAGCTCACGCTGCTCGGCGACGTCACTGTCGCAGCGCACACCCACCCACAGCACCGGCACCCCGTCGAGCTCCCGCACCCACCGCTGCTGGGACTCGGCCCCGCCGAGGAACACCTCGTCGATGACGATCCGCGCGCCCGCCCTGACCATGGCGGCGACCCCGGCGATCCAGGCCGCCTCCAGCTCCCGGAACGCGGGCCCGACGGACACCTCACCGTCAGCCGCGAAGCCGATGCCGGACTCCGCGGTCAGCATCGCGGCGGGCATGGCGTCCACCAGGGTGTCGGCACCGAAGGTCAGCCACGGGTCGGGCAGTACGTCCTGCAGGCACCGGGCGATGGTGGACTTCCCCGAGCTGGAGCCGCCGTTGAGAACGATCATCCGCAGGGTCATCACGCCAGACTAGATCGTTGCGCGGGCGGGGATCTTCTCGTACAACTTTTCGGTCAGTCGTGAGTCATCTGAGACGGGCGCAGCTGTGGGAGCGCCCGTTCATCGAAGTAAGGGACCGGGGAGCTTTCATGACGTCAGACCAGCACCGAATATCCCGCCGCGCGCGCGGCGCGCTCGCCGTCGCGGTGGCCGCGGGGGTCATCGCGCCGGCAGCTCTCGCCGCGGCGCCCGCCTCGGCCGCCACACCCGTCGTGGCCTGCTCCTCCGCGAAGGCGGGGCTCGCCGCCAAGCTGAAGAAGGACATCACCGCGGCGCTCAAGGGGCGCAAGTCGACCGTGGCCGTCGGGGTCTACGACCGGACGACCAAGACCACCTGCTCCCTGCGCCTCGACACGAAGTGCGACTCCGCGAGCGTCGTGAAGGCCACCGTCCTCGCGACGCTGCTCTGGGACCACAAGAAGACCAACAAATACCTGACGTCGCGCGAGACCGGACTCGCCACGGCCATGATCACGAAGTCCGACAACAACGCCACCACCGCGCTCTGGAAGCAGCTGGGCGTCGCGAAGGTGAAGGGCTTCCTCAAGGCGGCCGGGATGACGCACACCGTCCCCGGCTCCGGCGGTTACTGGGGGCTCACCCAGATCACCGTGCGTGACGAGCAGCGGCTGCTCTCGCTGCTCACCGCCAAGAACTCCGTGCTGAGCGACAATTCGCGGTCGTACGAGCTCGGGCTGATGCGCAAGGTCATCGCGTCGCAGAAGTGGGGCACCCCGGCCGGGGCCCCCGGCAGCGCCACCGTCCAGGTCAAGAACGGGTGGCTGCAGCGCTCCACCCACGGCTGGCGTGTGCACTCCATCGGAGCCTTCACCGGCAAGGGGCACAACTACACGATCAGCGTGCTCACCCAGGACAACAAGACCATGCAGGACGGGGTCAACACGATCCAGGCCGTGGCCCGTGTCGTCCACCGGGACCTGAACACCAAGGCCGCTCTGAAGGCCCTCGTGAACCCGCCCGCGATGCCCCGCGAGGTGGCGCCGCCGGTGCCCCGGTCCTAGGACCTTCGACCGTACATTTGTTTCAGCGGGATGAAATCCGCTGGTCGCCGCGTTGGTGCCTTCCGGTGGGAACGACAACGGGAGGCACCTAGTGGCGGACGACGCCGCACAGCAGACGTGGGCGCGACGGCTCATCGGGTACGCCTGGCGCTACCGGCGCAATGTGGTGCTCGCGCTCGGCTCGTCCCTGGGCGGTATGGCCGTCATGGCCCTGGTGCCACTGATCACCAAGGTGATCATCGACGACGTCATCGGTGACGGATCGCGGTCGCTGGCCTTCTGGACCGGTGCGCTGATAGCGGCAGCCGTCGTCGTGTACGTCCTGACGTACATCCGGCGCTACTACGGCGGGCGCCTCGCCCTCGACGTCCAGCACGACCTCCGTACCGAGATGTACGGAACGATCATGAAGCTGGACGGGCGGCGCCAGGACGAGCTGTCCACCGGCCAGGTCGTCGGGCGCGCCACCAGCGATCTGCAGCTCATCCAGGGGCTGCTCTTCATGCTCCCGATGACCATCGGGAACGTGCTGCTCTTCGTGATCTCGCTGGGCATCATGGCCTGGCTCTCGCCCGCCCTCACCCTCATCGCCCTCGCCGTCGCGCCCGCCCTCTGGATCATCGCCAAGCGCAGCCGCACCCGCCTCTTCCCCGCCACCTGGTACGCACAGGGCCAGGCCGCGGCCGTCGCCGGAGTCGTCGACGGGGCCGTCACCGGCGTGCGCGTCGTGAAGGGCTTTGGGCAGGAGGACCAGGAGACCGGGAAGCTGCGGACCGTCAGCCGGCGGCTCTTCGCCGGCCGGCTGCGCACCATCAAGCTGAACTCCCGCTACACCCCCGCGCTGCAGGCCGTGCCCGCCCTCGGGCAGGTCGCGATGCTGGCCGTGGGCGGGTGGCTCGCCACCCGGGGGGAGATCACGCTCGGGACGTTCGTCGCGTTCTCCTCGTACCTCGCACAGCTCGTCGGACCCGTGCGGATGCTCGCCATGGTGCTCACCGTGGGGCAGCAGGCGCGGGCCGGTGTGGAGCGCGTGCTGGAGCTGATCGACACCGAGCCGAGCATCGAGGACGGCACGAAGGAGCTGCCCGCCGACGCCCCCGCGACCGTCGAATTCGACGACGTCTCCTTCGGGTACGCGGAGGGCCGGCCCGTCCTCGACGGCTTCTCGCTCTCCATCGCCCCCGGTGAGACCGTCGCCGTCGTCGGCTCGTCCGGCAGCGGCAAGTCCACCGTCTCGCTCCTGCTCCCGCGCTTCTACGACGCCACACAGGGTGCCGTCCTGGTCGGCGGGCACGACGTACGCGAACTGACCCTGGAGTCGCTGCGCGCCGCGATCGGGATGGTCCCCGAGGACAGCTTCCTGTTCTCCGACACCGTGCGCGCCAACATCGCCTACGGGCTCCCCGACGCGACCGAGGAGCAGATCCTCGTGGCCGCCCGCGCCGCCCAGGCCGACCGGTTCATCGCCGAGCTGCCCGCCGGGTACGACACCAAGGTCGGCGAGCACGGACTGACCCTGTCCGGCGGCCAGCGCCAGCGCGTCGCGCTCGCCCGCGCCATCCTCACCGACCCCCGGTTGCTGCTCCTCGACGACGCCACCTCCGCGGTGGACGCGCGCGTCGAGCACGAGATCCACGAGGCGCTGCGCGGGGTGATGGCCGGGCGCACCACCCTCCTCATCGCCCACCGCCGCTCGACCCTCAACCTCGCCGACCGCATCGCCGTCCTGGACGGCGGCAGGCTCGCCGACATCGGTACGCACGAGGAGCTGGAGCGGCGCTCCGCCCTCTACCGACGGCTGCTCACCGACCCCGACGAGCTCGGCGGCGTCTCGCCCGGCCACGTCGTGCCGGAGGCGGTCGTCGAGGACACGTCCGTACGCGACGAACTGGACGCTGAGTTCGACGCCGAGCGCGGCCTCACACCCCCGCTGTGGATCCGCGAGGAGCGGGCCGTCGAGGCCGCTCCCGGCGGTATGCCGGCGACCCCGGAACTGCTCGCGCAGGTCGCGGCGCTGCCGCCCGCGACCGACACCCCCGACGTCGACGAGGCGGGGGCCGTCAGAGCAGAGGCGTCGTACGGACTGCGGCGGCTGCTCCGCGGCTTCGGGCCCGTCCTGCTGATCAGCCTGCTGCTCGTGGCCATCGACGCGGGCATGAGCCTGCTGCTGCCGGTGCTGATCAGGCACGGCATCGACGAGGGCGTCAACAAGCTCGCGCTGGGCGCCGTGTGGGCGGCGGCCGGGCTCGGTCTCGCGACCGTGGTCGTGCAGTGGCTGGCGCAGACCGCCGAGACGCGGCTGACCGGGCGGACCGGCGAGCGGGTGCTCTACTCGCTCCGGCTGAAGATCTTCGCGCAGCTCCAGCGACTCGGACTCGACTACTACGAGCGGGAATTGACCGGGCGCATCATGACCCGGATGACCACGGACGTGGACGCGCTGTCCACGTTCCTGCAGACCGGGCTGGTCACCGCCTTCGTCTCGGTGGTCACCTTCTTCGGGATCCTCGTGGTGCTCCTCGTCCTCGATCTGCAGCTCGCGCTGGTCGTCTTCGCGACGCTGCCGCTGCTGATCGTGGGCACGTACTTCTTCCGGAAGAAGAGCGTCAAGGCGTACGAACTGGCCCGCGAGCGGGTCGCGCTGGTCAACGCCGACCTGCAGGAGTCGGTGTCGGGGCTGCGCATCGTGCAGGCCTTCCGGCGGGAGCGGCTCGGCAGCGCCGCCTTCGCGGCGGGCAGCGACAGCTACCGTCAGGCGCGGGTGCGCGGGCAGTGGCTGATCTCGATCTACTTCCCCTTCGTGCAGCTCCTGTCGTCGGTGGCGGCGGCGGCCGTACTGATCGTGGGGGCGCACCGGGTCGAGGCGGGCACACTCACCACGGGTGCGCTCGTGGCGTACCTGCTCTACATCGACCTCTTCTTCGCGCCGGTGCAGCAGCTGTCCCAGGTCTTCGACGGGTACCAGCAGGCCACGGTCTCCCTGAAGCGGATCCAGGAGCTGCTGCAGGAGCCGACGTCGACGGAGAACGCGGAGAACCCGCTGCCGGTGACTTCGCTGCGGGGTGACATCGCCTTCGAGGACGTGCATTTTGCGTATGGGGGCAAGGAGGAGGCGCTGACCGGCATCAATCTGCGGATCCCCGCCGGGCAGACCGTCGCCTTCGTCGGCGAGACCGGGGCGGGCAAGTCCACGCTGGTCAAGCTGGTGGCACGGTTCTACGACCCGACGGGCGGACGCGTGACCGCGGACGGGGCGGACCTGCGGACGCTGGACATGACCGCGTACCGGCACCGGCTCGGTGTCGTACCGCAGGAGGCGTACCTCTTCGCGGGGACGGTGCGTGACGCGATCGCCTACGGGCGTCCCGAGGCGAGCGACGCGGAGGTCGAGGCGGCGGCCCGTGCGGTGGGCGCGCACGAGATGATCGCCACGCTGGACGGCGGGTACCTGCACGAGGTCGCCGAGCGCGGGCGCAATCTCTCCGCCGGGCAGCGGCAGTTGATCGCGCTGGCGCGGGCGGAGCTCGTCGACCCGGACGTACTGCTGCTCGACGAGGCGACGGCTGCGCTGGACCTGGCGACCGAGGCCCAGGTCAGCCAGGCGACGGACCGTCTCGCGGGGCGGCGTACGACGCTGGTGGTGGCCCACCGGCTGACGACCGCGGCGCGGGCGGACCGGGTGGTCGTGATGGACCACGGGCGGGTCGTGGAGGACGGCACGCATGGCGAGTTGCTCGCCCTGGACGGGGATTACGCGCGGTTGTGGCGCACGTTCGTGGGCGAAGAGGAGCCGGTGGGGGCGTAGGCGTGCCGCTGCGCGGCCCGCTTTGTCCTCAATCGCCGGACGGGCTGAATTTGCCCGACGTGGGCTTGCAAGTGCGCGCACAAGCAAGCCCAGAGGGCCAGATCAAGCCCGTCGAGGGGGTCCCCCCTGCTCGAGCGAAGCCGAGAGCTTGGGGGAGATTGAGGACCGGGGTCTGGGGCGGAGCCCCAGGGCGGGGGCGGCGGCTAGCGGCGTGCTTCCCTGATCCCGGAGATCTTCTTCGTGGAGAGGTCCGACTGGACGTCCAGGTACGTGTACGTGGGGTGCTTCACCGACCCCCACGTCAGCCGCACCGACGACCACGTGTGCCCCATCCCGCTGTTCCCCGGCGTCACCCGCCACGCGCTCGGCACGTTCTGCGCGCGCAGCACACCGTCCGCGTGATTCCGGCTCTCCCACGCGGCGAGCTGCTTGCGCAACTGCGGCGTCAGATAGAAGTTCCGCAGGGCGGTGGAGAGTTTGCCGCCCGCGACGCCACCCTCCCCGTACCCGGCGTCGATGTACGACCCGTAGAAGTCGGCGACCCTGTTGTACGCGACCTCGGGGCTGCCGCTGACCGAAGGGGCCGGCGGGCGGGTCGAGGAGGCCGTGGACGCGGCGGCCGGAACCACCGCCACTGCGGTGAGGAGTGCGGCCGTCATCGCAATGCGGCCCGCTGTACGTGTATGAACCATGGCTAGACCTGCCTTTCGCGCGCAACCATTCGCGCGGTCTGTCCCGTAAGACCCCGGGTGGACTGATTTGGTTGTCCCAAACCTGACATCCGGCCCGCTGGAACCGCCCACCCGCGCCACGCGTCGTACACACATACGCTCTTGTGGCTCAGGGGGAAGCAGTGTTCGACGGCGGATTGCGCAGGAGGCTCGTGTTCGGTCTGGCCGTGCTGACGGCGACCGGGGTCCTGGAACTGGCGACACCCGCCCAGGGCGCGCATGCCGCGTCCGGGTGTCCCGGGCAGCGGGTGAAGACCGTGCCCTTCGCCACCGGGCGCCTGGAGGTGTACCGCAGCGGTCCGTACACCTGCGCCGTCACCCTGGCGAAGAAGCCCGGCGCCAAGCGGCCCATGTCCGTCCTGCTGCAGGTCCGTGGGGGTCGCGCGGTCGTCGACAGCGGCCGGTTCGGGCGGCTCGCGGGGCCCGTGAAGGTCCGTAGCGCCACGAAGTGCATACGGGCCGTGGGCGCGGTCTCCGGGAAGTCGGGCGCCACGGGCTGGATCCTCTGCTGACCCGTTCCTGTGAGGGAAGGTCCAACTGGGGCTGGCGGGTCGGCTGTTGACCCGGCTAGGTTCACCGGGTCTGTCGTGATCTCGTGAACCCCAGGGGAGGGCGAATGCGCAAGGCGCTCAGATGGCTGCTGGCGCTCGTGGTGCTCATAGGCACCGTGAGTGCGGCAGGAGTGTCGACGGCCGGAGCGGTCACCACCGCGGAGCCGAGTACGGACATCAAGGAACAGATCCTCGCGATTCCGGGGATGAGCCTCATCGAGGAGAAGCCCTACGCGGGCTACCGCTACTTCGTCCTGAACTACACCCAGCCCGTCGACCACCGGCACCCTTCCAAGGGCACCTTCCAGCAGCGGCTCACCCTGCTGCACAAGGACACCAGCCGGCCCACGGTCTTTTTCACCTCGGGCTACAACGTCTCCACCACACCCAGCCGCAGCGAGCCGACCCGCATCGTCGACGGCAATCAGGTCTCGCTGGAGTACCGGTACTTCACCCCGTCCAGGCCGCAGCCGGCCGACTGGACCAAGCTGGACATCTGGCAGGCAGCCAGCGACCAGCACCGGATCTTCCAGGCGCTGAAGCCGCTCTACTCCAAGAAGTGGCTGACCACCGGCGGCTCCAAGGGCGGGATGACCGCCACGTACTTCGAGCGCTACTACCCGCGTGACATGGACGGCGTCGTCGCGTATGTCGCGCCCAACGACGTGGTGAACAACGAGGACTCGGCGTACGACCGGTTCTTCCAGCAGGTCGGCACCAAGGAGTGCCGCGACAAGCTCCAGGCCGTGCAGCGCGAGGCCCTGGTGCGGCGCGTACCGCTGGAGAAGAAGTACGCGGAGTACGCTGCCGCGAACGGCTACACCTTCACCACCGTCGGCACCCTCGACAAGGCCTACGAGGCCGTCGTCCTCGACTACGTCTGGGGCTTCTGGCAGTACAGCCTGGTCGCCGACTGCGCCGAGATCCCGGCCGACGCCCCGCACGCCACCGACCAGGCGATCTGGGACTCCATCGACACGATCTCCGGTTTCTCCTTCTACACCGACCAGGGTCTGTCGCCGTACACGCCGTACTACTACCAGGCGGGCACCCAGCTCGGCTCGCCCGACATCCGCCAGCCCTGGCTCGGCAAGCTCTCCCGTTACGGGTACCAGCCGCCGCGCAACTTCGTGCCGCGTTCCATCCCGATGCGGTTCGAGAAGGGCGTCATGCGCGACGTCGACTCGTGGGTGAAGCGCAACGCCCACCAGATGCTCTTCGTGTACGGACAGAACGACCCGTGGGGCGCGGAGCGCTTCAGCGTCGGGCGGCACGCGGACGACTCCTACGTCTTCACCGCGCCCGGCCTGAACCACGGGGCCAATGTCGCGGGTCTGGCCGCCGACCAGAAGGCGCTGGCCACGGCCCGCATCCTCGACTGGGCGGGCGTCGCGCCGGCTGCGGTCCAGGCGGACCCGGCGCGGGCGAAGCCGTTGGCTTCGTACGATGCCAAGTTGGATGCGCAGCGGGTTGAGCGTGACCCGGCTCTGCGGCCCTAGCTGCGAGCAGCTCCTGTTGTCCTCAATCGCCGGACGGGCTGAAAAAATAAGCCCGTCCGGCGATTGAGGACACGCGCGGAGTCACACGCGGCTCGCGCAGCCCACCGGTTTCGTGCCGCCCAGTTGGACGTACAGCTTTGTCGTCGGCGGGCAGAGCGCGCGCCTCGCGACCGACGTCGTCACCTCGAACTCCGGCTGCCTCTCGCCCGAACCGTCGCAGGCCGTCTCCTTCACCTGCCCCTTCCCCGCGTTGTAGACGCAGTCCCCGACCACCGTCCGCGGCCCGCCGCCCTTGCCCGGGTCGCCAGGGTGCGGCGGCTCCAGGGTGCGCATGCAGGCATAGCCGTTCGCCACGGCCGACGGGGTCGCGCTCGCGCCCTGTGCCAGTGCGGGCGTGGTCTCCGAGATGTACAGGACGAAGTCCGTCGGGTCCGGACAGGCGGGCCCTGCCGGTCTGCTCCCCTCGTGGCGGGCGAGCACGCGTGCGTACGCCCGTTCGCTCGTGCAGGACACTTCGCGGAAGTCCCTGCCGCGCGAGCTGCATTCGTCCGGCCCCAGGAACGTCGCCCCGTACCCCGTGGGCTGCGGCGACTCCTGGAGTTTCTGCGTCGGACCGCCCCTCGACGGCTGCTGGCAGGAGCTCAGAACCCCCACCAGCACGACGCAGATCACCCCCAAAAACCAAGCTCCGAGCCTGTGCACAAGTACACCCCCCATAACTGCATCCAGCGTGACCCGCCGGGGCGGGCGCACGCCAGATGCACGGAGCGTACGTCTAGTACGACAGACCGTAGCCGACCGGGTACAGCACCTGCGCGGGGTCGTCCGCCCGCTGGACCGGCACCGGCAGCTTCCCCCGGGGCTCCACCGCACCCGCGATCACCCGTGCCGCTGCCCGGAGTTCGACGTCCGTCCAGCTGTACGTGGCGAGCGCCGCGCCCACCGTGGGCAGTGCGGCGATGTCGTACGGATTGCGGATCGCGATCTGCACCACCGGCACCCCGCTCGCGACGAGCGCCGCCACCAGCTTGGACTGGGCGCCGCCCGCACCCGCGTTGTACGTACCGACGACCACCGCGTCCTTGCCGTGCGCGGCGGCGACGGCCGCGTCGATCTGCGCCTGGGTGGGGAGCGTGCCGGTGGAGAGGACCGTGGCGGAGAAGCCCAGTCGGTCGAACTCCTTGCCCAGCACGGTCGTCGGCGGTCCCGTCGAGCCCGAAGGGGACGCCGGGTCGGCGCCGAGGACCAGGAGGTTCTTCTCCCGGCGCCGGGAGAGCGGCAGCAGGGCCCCCTTGTTGAGCAGCAGGGTCGTGGTGCGCTCGGCGATCCGGTCGGCGGCGGCCAGGTGCGAGCGGGTGCCGACGGTGCGGTCGATCTCGCGGTCGGAGACGTACGGACGGCTGAACAGGCCGCGTCGCGCCTTGAGCCGCAGGACCCTGAGGATCGACTCGTCGAGCCGGGACTCCGGGAGCTCGCCGCTGCGCACCGCCGCGAGGACCCCGTTCCAGGCGGTCGGCAGGTCCGGCGGGTTCAGGAGCTGGTCGACGCCGGCCTTGAGGGCGAGCACCGGGACGCGGGCGTCGCCGTACTTGTCCCGTACGCCCTGCATGTCGAGGGCGTCGGTGATGATCACGCCCTGGTAGCCGAGCTCCCCGCGCAGGATGCCGGTGAGGATGGGGTGCGAGAGTGTCGCGGGATCGTTGCTCGGGTCGAGCGCGGGGAACTGGATGTGCGCCGTCATGATCGAGTCGATCCCGGCGGCGATCGCGGCCTTGA
>NZ_JAFLRJ010000306.1 GCF_017315755.1 Streptomyces beijiangensis
ACGGCGGCGGTGACCTCCTCGCCGCCGTCGCCGAGCCCCTCCCCGTCGCCGTCATCGCCGAGATGCTGGGGATACCGGAGGGCGCCGACCGCGACCTCCTGCGGCCCTGGTCGGCCGACATCTGCGGGATGTACGAGCTGAACCCGTCCGAGGAGACCGCCGCCCGCGCCGTCCGGGCCTCCCTCGAATTCTCCGCGTATCTGCGGGAGTTGATCGCCGCCCGCCGCAAGGACCCCACCGGGGATCTGATCTCCGCCCTGATCGCGGCTCGCTACATCGACGAAGCCGACCGGCTCAGCGAGCAGGAGATGATCTCCACCTGTGTGCTGCTCCTCAACGCGGGTCACGAGGCGACCGTGAACACCACGGCCAACGGCTGGTGGACCCTCTTCCGCCACCCCGGTCAGCTCGCCCGGCTCCGTGCCGAACCCCGGCAGTTGTTGTCCACAGCTGTGGAAGAACTCATGCGGTACGACACTCCGCTCCAGCTCTTCGAACGCTGGGTCCTCGAGGACATCGAGCTCGACGGCGTCCGCATCCCCCGGGGTTCCGAGGTCGCCCTCCTCTTCGGCTCGGCCAACCACGACCCGGCCGTCTTCGACGCCCCCGCCACCCTCGACCTCACCCGCACCGCCAACCCCCATGTCACCTTCGGCGCCGGCATCCACTACTGCCTGGGCGCACCGCTCGCCCGGATCGAACTCGCCGCTTCCTTCGGTGAGTTGCTGCACCGCGCGCCGGAACTCCGGCTCGTGTCCGAGCCGGAGTGGAAACCGGGCTTTGTGATCAGGGGGCTTGAGGAGCTCCGGGTGGAGGTCTAGGTCGTCAGGTCCCTGCGGCGCAGGCCCGCCAGCCCGCCGGCCACCAGTGCCGCCGCGATCGCCGTCAGCAGCAGTACCGGGGTCCAGGCCATCTCCCCTCCCGGCAGCTTCGGCAGATGCCCGAAGGGGGAGAGGCCGAGGACCGTCCGGGGGAGGTCCAGCGCCGGGCCGATCCAGCCCAGGGCGAGCACCAGGCCGGCGACGCCCCATCCCGCCACCGCCGCCTTGGGGAAGGCGCCGTAGAGCAGGAACGTCAGTCCGCCGACGACCCAGATCGCCGGGAGCTGGACCAGGGCCGCGACCAGGATCGGACCGAGGTCGTGCCCGTAGCCGACGGCCAGCCCGACTCCGCCCAGGGACATGATCAGTACCGATCCGGCGAAGGCGACGACCAGGTGTCCGGCAGCCCATCGCAGCCGCCCCACCGCACCGGCGAGCAGCGGTTCGGTGCGCTGCGAGGTCTCCTCGCCGTGCAGCCGCAGCACCGTGGCGACGATGAACAGTGCGGCGACCAGGCCGAGCATCCCGGTCATCGCGGCCAGGAACGCGTCGGTGAGGCCGGACTGTCCGCCCATCCGTTCGAAGATCTCCCGGGCCTGCTCGTTGTCCCCGACCAGGTCGGCCGCGCCGCCCGTGATCCCGCCGAAGATCACCCCGGCGGCGAGGAAGCCGGCGGACCAGCCGTACACACTGCCGCGCTGCAGCCGCCAGGCGAGCGAACCGGCGCTCCCCAGCGCACCGTCGGCAGGACCCGGCCGGGTCGGCAGGAAGCTCATGCCCACATCGCGCCGTCCGGCCAGCCGGTACGCGACGACCGCCTGGACGGCGATCGCACCGGCCAGGACCAGCAGCACCCACCAGCGCTCCCCGCCGAACGCCCTGACGTTCTCGGCCCATCCGATGGGGGAGAGCCAGGTCAGCACCGACGAACCGTCGTCCGTCGACGCGTCGCCCGCCGCTTTCAGTACGAACGCCGCTCCGATGACCGCCGCCGTCATCCCCTTCGCCAGCCGTGCGCTCTCGGTGAGCTGGGCCGCGATCGCCGCCGTGCAGGCGAAGAGCATGCCGACCCCGGCCGTGCCGAGTCCCAGCGCCAGCGAACCCGCCTCCGGTTCACCGGACTTGGCCAACCCTGCCGTGATCATCAGTGCCAGCACCGCATTGGCGATCAGCGCGGTCAGCAGGGCCGCCGTCAGTGGTGCCCGGCGCCCCACCACGGCCGAGGAGATCAGCTCCTGGCGTCCGGTCTCCTCTTCCTCCCTGGTGTGCCGCACCACGATGACCAGGCTCATCACCGCCGCGAGCGCGGCCCCGAAGCCGACCATGCGCCAGGCGGTCAGACCGCCGAGCGAGTCGCTGAAGACCGGGCCGTACAGCGCCCGCATCGAGCTGTTCGCGCCCATCGAGTGCGCCACGTCCGCCCGCTTGGCGGCCGTGTCGTACAGCTTCGCGAAGGAGCCCGTCACCGAGGCGAAGGAGCCGCCCACCACCAGTACCCACACCGGAATCATGATCCGGTCCCGGCGCAGAGCCAGCCTCAACAGGGTGTTGGTACCCGCCAGTTGTCGCGATCCGGACCGTGCCGGTGCACCCCACGCCACCGCAGTCATCGCGCCACCGCCTCCGCGCCGATGCGTACATCGTCCTGGTAGTGCCGGAGGAAGAGCTCCTCCAGCGTCGGCGGGGTGCTCACCAGCGACCGCACGCCGGACGCGGTCAGCGACCGCAGCACCGCATCCAGCTTGTCCGTCTCGACCTGGAGCTTGACCCGGCGGCCCTCGATGTCGAGGTCGTGCACGCCGGGCAGCTTCGCAAGACCGTTGGGCGCGGCGGCCAGTTCGGCGGTGACGCTGGTGCGGGTGAGGTGCCGCAGCTCGGCCAGCGATCCCGTCTCGACGGTCCGGCCCTTCCTGATGATGCTCACCCGGTCGCAGAGCGACTCGACCTCGCTCAGGATGTGCGAGGAGAGCAGCACGGTCCGGCCCCGGTCACGCGCCTCCTCCACACAGCTCTGGAAGACCTCCTCCATCAGCGGATCGAGGCCCGAGGTCGGCTCGTCGAGGATGAGCAGGTCGACGTCGGAGGCGAAGGCGGCGACCAGGGCGACCTTCTGCCGGTTGCCCTTGGAGTAGGTCCTGCCCTTCTTCGTCGGGTCGAGCTCGAAGCGCTCGATCATCTCGGTCCGGCGCGCCCGGTCGAGTCGGCCGCCCCTCAGCCGCCCGTACAGATCGATGACCTCACCGCCGCTGAGATTCCGCCACAGCGTGACGTCGCCCGGTACGTACGCGAGCCGCCGGTGCAGTTCCACCGCGTCGCTCCAGGGGTCCTTGCCCAGCAGCTGGGCGGCGCCCGAGTCGGCGCGCAGCAGCCCGAGCAGGACCCGGATGGTGGTGGACTTCCCGGAGCCGTTGGGTCCGAGGAAGCCGTGTACCTCACCGGTCTCGACGGTCAGGTCGAGGCCGTCCAGCGCGTGCGTCCGCCCGAACGACTTGTGCAGTCCGGAGACGGTGATTGCCTTCGTCATGATTCTGAACGTACAGTGATTTCACAAACTTGTGAAGTTAAGGAAGCGTATAAACTCGACCCGACACACCGAACACGGGAGACGATCCGCAGATGACCACGCAGGGGACCGGGACCGCGACCGAGGGCGCAGGAGGGGCGGAGGCGGTATCCCGATTCGTGGAGCGTTTCGCCGCGCAGCTCGTCGAGGCGGGGATGCAGCGGATGCCGGCCCGTATCTTCGCCGCGCTGCTCGCTTCCGACTCCGGGGCGCTGACCTCCGCCGAACTCGGCGCACAGCTGCAGGTCAGCCCGGCGGCGGTCTCCGGGGCGGTCCGCTACCTCACCCAGGTCAACATGGTCACGCGCGAGCGGGAGCCCGGATCGCGCCGGGACCGCTTCGTGGTGCACGGCAACCAGTGGTACGAGGCGCTGACCAACCGGGATGCCGTGCTCAAGCGCTGGGAAGTGGCCCTGCGCGAAGGGGTCGCAGGGCTCGGCGAGGACTCGCCGGCGGGTCAGCGGCTGGCGGAGACGCTGGCCTTCTTCGAGTTCATCGAGGGCGAAGTGGCGTCGATGATGGAGCGCTGGCGCGTACATCGCGCGGAGCACTTCGAGTAGAGGCCGCTCTCGTGTCGTCCCCTCAGGAGGGCGGCAGCATCAGCCCCCATGCCCCCGGCCGCACCGTCCAGGTGCGGGTCCTGACCGGGCCGCCCACCACCGTGTCCGCGCGGTAGCGGAAGTCCGCACCCGAGACGGTCACGGTGACCGCGTCGGCGGTCAGCCGGTCGCCCTCGGCCGTACGGACGACGACCTCGGCCCGCCCGTCGTGCGAGCGCAGCGAGACCCCGGCCACCGGCCGGTCGAGGTCGGTGAGCATCACCCCGTCCGCCTCCACCCGCAGCCGCTGGGTCGGCACCGGCGCGCCGGGCGGCGCGGGCCGCACCAGGGTGCGTACCAGCGAACGGCAGGCACTCCACACCGACGGCGGGGCGGCGGCGGACGCCGCGCCCACCGTCCCCGGGATCGCCGGGATCCGGAGATCCCCGACGACCACCCCGCCGCTGTCGTCCACGAGCAGGTCCAGGCGGCGTACGACTCCGTCCAGGACGGTCCGGGCAGCGGCCACGGCGCCCGTGGGCACCCCCAGCGAGCGCGCCAGCTCCACGGCCTGCACCGCGCCGACCGGCACCAGGGACAGGGCGCGCTCGCCGGGACCGTTCTGCCGGTGGTCCCGGTACATCAGGCCGACCGCTCTCAGCAGGGCCCGGTCGTCGCCGACGACCACCAGCCGCCTACTGCCCCTGCGGGCGATTGCCCGCGCGAACTCCTCATTTCCGGCCGGCAGGCAAATCTTCGCCTCCGCGGCCGCACACAGCACATCCTTCACGATCCGTACGGACTCGCCGTCCAAACGGCGGGCGACCGGGTCGATGACCACCAGCAGCTGGTCGTGATCCGACACCTCGGTCCTTCCTCGGGTAGCATCTTTGTGCAAGAGCCCCTTGCGCTATTGCGCCAGGGGCTTCGTCTATTCCGGGGCAGCCGGTTCGACGGTTGGGATAACGGGCGTACGACATACGTGCGCCCCCTGACCTTGGACATGCCCCGCCCGGAAGGGGTGTACGCCTGTGCCCGCACTTGTGCTGCTCGGTGCTCAGTGGGGTGACGAGGGCAAGGGGAAGGCCACCGACCTGCTCGGTGGATCTGTGGATTACGTGGTGCGCTACCAGGGCGGCAACAATGCCGGCCACACGGTCGTCGTAGGCGACCAGAAGTACGCGCTCCACCTCCTCCCTTCCGGAATCCTGACGCCGGAGTGCACTCCGGTCATC
>NZ_JAFLRJ010000307.1 GCF_017315755.1 Streptomyces beijiangensis
CGGCGATTGAGGAGCGGGGGTGCAGGGGGCGGAGCCCCCGCTTCGGGAAGGGGCGGAATCGGGGAACACCTCCACCTGCCCACCCACCCGCACTAGGCCAGCAACCCCCGCAGCGGAAACACCGCCCGCCGAGCAGCAAGCACAGCCTGATCAAGCCGATCCGCCGGGTCGTACCCCGACTCCCACTCCCGCCACGACACGGGCCAACACCCATCGGTCATCCGACCGGGCCCCAACTCCCGTGTGAGCGCGAACACTTCATCCCGCCACGAAGCGGGAATCACCGTCTCAGGGTCCACCTCCGCATGCGCGGCGATCCCCACCAGATGAGTCCAGGACCGCGGCACGACATCCACCACCGCGTATCCGCCCCCACCCAGGGCAACCCACTTCCCGCCCTCCGTATACGCATGGGCCATCTCATGACAGGCCACCTGCACGGCCCGCTGCCCGTCCACCGAGACGGCAAGATGCGCCAGCGGATCCTCGACATGCGTATCGGCACCGTGCTGCGAAACCAGCACCTGGGGCCGGAAGTCGGCCAACAGCTCGGGCACCACTCCGTGAAAGGCCCGGAGCCATCCCGCGTCCCCGGTCCCCGCCGGCAGCGCGACATTGACGGCCGACCCCTCACCGGCCCCGGCGCCCCCGGTCTCCTCGGCCCACCCGGTCCCGGGAAAGAGCATCCGGGGATGCTCGTGCAGCGAAATGGTCAGTACCCGCGGGTCGTCCCAGAAAGCAGCCTGCACTCCATCCCCGTGATGGACATCCACATCCACGTACGCGACCCGCTCGGCCCCCAGCTCCAGCAGCCGCGCGATGGCCAGCGCCGCATCGTTGTAGATGCAGAACCCCGACGCGGCCCCCGGCATCGCATGGTGCAGCCCGCCCGCGAAGTTCACCGCATGCTCGGCGTCACCCCGCCACACCGCCTCGGCGGCCCCCACCGATTGCCCCGCAATCAGCGCGGACGCCTCGTGCATCCCTGCGAACGCCGGATCATCGGCCGTCCCGAGCCCATAGGCCCCGTCGGCGGCCCCCGGGTCAGCCGAAGCGGCCCGTACGGCCTCGATGTAGTCCGCCCGGTGCACCAGCCGCAGCGTCGAGTCCCCGGCAGCACGCGCCGCAGTGACATCAACAGCCTGATCGAGCCCGAAGGCCCTCACGAGCCCCATCGTCAACGCCAGCCGCACCGGATCCATCGGATGCCCGGCCCCGAAGTCATACCTCGTTACTGCTTCGTCCCACATCAACAGTCCGCGGCCGCTCATGCCCGCCACCGTATCGGGCGTCCCCGACCCCGAACGACCTGGCATACACGAGCGTCATCAGCACCAGAACCATCGGCACGACCATGGCCGCCCGATAGTTCCAGGCATCCCCGATGGCCCCCACCAGAGGCGACCCCACCAGGAACCCCACGTAATTGAAAACATTCAGCCGCGCCACAGCAGCATCACTCGCCCCAGGGAACATCCGTCCCGCCGCGGCAAAGGTCTGCGGCACGATCACACACAGCCCGAACCCCAGCAGCGTGAACCCGAGCATCCCCACCCAGGGCCCCGGAGCCACCGCCACCACCGCGAACCCCACGGCGGCCACCACACTCCCGACGCGCACCACCGCCACAGCCCCGAACCGCCGCACGCCCAGGTCCCCGACGGCCCGCCCCAGCAGGGTCGTCACCATGTAGACGTTGTACGGCACGGTGGCCAGCTGCTCGGAGCTCCCCAGCACGTCCTGGAGGTACTTCGCGCTCCAGTTGGAGACCGTCGAGTCCCCGATGTACGCAAAGGCCATCACCAGGCACAGGGGCAGCAGCATCTTGAAGACAACGCCCCCGCCCGCACTCCCCGCGGCCTCCCCGCCGTCGGCCTCGCCCACGCTGTCCTTCGCGTCGGCGTACCACCGGCTCGCCACCAGACACACCGGCACCAGTACGGCCGCGACCGGCAGATAGGAGACCAGCAGCGACAGATGCCAGTGCGCCCCGACCCAGGCGAGGGAGGCCCCGGTTATCCCGCCGAGGCTGTACGAGGCATGGAAGCCGAGCATGATGCTCCGCCCGTACGTCCGCTGGAGGCTGACCCCCAGCATGTTCATGGAGGCGTCCAGCGCCCCCACGGACAGCCCGAACACCCCCAGCGCGACGGCCACCTGCCACAGCTGGTCCCCCGCCGCGACCCCGAGCAGGGCCAGCAGCACCACGGGCTGGACCCACCGCAGTACGACACTGGGCCTGACCCGCGCCACCAGCTTCTCGGTGACCACGCTGCTGACGCCGGCCAGGATCGGGACCGCGGCGAGAAAGGCGGGCAGCAGCCCGTCGGATATCCCGTAGCGGTCCTGAATCGCAGGGATCCTCGTCACCAGCAACGCAAAGGCAGCGCCCTGCGCGAAGAAGCTGATCCCCAGGGACACCCTGCCGTGCCGCAGGCGAACATCTGTCGTCATGGCGGCACAGTAGGCCCCTGGCTTACCCGTGGGTAGATGGATCAAGCAAGCAATTCGCCCAGATCCGCCATCTTCGAGAAATACCCCTGCGCTCCCGGGAGCCTGTCTTCGGGAGTCATCGCCGTAAACCCGTACACATCCATACCGGCCGCCTGCGCCGCGGCCACCCCGAGCGGGCTGTCCTCGATGACGACGCACCGCTCCGGCGGGACGCCCATCCGCTCGGCGGCGTGCAGGAACAGGTCCGGCGCCGGCTTGCCCCGCCCGACGTCCTCCGCGCTGAACACCCACTCCTCCTCGAACCACTCGTCGAGCCCGGTCCTCCGGTGCCCGACCCGGATCCGCTCGTGCGTCCCCGACGAGGCCACGCAGTACGGCACCCCCTCGGCCACCAGCCCGCCCAGCAGGTCGGCGACCCCGGCGACGGGCTCGAGCTCCCGCTCGAAGGCCGCGAAGACACGTGCGTGGAGGGCCTCGTCGAAGCCGTCGGGCAGCCGCTGCCCTGACCGCTCCAGCACGAGGTCGTGCACCCGGTGCACGGCAGCACCCATGTAGTCGCGGAGCGACTCCTCATAGGTGGTGGGGTGACCCAGCTCGGTGAGATAGCCGGCCAGGATGGAGTTGGAGATCGGCTCGCTGTCCACAAGGACGCCGTCGTTGTCGAGGATGACCAGGTCGTATCGCATGTTCTGACCCTAAACGCAAAAATGCCTCAACCCCCGAGCAATCGCTCGGGGGTTGAGGCTAAAATTTGTTCGGCGGCGTCCTACTC
>NZ_JAFLRJ010000308.1 GCF_017315755.1 Streptomyces beijiangensis
GCCTCGACGGGCGACCCCATCGGCCCCGTGCGCTCGGCCCGCCGCCTCTTCCGCCTCGCGGACGCGGCCCAGTACAGCGCAAAGGCGACGCGCTCCCTGAAACCGGTGGTGGCGGGCCGCGACGGAGCGGTCATCCGCCTCGCCGACGCCCCGCCGTCCCGAACGGACCGCCGCCGCTTCCGGGGGACACGGCCGCAGCACGGGCCGGGGTGAGGGGCCGGCCCGGGCTGCGGAATCGGTAAGGGGTCAACCTGCTGTCCGGTGGTGACAGTTTGGGTTTCAGTCCGTACGCTCCTGAATATGGATATGCACACCGTTGTGTTGGGGACGTCCGGGACCACCACCGCCGACGTCATCGCCGTGGCCCGGGGGAACGCCCGGATCGAGATCTCCGGCGAGGCTCTCTCCGCCCTTGCCGCCGCCCGCGCGATCGTGGACGCGCTGGCCGCCAAGCCCGAGCCGGTCTACGGCGTCTCGACCGGCTTCGGGGCGCTCGCCTCCCGGCACATCAGCCCGGAGCTCCGCGCGCAGCTGCAGCGCAACATCGTGCGCTCGCACGCCGCCGGCATGGGGCCCCACGTGGAGCGCGAGGTCGTACGCGCCCTGATGTTCCTGCGGCTCAAGACCGTCTGCTCCGGGCACACCGGGGTGCGGCCGGAGGTCGCCCAGACCATGGCCGACGTACTGAACGCGGGCATCACGCCCGTCGTCCACGAGTACGGCTCGCTCGGCTGCTCCGGCGACCTCGCGCCGCTCTCGCACTGCGCGCTGACCCTGATGGGCGAAGGCGACGCGGAAGGCCCTGACGGGGTCGTGAAGCCCGCCGGGGAGCTGCTCGCCGCTGCCGGGATCACCCCCGTCGAGCTGCGCGAGAAGGAGGGGCTCGCGCTCCTCAACGGGACCGACGGCATGCTCGGCATGCTCGTCATGGCCATCGACGACCTGGAGATGCTCTACAAGAGCGCCGATGTCACTGCCGCGCTGAGCCTTGAGGCCCTGCTGGGGACCGACAAGGTGCTCGCTCCTGAGCTGCACGCGATTCGCCCCCACCCGGGGCAGGGTGCCGCCGCCGCCAACATGCTGAAGGTGCTTGAGGGGTCCGAGCTCACCGGGCACCACCAGGACGACGCGCCGAGGGTCCAGGACGCGTACTCGGTGCGGTGCGCTCCGCAGGTTGCGGGGGCCGGGCGCGACACGCTCGCCTACGCGCGCGTCGTCGCGGAGAGGGAGCTCGCCTCCGCTGTCGACAATCCTGTCGTGCTGGCCGACGGGCGCGTGGAGTCCAACGGGAACTTCCACGGGGCGCCTGTGGCGTACGTGCTCGACTTCCTTGCGATCGCTGCCGCTGACCTCGGGTCCATCGCCGAGCGCAGGACCGACCGGCTGCTCGACAAGAACCGCTCGCACGGGCTGCCGGCCTTCCTCGCCGACGACGCCGGTGTCGACTCCGGGCTGATGATCGCCCAGTACACCCAGGCCGCTCTGGTGAGTGAGATGAAGCGGCTCGCCGTGCCTGCTTCGGTCGATTCGATTCCGTCTTCCGCCATGCAGGAGGACCACGTGTCGATGGGCTGGTCGGCCGCCCGCAAGCTCCGGACCTCCGTGGGGAACCTCGCGCGGATCGTCGCCGTGGAGCTGTACGCCTCCACGCGCGCGATCGAGCTGCGCGAGGGGCTCACGGCTGCGCCGGCCTCGCGGGCCGTCATCGAGGCCGTACGGAAGGCAGGCGTCGAGGGGCCCGGGCCCGACCGGTTCCTGGCGCCGGATCTTGCCGCTGCCGATGCGTTTGTGCGGGGCGGGGGCGTGGTTGCTGCCGTGGAGACCGTGACGGGGGCGCTGGCGTAGGGCGTAGGAGGCGGGGAGCGGGGCCTGCGGCGGGCGTTTCGGGGCTCTGCCCCGGACCCCGCTCCTCAATCGCCGGAGAGGCTTGAGCGGGCCGGTTACTTGGCTGTTTGCTGGGCTGCCGTTGCCGAGTGCTCGACTGTTGCCACCGGCTGCTGCGGCTCTTGTGTCGCATTCGCCGACGGTACGAACCACAGGGCGCAGAGCAGCGTGCCCGCAGCGGTGGCGGTCAGCAGCGGGCGGCGTACGGAAGCGGACGCGTGCACGAATCGATCTCCCTTGTGGCATACACGAATTGGCCCCCTGGACACTGATGCTAGTGACACCAGGTGGTGGAGGAAAGCCCTGGCCACCCCGATGTTCGGCGGATGATTCGGCTGAGGAAGATGGGGTACCCGGCGTGTCGTTCCCCACAACCTCGGATGATGCGGAACTGAACCGCCGGTATGGGTGTTCTTACGGGGTAAGGCAGGGGAATCGGCAACGATGGAGAAGCGTGTGATGACGGACAGCAAGCGACGCAGGGCTCTGATAGCCGCGTCAGCGGTGCTCGGCGGCGTTGTGGTGCTGTCGGCATGCAGCGGCAGCAGCGACAAGGCGAGCAGCCCCGACAGTTCGAAGTCGTCGCAGGCCCAGGCGGATGCGGCAGCCGCCGAGGACGCGTCCGCCGCGAAGATCGTTATCGCGCCGAAGGCGGGCACGCAGAACGCGGGCATCAACAGTGACGCCAAGGTCACCGTCAGCGAGGGCAAGCTGACACAGGTGGCGATGACCACCGCCGCCGGAGCCGCTGTCAAGGGCACGATCTCCGCCGACGGCGCCAGCTGGAAGCCGGACGCGCAGCTCGACCGGTCGACGACGTACAAGATCGACGCGACCGCCACGGACGCGAAGGGCCGCCAGGCCCACGAGAACTCGTCCTTCACCACGGTCTCGCCCGCCAACAGCTTCATCGGGAACTTCACCCCCGAGGACGGCTCCACGGTCGGTGTGGGCATGCCGGTGTCGATCAACTTCAACAAGGCGATCACCGACAAGAAGGCCGTCCAGTCCGCGGTCACGGTCACCTCCAGCGCGGGACAGGAGGTCGTCGGGCACTGGTTCTCCGGTACGAGGCTCGACTTCCGCCCCGACCAGTACTGGAAGGAAGGCTCGACCGTCACCCTGAAGCTGGCCCTGGACGGAGTCGAGGGCGCCAACGGCGTCACCGGTGTCCAGGACAAGACGGTCACCTTCAAGATCGGCCGCAACCAGGTCTCCGTGGTGGACGCCAAGGCGCACACCATGAAGGTCATGCAGGACGGGGCCGTCATCAAGACGATCCCGATCTCGGCGGGATCGCCGGAGCACACCACGTACAACGGCCAGATGGTGATCTCCGAGAAGTACAAGCAGACTCGTATGAACGGTGCGACGGTCGGCTTCACGGACTCCGACGGCAAGGGCGAGTACGACATCAAGGACGTGCCGCACGCCATGCGGCTGTCCAACTCGGGCACCTTCATCCATGGCAACTACTGGGGCGCCAAGTCGATCTTCGGCTCCACCAACACCAGCCATGGCTGCGTCGGCCTGTCCGACACCAAGGGCGCCAACGACCCGAACACGTCGGCCGCGTGGTTCTACAACCACTCGCTCGTCGGTGACGTCGTGATCGTCAAGAACTCCAACGACAAGACCATCCAGCCCGACAACGGCCTCAACGGCTGGAACCTGAGCTGGTCCGCGTGGAAGGCCGCTTCGGCCGTCTGATCCGACGCCACAGACCGCAGGCGGCCGTTCCCCCTCACCACAGGGGGAACGGCCGCCTGCGGCGTTCTCATGCGACTCTCACGCGGGCCTTATCCCACCATCACCGCAGCGACTTAATTTCGCGCCATGTTCTTCACCTACCTCCGGCGCGAACTGCGCCGCCGCAGAAAGGCGGCGCTCGTCGTCGCCTCGGGGCTCGCCCTCGGCATCGCGCTGGTCATCGTCGTCTCCTCTGTCTCCACGGGCATGAGCACGGCGCAGGACAAAGTCCTGCAATCGCTGTACGGACTCGGTACGGACATGACCGTCACCAAGGCCGCCCCTGCGTCGGGGACCGGTTCCAACGCGCGCCCGAAGTTCAACTTCGACGCGAAGCAGAACGACGACTCATCGACGCAGTCCAGCGACCGCGTCATGGTCCAGGGCTTCCAGACCCTGGCCTCCACCACCGTCGACAAGGTCGGCAAGCAGAGCGGGGTCTCCGACGCCGTCGGCGGCCTCTCGCTCACCGTCATGAAGGTCGACGGGCAGTTCAAGCGCGGCGAGTTCAAGCAGGACCCGGGCACGGCTGCCGGAGGCACCGGCGGCCGCCAGGGCGGCGGCACCGGCGCGCCGAAGGGCGAGGTCCAGGGCGGCGGCGCCTCGTTCGACGTCAACTCCTTCACCGTGTACGGCACCGACGTCGCGCACCAGGGCCTCGGCCCGCTGACCTCCTCCAAGCTCACCAAGGGCCGCACCTTCACGAGCGCCGAGAACAATGGCAAGGTCGCCATCGTCGACGCCTCGTACGCCAAGGAGAAGAAGCTCGCGGTCGACTCGACCGTCACCATCTCCGGTACGAAGTTCAAGGTCGTCGGCGTCGCGACGCCCGACAGCGGTGACGCGGCCGCCAACGTCTACATCCCGCTGACGCAGGCCCAGACCCTGGCCGACTCCAAGAACAAGGTCACCACGGTCTACGTCAAGGCCACCGACTCGAAGCAGATCAGCAGCGTCAAGTCGACGATCCAGAAGAACATCTCGGGCACCACCGTCACCACCTCCGCCGATCTGGCGAAGTCGGTCTCGGGCTCCCTGTCCACCGCGTCGAACCTCGCGACGAACGTCGGCAAGTGGCTGTCGATCGCCGTCCTCGTCGCCGCCTTCCTGGTGGCCGGACTGCTCACCTCCTCGGCCGTCAGCCGGCGTGTGCGCGAGTTCGGCACGCTCAAGGCGCTGGGCTGGAAGAGCCGCCGGGTCACCGGGCAGGTCGTCGGTGAGGCCCTGGTCAACGGCCTCCTCGGCGGGGTGCTCGGTATCGCGCTCGGTCTGGCCGGTGCGTACACCGTGACCGCGATCAGCCCGACGCTCTCCGCCTCGCTCGGCTCCACGGGCGGCGGCGGTGGCGGAGGCGGAGGCGGCTTCGGTGGTGGCGGCGGCTTCGGCGGCCCCGCCAGGCAGACCGCGTCCAAGGCCGTGGACATCGCGCTGACCGCGCCCGTCTCGGTCACCACCATCGCCATGGCGGTCGCCCTCGCTGTCGCGGGCGGACTCATCGCGGGCGCCTTCGGCGGCTGGCGCGCATCGCGGCTGCGGCCTGCGGACGCGCTGCGCCGCGTCGAGTAGCCCGGCCGGACAGAGCCCCGAACTTCCTTACGTACAGCAGGAGTTGAGAGCGATCCCATGTATGAACTCAGCGGCGTCATCAAGCGTTACGCCAAAGGCAAGAAGACCGTCAACGCCCTCGCCGGTGTCGACCTGACGATCGAGGACGGCGGCCGGCTCGTCATCCAGGGCCCCACCGGCGGCGGCAAGTCCACGCTGCTGCAGATGCTCGGCGGACTCGACCGGCCGACCGAGGGCAGCATCGTCTTCGACGGCGTCGACCTGGCCAAGCTCAGCGAGGCCAAGCTGACGAAGGTACGCAGCGAGAACATCGGCTTCGTCTTCCAGTCCTTCAATCTGATCCCCACCCTCACCGCCCAGGAGAACGTCGAGACGGCTCTCGTGCCGCTCGGCCTCAAGGCCAAGGCGCGGCGCGCACAGGCGGCGGAGGCCCTGGAGTCGGTGGGTCTCGGCGAGCGCCGCGGCCACCTCCCCGGCGAGATGTCCGGCGGTCAGCAGCAGCGCGTCGCGATCGCCCGCGCCCTGGTCAAGAAGCCGAAGGTGCTCCTCGCCGACGAGCCCACCGGCA
>NZ_JAFLRJ010000309.1 GCF_017315755.1 Streptomyces beijiangensis
CACTCGGTGAGCAGGGCGATGAGGACCTCCGCGGCGGGCGGGGTGACGGCGTTGCCGAGTTGGCGGACCTGCTCGCGTCGGGTGCCAAGGAGGACGTAGCCGTAGCGGAAAGCCATGCCCCGGGCGATCTCGGAAGGGTTGAGCATCCGTAGGAGGCAGTCGTCGACCGCGATGGGCTCGGCAGGCTGTCCGGCCTGGGCCATGACGAGGGCGTGCCGGTCGCGGGTGGTCAGGGTGCCCATGGGGTGGTTGGTCGGCTTGGCCTGGCCGGTGCCGTAGTACGGGACGAGGAGCGGCGGCGGG
>NZ_JAFLRJ010000031.1 GCF_017315755.1 Streptomyces beijiangensis
GGGGCGGTGTTTCACGTGAAACACCGCCCCTTCGTCGTGCCCGCGCCCGCCATGTTTCACGTGAAACATGGCCTCAGCTCTACTGCGCGGCCCACCATTCCTTGAGCGCCGCGACCGCCGCCTCGTGCTCCATCGGCCCGTTCTCCAGCCGCAGCTCCAGCAGGAACTTATAGGCCTCGCCGATCACAGGGCCTGGGGTGACGCCCAGAATCTCCATGATCTGGTTGCCGTCCAGATCGGGCCGGATCGAGTCCAGCTCCTCCTGGTCCTGCAACTGTGCGATCCGCTCCTCAAGCCCGTCGTAAGCCCGGGACAGTACGTTCGCCTTGCGCTTGTTCCGCGTGGTGCAGTCCGAGCGGGTCAGCTTGTGCAGCCGTTCCAGCAGCGGCCCCGCATCGCGCACATACCGTCGCACCGCGGAATCGGTCCACTCCCCGGTCCCGTAGCCGTGGAAGCGCAGATGGAGCTCGACCAGCTTGGTGACGTCCTTGACCATGTCGTTGGAGTACTTGAGCGCGGTCATGCGCTTCTTGGTCAGTTTCGCGCCCACCACCTCGTGGTGATGGAAAGAGACCCGGCCGTCCTCCTCGAAGCGGCGGGTCTTCGGCTTGCCGATGTCATGCAGCAGGGCGGCCAGTCTCAGTACCAGGTCGGGCCCGTCCTCCTCCAGGTCGATGGCCTGCTCCAGCACCGTCAGCGAGTGCTCGTAGACGTCCTTGTGCCGGTGGTGCTCATCGCTCTCCAGCCGCAGCTCGGGAAGCTCGGGAAGCACATACGCAGCAAGTCCGGAGTCGACCAGCAGCGCCAGGCCCTTCCGCGGATTCCCGGACAGGAGCAGCTTGTTGAGTTCGTCACGCACCCGCTCGGCCGAAACGATCTCGATGCGCTCGGCCATCGCCGTCATCGCGGCAACGACCTCGGGAGCCACCTCGAAGTCCAGCTGCGCGGCGAAGCGCGCGGCCCGCATCATCCGCAGCGGGTCGTCGGAGAACGAGTCCTCCGGAGTGCCAGGCGTCCGCAGGACCTGCTCGGCAAGGTCCTCGAGCCCGCCGTGCGGGTCGATGAACTCCTTCTCCGGCAGTGCTACGGCCATGGCGTTGACGGTGAAATCGCGGCGTACGAGGTCTTCCTCGATGGAGTCGCCGTAAGACACCTCGGGCTTGCGCGAGGTCCGGTCGTACGCCTCGGACCGGTACGTCGTGACCTCGATCTGAAAGTTCTGATCAGCGGCTCCGCCGCGGCCCTGCTTCTGGCAGCCCACCGTGCCGAAGGCGATCCCGACCTCCCACACCGAGTCCGCCCAGGGCCGGATGATCTTCAGTACGTCCTCGGGGCGGGCCTCGGTCGTGAAGTCCAGGTCGTTGCCGAGCCGGCCGAGGAGCGCGTCCCTGACCGAGCCGCCGACCAGCGCGAGGCTGAACCCGGCCTCCTGGAAACGGCGGGCAAGGTCGTCGGCGACCGGGGAGACCCGCAGCAGTTCGCTGACCGCGCGGCGCTGCACCTGGCTCAGGGCACTGGGGTTGTCTTCGTTGGCATTCGGCACAACAGAAAAGGGTACGGGTCCGCGCCGACCGAAGCGTGCCAGTTTCCGTGCGGCTCCGCTCACGCTTCCGATCATGTAGAACAGTCCGCGGCACTTCGCCACAGTGAGCCTCGTTACCATGCGTGGACGCACAACCGACGACCACTGAACGACGACGAGGGACGGGCGAGCGCGTGGCCGAGGCGGCAGACTTCCAGGGGACACCTCCCTCACCTGCCCGCCGGTGGCTGAGGCGCACGGCAGCGGCGGTGGCAGGCGCCCCGCTCGCAGCGGCTCTGATCTGCGGTTATACCGTCGGCACCGCACATGCGGCGGAGAGCGTATCCGGTTCCGACACGGTCGACGTCTCCCTGGATTCGCTGTCCCCCAGCGCCCCCGTGACGGGCGACACGGTCACCTTCACCGGCACAGTGACCAACAGGAGCAAGGAGACCATCACCAAGGCCCACGTCGGGCTGAACGTGGGTCCGCGTCTCTCCGGCCGGTCGGCGATCGACGATGCGACAAAGCGCACCGGGTACACCCCAGGCGTCGACCCGGTGGAAATCGGCGGCAAGTACACGGTCGTGTTCCCGAAGCTGGCCTCCGGCATCAGCCAGGACTTCACCCTCTCCGTCCCGGTCAGCAAGCTGGAGCTCGGCGAGGACGGCGTCTACCAGCTCGGCGTCTCCCTCTCCGGGGAGACCGCCGGCTCTCCGTACGACCAGGTGCTCGGCATCCAGCGAACCTTCCTCCCCTGGCAGCCCGACTCCCAGGCGAAGAAGTCCCAGCTCACCTACCTCTGGCCGCTGACGTCCCCGACGCACCTCACGGCCGAGACGGGTTCCGACGAGCAGCAGACCCCGGTCTTCGCCAACGACGACCTGGCCGCCGAGCTCGCCCCCGGCGGACGCCTGGAGCAGATGGTCTCGCTGGGCAGCAGCCTGCCCGTCACCTGGGTGATCGACCCTGACCTGCTCGCCACCGTCGACGCCATGACCAGGACCTACCAGGTCAAGACCGGCGACACCACGGTCGCGGGCAAGAACCAGGCCGTCGCCAAGAAGTGGATGAGCTCCCTGGAGGACGCCGTCCAGGGCCAGAAGGTCATCGCGCTGCCCTTCGCCGATCCGGACCTCGCCTCGCTCGCCCACCGCGGCAAGAACGTGCCGGGTTCCCTGAGCCACCTCCAGCGCGCCACCGAGGTGGCCGCCTCGACCGTGGAGACGGTCCTGCACGTCAAGCCGTCCACCGACTTCGCCTGGCCGGTGGACGGCGCGGTCGATCCTTCGATCATCGATGTGGCCACCTCCGCCGGCGCACATAACGTGATCGCGCGCAGCGACAGCCTCCAGGAGACGGAGGACCTGCCGTACACGCCCACCGCGCCCCGCCCGATCGGCAGCGGCACCACCGCCGTCGTCGCCGACGCCCGGCTCTCCACGGCCTTCCAGGGCGATATGGCGAAGGCCGGCAAATCCACGCTCGCCGTGCAGAAATTCCTCGCCCAGACCCTGGCCCTCACTCTTCAGGACACCGAGAAGCAGCGCAGCGTCGTCGTCGCCCCGCAGCGGATGCCGTCGGCCTCCCAGGCCCAGTCCATGGCCGCCGCACTGCACTCGCTCGACCCGCAGCGCTGGACCCAGGCGACCGATCTGGTCACCGCGGCCAAGGCGGCCCCCGATGACCACGCCACGACGCGGGTGCCCCGCTCGTCCGCGTACCCCGGTTCGCTGCGCTCACGGGAACTGCCGGTGCAGGCATTCCAGGACGTCAGGGCCACACAGTCCAGCCTCGACGGATTCAAAGTCGTCCTCACCCAGCCCGACCGGGTGGTCACGCCCTTCGGCAACGCGATCAATCGCGAGCTCTCCACCTCCTGGCGCGGCCGCGCCCAGGACGGCACGGCCTACCGCGCCGGGGTGCAGAAGTACCTGACCACCCTCACCGGCCGCGTTCAGCTCGTCCAGAAGTCCGACATGACACTCTCGGGGCGCAGCGCGACGATCCCGGTGACCGTCCAGAACAAGCTGGTACAGCCCGTCGGTCATCTGAAACTGCGGCTGACGTCCGTCAATCCGACCCGTCTCTACGTCGGGAATTCCAAGGACACCCTCGCCGAGCAGCAGGTGAACGTCGAGGGCGGCCACAGCCAGACGGTGAAGTTCACCACCACCGCCAACGCCAACGGCCCGATCAAGGTCTACGCACAGCTCTACACCGAGGACGGAACCCCCTACGGCGAGGCGATGCCCTTCACGGTCAACGTCTCCGAGATGCCCGCGAACGTCATGCTCGTGATCGGCGGCGGCGTACTCCTGCTGCTGCTCGCGGGAGTACGGATGTACAGCCACCGAAAGCGCGCCGCAGCCCGCGGAGCGGCGGCCGGGGGTGACATCCCCGAGCAGCCGGGTGACCCGACACCGGACACCGGACCGGAAAGCGGGGACCCTGCGGGCGCGAATGAGAAGGTGGACCGTTGAGCGATCGATATCGTGGCCGGTCGGCCGGGGACGATGAGGTGGGGTACCGATGAACGCGCCGTACGACGGTGACCGCGGCCAGGGTGCCGGGGGTGCGGATCCGGCGGGACAGGTCCCCGCGCCGCCCCCCGCCCAGGATCCCTACGTCCAGGATCCGTACGTCCAGGACCCTTACCTCCAGGATGCGTACGACCACGATCCCTACCGGGCCCAGGACCTCACGGCCCAGGACCCGGTGACGGAGGCGCTATACGACCGCGCCGCGCACCCGCCGCCTCCCCCCGGCACCTGGGCGGAACCCCAGCCGCTCTACCAGCAGCCGGCCGCACCGCAGTACGCCCCCAATCCGCAGGTGTGGGCGCAGACCCCGCCGCCGGAGCCCGAGGGCCCCTCCCGCTACCTTCCGTACGGCGACGACGCGACGACGCAGTTCGTGGGCCTGGACGACCTGGTCAGCCAGGCCGCCGAGCAGCCGGACGAGCAGGACGCCTTCGCCTATCTCTTCCGGGACCAGCAGGGCACGGCGCCCACCCCCGCGCCCACCCCTGAGCCGGAGCCCGTCGCACCCGTCCCGCCGAAGTCCGCCGGCCGCGCGTCGAGCCTGCTCAAGTCGAGTGCGGTGATGGCCGCGGGCACGCTGGTCTCCCGCCTCACCGGTTTCGTACGCACCATGGTCATCACCGCCGCTCTCGGCGCGGCCACGCTCGGCGACGCCTTCACCGTGGCGTACACCCTGCCGACGATGATCTACATCCTGACCGTGGGCGGCGGCCTCAACTCCGTGTTCGTGCCCCAGCTGGTGCGCTCGATGAAGGAGGACGAGGACGGCGGGGAGGCCTACGCCAACCGTTTGCTCACCCTCGTCATGGTGGCGCTCGGCGTCATCGTCGCCGTCGCGGTCTTCGCGGCGCCCGTGCTCATCCACCTGATGTCGTCGACGATCGCCAACAACCCGCCGGCCAACAGCGTCGCCGTCACCTTCGCCCGCTACTGCCTGCCCACCATCTTCTTCATGGGTGTGCACGTGGTGATGGGCCAGATCCTCAACGCCCGCGGCAAGTTCGGCGCGATGATGTGGACCCCGGTCCTCAACAACATCGTCATGATCGCCACCTTCGGCCTGTTCATCTGGGTCTACGGCACCTCCGCCGAGTCCCGCATGGGTGTGGAGACCATCCCGGCCGACGGCATCCGGCTGCTGGGCATCGGCACCCTGCTGGGCCTCGCCGTCCAGGCGCTGTCGATGATTCCGTATCTGCGCGAGGCGGGCTTCCGCTTCCGGCCCCGCTTCGACTGGCGCGGCCACGGCCTGGGCAAGGCCGTGAAGCTGGCCAAGTGGACCGTTCTGTTCGTCCTCGCCAACCAGGCGGGCGTCCTGGTGGTCACCCAGCTCGCGACCGCCGCCGGTCATGCCTCGGGCCGGGACGGCACCGGGATCATGGCCTACTCCAACGCCCAGCTCATCTGGGGCATGCCGCAGGCGATCATCACCGTCTCCGTCATGGCGGCCCTGCTGCCGCGCATCTCCCGCGCTGCCCACGACGGCGACCCGGGCGCGGTCCGTGACGACATCTCCCAGGGTCTGCGGAACTCCGCGGTGGCGATCGTCCCCGTCTCCTTCGCGTTCCTCGCCCTGGGCGTACCGATGTGCACCCTGCTCTTCGCCTCCAGCGGCGTGCAGGCCTCGCAGTCCATGGGATACGTCCTGATGGCCTTCGGCCTGGGGCTCATCCCGTACTCCGTGCAGTACGTCGTCCTCCGCGGCTTCTACGCCTACGAGGACACCCGCACCCCCTTCTACAACACGGTCATCGTGGCCGCCGTCAACGCGGCGGCCTCGACGCTCTGCTACGTGGTGCTTCCGGCCCAGTGGGCAGTGGTCGGCATGGCCGCCTCGTACGGGCTCGCCTACGCCGTCGGTGTAGGCGTGGCCTGGCGCAGGCTCAGCAAGCGGCTGGGCGGCGACCTGGACGGCACGAACATCCTGCGGACGTACGCACGGCTGTCCCTGGCCTCCATCCCGGCAGCGATCGTCGGCGGAGCGGTGGGCTTCGGAATCACCCGGACACTGGGCCACGGCGCTTTCGCCTCGCTGACGGCGCTGCTCGTCGGCGGAATCGTGCTTCTGGGTGTGTTCATCATCGCCGCCAAGCGCATGCGGATCGCGGAGCTGAACTCCATGGTCTCCATGGTGCGCGGGCGTCTCGGGCGCTGATCCCGGGAAGAAGTGCACAACCATCGTCGGTCGCCGTGTGTCGTGCATAGCGCCAGACTGTGGGCACAATTGGCGTGACTTTGCAGACTGGCTGACAGTGCGCAACGGATGGGGAGGCAGGAACGACGGTGGCGGAACGAAGCACGGCTGCCGTTGACGTGGCCGACAACGGCGGCGATGAGCCGCTGGCCGCCAAGGCGGACAAGGCCACGGCCGACGGGGTGGCGGAGTCCCACGACACGGCCGACCAGAAGACTCAAGACCCTGAGAGCGAGCCGAAGAGCTCCGAACCTTCGGTCGCGACGCCCGAGCTGCACAGCGGCCACAAGCTGGCCAGACGCTACCGGCTCGAGGAGTGCGTCACCCGTCTGGACGGTTTCAGCAGTTGGCGTGCGGTCGACGAGAAACTCCGCCGCGCCGTCGGAGTGCACCTTCTGCCCGCGGATCACGCCCGGGCCCGGTCCGTCCTGGCAGCGGCCCGCTCCTCCGCACTGCTCGGCGACCCTCGTTTCGTACAGGTCCTGGACGCCGTCGAGGAGAACGACCTCGTCTACGTCGTCCACGAGTGGATGCCGGACGCCACGGAACTGACCACGGTGCTCGCCTCCGGCCCGCTGGAGGCGCACGACGCGTACCAGCTGGTCAGTCAGGTCTCACAGGCCATGGCGGCGGCCCACCGCGAGGGCCTGGCGCATCTCCGGCTCACCCCGGGGGCCGTGCTGCGTACGTCCACCGGTCAGTACCGGATCCGCGGGCTCGCGGTCAACGCCGCCCTGCGCGGCATCACTTCCGACACTCCTCAGCGCTCCGACACCGAGGCGATCGGCGCCCTGCTCTACGCCTCGCTGACCCGGCGCTGGCCGTACGAGACGGACGCCTACGGTCTCTCGGGCCTTCCCAAGGGCGTCGGTCTGATCCCGCCCGACCAGGTGCGGGCCGGAGTCCACCGCGGCCTGGCCGAGCTGGCCATGCGCGCCCTGGCCAACGACGGTGCCACCGCCTCCCGCCAGGAACCGCCCTGCACCACCCCCGACGAGCTGGCGAAGGCCGTCGGGGAGATGCCGCGCATCCGCCCGCCGGAGCCTGCGTTCACCCCGCCGCCCGAGTACCAGCGCACCACCTACCAGCAGGGCACCTACGGCCGCCCCGCGGCAGGCCCAGGACCCGGTGTCACACAGGCGGTGGCAGCACCGCCGGCGCCGCTGCAGAGCCGTACCGGCAAGGCCCTCAAATGGGCCGTATCGGCGCTGCTGATCGCCGCGCTCGGCCTCGGCAGCTGGCAGCTCGCGGACACGCTTCTGGACCGCAACAAGAAGTCCGACGACCCGGACACCTCCCACACGAACGGTGGCGGAGGTGACAGCGACGGCGAGAAGAACCCCCAGACGCTCACCGTGAAGGGCGCCGCGGAGTACTACCCGGACGGCAAGGCCCAGCACCCCGGCGACGTCAAGAAGACCTACGACGGCGACAGCTCCACGTACTGGCGGACCTACTCCTTCCAGGGCGGACCGAAGCTGGCCCCCTTCAAACAGGGTGTCGGCGTCCTCTACGACCTGGGCTCGGCCAAGGACGTATCGGCCGCGTCGATACTGCTGCACTACGGCGGCGACCACACAACGGTTTCGCTGTATGCCGCGCAATCGCTCTCTCCATCGGCTTCCCTGGACTCGATGAAGAAGATCGCGTCCGCCGACACCACGGGGACCACCGCACAGCTGAAGGCCGACCAGTCGGTGAACACGCAGTACGTTCTCGTCTGGATCACAGCGATGCCGCACTCGTCCCGCGACCAGTACAGCAACGCCGGCTACAAGCAGGCCATAACGGATGTGAAGTTCACCGGCTGACCAGGCCGGCAGGGAGGGGGCTCACCGTTGGACGACGCCGCGCTCGGCGCCACAAGCGACCATGACCTCCTGGCTGCCCACGTCGCCGGTGACCCTGACGCCTTCGGTGAACTCGTACGCCGCCACCGCGACCGCCTCTGGGCGGTCGCCCTGCGGACCCTGGGGGACCGCGAGGAAGCCGCTGACGCCGTCCAGGACGCCCTCGTGTCCGCCTACCGTGCCGCCCACACCTTCCGCGGCCAGTCGGCGGTCACGACGTGGCTGCACCGGATCACCGTGAACGCCTGCCTCGACCGGGCGCGCAAGGCGGCCTCGCGCAAGACCTCACCCATGGACGACACCGAACGTCTTGAGCAGCTCCTGGAGCCCCACGAGTCCGCCGAGGCGCCCGCCGTGCGCCAGGACCTCCATCGAGAGCTGCTGAAGGCTCTGGGAACCCTTCCCATCGAGCAGAGATCCGCGCTGGTGCTGGTCGATATGCAGGGATATCCCGTGGCGGAGGCCGCTCGCATGCTGGACGTACCAACCGGGACGGTGAAGAGCCGCTGTGCCCGCGGCCGGGCCAGACTGCTTCCCCTGCTCACTCATCTGCGCAGAGAGGAAGCGGATACCCCCGAGGCTGATGGGGGAAGGAACCGGACGCGAGGGACATCCGTCCCACCACCGGCATCGGGACCACGAGACGCAGGAACAGGCGATCCGGCAGCTGCGAAGGGCGGAGGTGGGCGCGCGTGACATCGACGGCCGACACGACTCAGCACCCGGACGTCTCTGAGATCTCCGATCTGGCCGAAGGGCTGCTCCCGCCGTCCCGGACCGCGGACGTACGCCGGCACCTCGACGAGTGCGCACTCTGCGCCGAGGTACGCGTCTCACTCGATGAAATTCGCAGCCTGCTGGGCACCCTGCCCGCACCACAACGCATGCCCGATGACATCGCCGACCGGATCGATGCCGCGCTGGCCGATGAAGCGACGCATGTTTCACGTGAAACAGCGCCTGCTTCTCAGCCGACAGACCTCCCGGACACCCCCGTGGCAGACCGGCCCGCAGGACGTTCCGGTGCGGCCACCGGTCCCGGACGCGCCCCTGCGGCACGGCGCCGTCGTCGTCGTAACGCCGTACTCGGCGCGGCTTTCGGCGCCGCTGTGATCGGCGCAGGTGTCTTCCTGCTGCAGTCGGTCAACCCTTCGGGGAGCAGCGGCGACTCGGCGGCCAAGATGGCCGATGACTCCTTCGCTGCGGCCGGACTGGAGCAGAAAGTCCACTCGCTCCTTGTCCCCGACACCGAGTCCGGTGCGGACAGCTCACAGCCCGACAAACCGACGTCGCCCTCGCTCGGCATCCAGTCCAATACACCCAAGATCGCGAAAAGCGTCCTCGTGCCGGGCTGCATCGAAGCCGGAATCGGACGCGACAACGCACTGGCTCTGCAGCGGGGGACCTACGAAGGCACCAAGGCCTACCTCGTCGTGCTGCCGCACCCCTCCGACCCGGCCCTGGTCCAGGCGTACGTCGTCGATGCCACCTGCGTCGATGCCGGGGCGCCGGCCAAGGGAAAGGTTCTGCTGACCCATTCCTACGCCCGCCACTGACCACCTCGGGAATGCGAGCCCCGTAGGATCCGTTGGGTGGGATGAGAGTCCACTGGAGCAGCCCCCAGTAGGCCGTAGGCAGTCCGCAGAGACGAGGAAGAAAACCCGTGAGCGACGTCCGTAACGTGATCATCATCGGCTCCGGGCCCGCCGGCTACACCGCGGCGCTCTACACCGCGCGCGCATCACTGCAGCCGCTGGTGTTCGAAGGCGCCGTCACCGCCGGTGGCGCGCTGATGAACACCACCGAGGTGGAGAACTTCCCCGGTTTCCGCGACGGCATCATGGGCCCGGACCTGATGGACAGCATGCGTGCGCAGGCCGAGCGGTTCGGCGCCGAGCTGATCCCCGACGACATCGTCGCCGTCGACCTGTCCGGTGAGATCAAGACCGTCACCGACACGGCCGGCACTGTCCACCGCGCCAGGGCCGTCATCGTGACGACCGGTTCGCAGCACCGAAAGCTCGGCCTCCCGAACGAGGACGTGCTCTCCGGCCGCGGCGTCTCCTGGTGTGCCACCTGTGACGGCTTCTTCTTCAAGGACCAGGACATCGCCGTCGTCGGCGGCGGCGACACCGCGATGGAAGAAGCTACTTTCCTTTCGCGCTTCGCCAAGTCCGTCACGATCGTCCACCGCCGTGACACGCTGCGTGCCTCCAAGACCATGCAGGACCGTGCCATCGCCGACCCGAAGATCAAGTTCGCCTGGGACAGCGAGGTCGCCGAGATCCATGGCGAGCAGAAGCTCTCCGGTCTGACCCTGCGCAACACGAAGACCGGCGAGACGTCCGAGCTGCCCGTCACCGGGCTGTTCATCGCCGTCGGCCATGACCCGCGCACCGAGCTGTTCAATGGCCAGCTGGACCTGGACGACGAGGGCTACCTGAAGGTCGCCGCACCGTCGACGCGCACCAACCTTGCTGGTGTCTTCGGCGCCGGAGACGTGGTCGACCACACCTACCGGCAGGCGATCACCGCTGCGGGGACGGGTTGCTCCGCCGCCCTCGACGCTGAGCGGTTCCTCGCCGCACTGGCCGACAGTGAGAAGGCAGCAACCGCTGCGGTCTGACCGACACCTTCCCCACCCCACACCCCGAGAAAGAGGAGGCCGCCGTGGCCGGCACCCTGAAGAATGTGACTGACGACTCCTTCGAGCAGGACGTTCTCAAGAACGACAAGCCTGTACTGGTGGACTTCTGGGCTGCCTGGTGCGGCCCTTGCCGCCAGATCGCTCCGTCGCTCGAGGCCATCGCGGCCGAGTACGGCGAGCAGATCGAGATCGTCAAGCTCAACATCGACGAGAACCCGGCCACCGCTGCCAAGTACGGCGTGATGTCCATCCCGACGCTCAACGTCTACCAGGGCGGCGAGGTCGCCAAGACCATCGTCGGCGCCAAGCCGAAGGCCGCGATCATCCGCGACCTCGAGAACTTCATCGGCGACGAGGCCAAGGCCTGACAACGCGCACTGCGTTTCACGTGAAACAGGGGCCGCCCTTCGGGGCGACCCCTGTTTTTGGCTTCTGTGAGAGCGATCCTCACAGCGGACGCAGAACTGGCTCTTTCTGTACCACGCCCAGGAGACGGTCCAGGGCAAGCTCCACGTCCTCTTTCCAGGACAGTGTTGTACGCAGCTCAAGCCTCAGCCGCGGGTGAACAGGGTGCGGCCGTACGGTCTTGAAGCCGACCGCCAGCAGATGATCCGCCGGCAGCACACACCCCGGCTCCTTCCACCGCGCGTCCCCGAACGCTTCGATCGCCTTGAAATTCCGTCGGAGCAAATCCTTGGCCACGGTCTGCACCATCACCCGCCCAAGACCCTGCCCCTGATACCCCGGCATGATCCACGCCGTCATCAGCTGCACAGCATCTGGAGAGACGGGACTGGTGGGGAAAGCTGTGGCGCGCGGTACATACGCCGGAGGGGCGTAGAGGACGAAGCCGACCGGCATGTCGTCCACATAGAGGACCCTGCCGCACGATCCCCATTCCAGCAGGACAGCCGAAATCCAGGCTTCCTTCTCCAGCTCAGGTTTCCCTGCTTTTATCGCGGCTTGTCCACTGACCGGATCAAGTTCCCAGAAAACGCATGAGCGGCAGCGCTTGGGGAGGTCCGGAAGGTTGTCCAGTGTGAGCGGTACGAGCCGACGCCCCATGGAGGCTGTTCCTCACTTCCTTCGCCTGCCGCACCACGGGCGGCTGTGAGCACGGTCCGCTCCCTGAGCAGGCTGCCGACGAATCCGCCGACTGCCCCAATCCCCAGGCCTGCGGTCACCAGACGAGTGCGGCTCACCGGTCGCATGGCCCCGCCCTCCCTCCGAGGTGGATCAAGGTGGATGCGCCATACCTGGGCATCGTATCGACCCTGCGATCCCACGCATACCGTGAGAAAGCAAAGGGCGGGTCGTGTCCGGTACGTACCCGGAAGCAACCCGCCCCTGCAGTGATTCGTGGGCTCAGCCCTCGTCGTCCTCGGCGGCCTCTTCAGCCGGTGCGTTGTTCAGCACCCGGCCCTCGCCAGGAGCCAGTGAGCCAAGGATCCGGTCCAGATCTTCCATCGAAGCGAACTCGACGACGATCTTCCCCTTCTTCTGCCCCAGGTCGACCTTCACCCTCGTCTCAAAACGATCCGAGAGACGCGAGGCAAGATCCGAGAGCGCGGGCGAAAGGCGCGTACCCGCACGCGGCCCCTTCGCCTTGGTCGAACTCTGCGGGCGCGACCCCATCAGAGTCACGATCTCCTCGACCGCACGAACCGAAAGCCCCTCGGCCACGATGCGATGCGCCAGCCTGTCCTGCTCTTCGGAATCGTCCACCGAGAGCAGAGCTCGCGCGTGCCCGGCCGAGAGCACCCCCGCTGCGACCCTTCGCTGGACCGGGGCAGAGAGCCTCAACAGGCGCAGCGTGTTGGAGACCTGCGGCCGCGAGCGGCCGATCCGGTCCGCCAGCTGGTCATGCGTGCAGTTGAAGTCCTTCAGCAACTGGTCGTAGGCCGCGGCCTCTTCCAGAGGGTTCAGCTGAGCACGGTGCAGGTTCTCCAGCAGCGCGTCCAGCAGGAGCTTCTCGTCATCGGTTGCCCGGACGATCGCCGGAATCCGCTCCAGGCCCGCCTCCCGGCAAGCACGCCAACGCCTCTCACCCATGATGAGCTCGAAGCGCTCGTTCCCCACCTGCCGCACGATGACGGGCTGGAGGAGCCCCACCTCCTTGATGGAGGTGACCAGTTCGGCGAGAGCATCCTCGTCGAATACCTCGCGCGGCTGCTTCGGGTTGGGGGTGATCGAGTCCAGTGGCAGTTCAGCGAAGTACGCCCCGACCGACTGCGGCGTTTCCGCAGCAGCCTCCGGTGTCGATTCCTGCGCCGGCGCCGGGACTGTTGTTTCACGTGAAACAGCGCTCGCGGGCAGTTTGGTGACCTTCGCGGCCGCCACACCACGCTCTGCAGTCAGTACCGGAACAGCTCCTGGGGAGACCGACCCGCCGCCGGTGGTCAGCCCTGACTTCTCCTGGGGAGCTGCAGGGATCAGCGCACCGAGCCCCCGCCCCAGCCCTCTACGTCGCTCGCTCACTGGGTCCCCTCCGACATGCTCTGCTGGCTGTTCTGACTGCCCGTGTGCGCGTGCTGGGGGTCGTAGCGCACTCCGACTCCCCGCAGCGCGATCTCACGGGCCGCTTCAAGATACGACAGGGAGCCGCTGGATCCCGGATCGTAGGTGAGCACCGTCTGCCCGTAGCTGGGGGCCTCCGAGATACGCACAGAGCGCGGAATGCTCGTCCGGAGCACCTCGCGGCTGAAGTGGCTGCGCACTTCGTCCGCCACCTGGGAAGCGAGGCGGGTCCTGCCGTCGTACATGGTGAGCAGGATCGTCGACACATGCAGATCGGGATTGAGGTGTCCCCGCACAAGATCGACGTTCCGCAGCAGCTGTCCCAGCCCTTCCAGCGCGTAGTACTCGCACTGGATGGGGATCAGCACCTCGGCACCGGCGACCATCGCATTGACCGTCAGCAGCCCCAGCGAGGGCGGGCAGTCGATGAGGATGTAGTCCAGCGGCTGCTCGTACGCCTGGATCGCGCGCTGCAGGCGGCTCTCTCGGGCCACCAGCGAGACCAGTTCGATCTCGGCACCGGCCAGGTCGATGGTGGCCGGCGCACAGAAGAGACCTTCGATGTCAGGTACCGGCTGCACGACCTCGGAGAGCGGTCTGCTCTCCACCAGCACGTCGTAGATCGAGGGGACCTCCGAATGGTGGTCGATCCCCAGCGCTGTGGAAGCGTTGCCCTGTGGATCAAGGTCAATCACCAGAACACGCGCGCCGTGCAGCGCGAGCGACGCGGCAAGGTTGACCGTCGAAGTGGTCTTCCCGACCCCGCCCTTCTGATTGGCAACCACCATCACACGTGTCTGCTCCGGCCGTGGCAGACCTTCGCCGGCACGGCCAAGAGCTTCCACTGCCAGTTGGGCAGCACGACCAATGGGGGTGTCGTCCATCGGGGGCGGTGTTTCACGTGAAACATCCTCCCCCGCCGACTCGGTACGGGGACCGGGGACCGGATCGGTCATCGGTCCCGCGATGTTGGCGTCGGACCGCAAGGATTCACTCTCCTCGACTTCAGGCTCGCAATGCACAGAGCCTGTCATGCTTTCGGGGTTGTGAACCAGCGAGGCATGTTCTTCTGTGGATGAATCCACCTTTGTGGACAACTCCATGGCCCCGAAGGGCTTCTTGTCACGCGGCGAGGACGCCGCACGACCGCGACTGATGATCCCATGCAGCAGAGAGCGACGTTTCACGTGAAACACGATGCCCGCGCTGTCACCTCAGGCTGCTTCGACACTCCGGAATGCGTACGTTTGGAAGCTTGTATGGAGCATCGCCGGTAGACGGCGATCGAGGAACCCGCCGATCAACGGCGCCGACGTGAGCGGCTCACCCGGGCCGCCTTGGCCCGCTTCGCCGCGAAACGCACCCCGCCAGGGCTCTCCCCGACCACGACCCTGACCACAGTGGACAGGGGATCGACCAGTCCCTCGCCGACCTGCAGCACCTCGGTCTCCACCACGCCCAGCTTGCTCAGCGCGGCCCGGGCACCCTGGATCTCTTCTTCCGCCGTGTCGCCCTTGAGCGCCAGCATCTCCCCGTAGGGGCGCAGCAGCGGCACTCCCCAGCCGGCCAGCCGGTCCAGCGGAGCCACAGCTCGCGCCGTCACCACATGCACCGGCTGCAGCGTGCCGAGAACTTCCTCGGCCCGGCCGCGGACCACCGTCACGTGATCAAGCCCCAGCAACTCGACCACTTCCTGAAGGAAGTTGGTGCGCCTCAGCAACGGCTCCAGCAGCGTGATCTTCAGATCCCGGCGGACCAGCGCCAGCGGGATACCGGGCAGACCCGCCCCTGAGCCGACATCGCAGACCGTGACGCCCTCGGGTACGACCTCCGAGAGCACCGCGCAGTTCAGCAGATGCCGCTCCCACAGGCGGGGCACCTCACGCGGGCCGATCAGGCCGCGCTTCACCCCCGCGTCGGCCAGCAGCTCCGCGTACCGGACAGCCTCTGGATAGAACTCGCCAAAGACCGTATGCGCTTCTTCCGGCGCCTGGGGGAGCTCTGCTTCCTCCGTCACGGGAGACCGTCCTTCCGTACTGCACGACCGCACTGGGGTGGCTGACTATCAGGCTGACAAAGTTCGGCCCCGTCTGCGAACAGACGGGGCCGACAGAACAACTAAACCGGTCAGGCCGGCAGGACGACGACGAAGCGCTGCGGCTCCTCGCCCTCGGACTCGCTGCGCAGTCCGGCGGCGGCGATCGCGTCATGCACGACCTTGCGCTCGAAGGGCGTCATCGGATCGAGCTTCATCGGCTCGCCCGAGCTCTTCACCTCGTCGGCGGCCTTGGCCCCCAGCTCGGCAAGTTCCTCACGCTTCTTGGCCCGGAAGCCCGCGATGTCCAGCATCAGCCGGCTGCGGTCCCCGGTCTCCCGGTGCACAGCGAGCCGGGTGAGCTCCTGAAGAGCCTCCAGTACCTCGCCGTCACGGCCCACGAGCTTCTGCAGATCGCGGCTGCCCGCTTCACTGATGATCGATACCGCAGCCCGATCGGCCTCGACATCCATGTCGATGTCACCGTCGAGGTCGGCGATGTCGAGGAGACCCTCGAGGTAGTCGGCCGCGATCTCGCCTTCCTGCTCCAGGCGGGACAGCGTGTCGACGCCTTCGGCGGGGGCGGAGGTAGTGGTGCCTTCCGTCACGGGAGGGGCTCCTTCTTACTTCTTGGACGGGTGCTTGGGCCGCTGCTGGCCCTTGCGCTGCCCGGCCTTGGCTTGGCGTGAGTTACCGGAGGCCTTGGACCGCTGCGGGGGCTTGGCGTCCTGCGGCTCGTCCTTCTTCTCCGGCTTCTCCAGCGAGGTCTTCTCCGCGGAGTCGGACTCGGACTCGGACTCGTCGAGGTCCTCATCGGGCGTCTTGGCGGCACCCGGCTGGGCTACACCCGTCTGACGCTGAGACTTGGACTGACGCTTGGGCTGCTGACGCTTGGGAGCGGCATCGGCGAAGGTGCCGCCGTCTGCCTCCGCGGCCACAGCGGCCTCGCTCTTCTCCACGGTGCCGTCCGCCAGGGCGACCAGCCCTGCCTTGTTCAGCGTCGTGATGAACTTGCGCTCGGCGTCGTTGCGGTCCTTCGTCTCCTTGGCAGCGATGCCCTTGACGATGGTCCGCTCGTGGCGCGTACGCGTCTTGCTGTGCGTGACGAGGTGCTTCTGCATCCGCTCCAGCAGGCCGGACTGCGCCGAGCTGCCCGGGGTCGGGTTGCGGTGGATCACGAACATCTGCTGGCCCATGGTCCACACGTTGGTGGTCAGCCAGTAGACGAGGACACCGACCGGGAAGTTGATACCCATGACGGCGAACATGAGCGGGAAGACGTACATCAGCATCTTCTGCTGCTGCATGAACGGCGTCTTGACCGTCATGTCGACGTTCTTCGTCATCAGCTGGCGCTGCGTGTAGAACTGCGACCCCGACATCATCACGATCATGACCGCGGTGACGATGCGCACATCGGTCAGCGAGGCACCCAGCTTGGCGACGTCAGCCGCGCTGTCCATGAACTTCGACGCCAGCGGGGCACCGAAGATGTGGGCCTTCTGGGCGCTCTCCAGCAGCGGCTGGTTGATGACGCCGATCGTCTTGTTCGAGGCGATGGCCGAGAGCACGTGGTACAGGGCGAAGAAGAACGGCGACTGCGCCAGGATGGGAAGGCACGAGGAGAGCGGGTTGGTGCCCGTCTCCTTGTACAGCTTCATCATCTCTTCGGACTGACGCTGCTTGTCGTTCTTGTAGCGCTCCTGGATCACCTTCATCTTCGGCTGGAGCGCCTGCATGCCACGGGTCGACTTGATCTGCTTCACGAACAGCGGGATCAGGCAGATCCGGATCAGGACCACCAGTGACACGATGGACAGGCCCCAGGCCCACCCGGTGTCAGGCCCGAAGATCCAGCCGTAGAACGTATGGAACTGGACGATGACCCAGGAAACAGGCCAGGTGATAAAGCTGAACCAGCCGGCAATCGTGTCCACTAATCAGGCTCCTTGAGCATTGGGCGAGGTCTCTGCGGCCGGGCCGGTCTCCTGACCGGAGTGCCCGCCCTTGCTTTTCCGCCACGCGTTGCGCAGCGCTTCGTGCCAACGCGGGCGTCTGCGGGGTGGGACATGGTCCACCCCGCCCGGCGACCACGGATTGCAACGCAGGATGCGCCAGGCGGTCAGCGCCGTGCCCTTCACCGCGCCGTGCCGGTCGATAGCCGTATATCCGTAGTGGGAACACGACGGGTAGTACCTGCAGACGGGCCCCAGAAGAGGGCTGATCGTCCACTGGTACAGCTTGATAAGAGTCAGCAGCGGGTACTTCATCGCGCGCCCCCTCCCAGCAACCGCTGAAAGGCGGCATCCAGGTCTCGGGCCAGCTGTGCATGGTCGGCGTCACCCGCTCCGGGCAGCGCCCGTACGACCACCAGGCTACCGGGGGGCAGCTGGGACAACCGGTCACGCATCAGATGGCGAAGCTTCCGCTTCACCGCGTTGCGGACGACGGCTCCGCCCACTGCTTTGCTTACGACGAAACCCGCACGTGTCGGGGGAGTGACCTCCCCGGGCACATGCGGGTCCGTTGAACCGCTACGCAAATGGACGACGAGAAGCGGGCGGCCTGCCCGACGACCCTGTCGTACCGCGGTCGCGAAGTCCTCGCGCCGCCTCAGCCGATTCTCGGTAGGCAGCACGTCATGACCTGTACGAGATCAGGCGGACAGGCTGCTGCGGCCCTTGCCGCGGCGGTTTGCCAGGATGGCGCGGCCGGCGCGGGTACGCATCCGCAGGCGGAAGCCATGGGTCTTGGCGCGACGGCGGTTGTTCGGCTGGAAGGTGCGCTTGCTCACTCGGGGGCTCCAGAAATGATTCGGTGATGGCGGGACGTCGCCTGGCTGTCACCGTGCGCCCACGAGGAACTCGCGTTACGCCCGTGTGCACCGCTACACGATCAACAAGATCGCGATCTTTGCCCATCGGAGGCAGGCGGCAGCAGCCATCGACAACTCGACCTGGTCACGGTACGCGCGGCTACGCCATCCGGTCAAACCAGGCCCTCGACAGGGCCCGCTGTCCCCAGCCTGTGGACAACAACTTGAACGTCGTCAGCCGCCGCGACTACCGTGGCTGAACTTGCCTGCCTTCACACCCCGTCCCGAGAACCACACATTCGTGGGACCTTCGAGAGAGCGTGCCCTGTGGCTGACGTGCCTGCCGATCTTGCCGCAGTGTGGCCACGCGTGCTCGAGCATCTCCTCGCCGAGGGCCAGCAAAACATCGCGCCCAAGGACAAGCAGTGGATCGAGCGGTGCCAGCCGCTCGTTCTGATCAACAACACCGCCCTCCTCGCCGTTCCCAACGAGTACGGCAAGCAGGTGCTCGAAGGCCGGCTCGCCCCGCTCATCAACGAGATGCTGACTCTCGAGTGCGGCCGCCCGACCCGGATCGCGATCACCGTCGACGACACGATCGGCGATCCCGCACCCTCGGCGGGCCCACCCGTACAACAGCAGCCGCACTACCCGGCGCCCCCGCAGCACGACGAGCCGCGCCATATCGACACCTACGAGGACTACGGCCGCCGGCCCGCGGACGACGGAATGCCGACCGCGCGTCCCGCCTACCCGGACTACCAGCAGCAGCGCCCCGACCCCGGCTCCTGGCCGCGCACCCAGGAGGACCTCTCCTGGCAGCAGCAGCGCCTCGGCGGGTTCCAGGAGCGCGACCCCTCCACGGAGCAGTGGCGGGAGCCGTACGCGCCTCCCCGGATGCAGCAGCCGCAGCAGCCCCAGCACGACTACCGGCAGCAGCAGCCCGAGCGCCAGCAGTACGACCAGCAGCGCCCCGAGCACCGCGGTCCCGGAAACCACCGCGACTCCCAGAACCAGCAGGACCATCGGCACGGCGGTGGACCCGGCTCGCCGATGCCCTCCGGCGGCGGCAGGCCCGGTCCGCTGGCCGCGCAGCCCGCGCCCGCGGCCGGCCCCGGCGAGCCCCACGCCCGCCTCAACCCGAAGTACCTCTTCGACACCTTCGTCATCGGCGCGTCCAACCGCTTCGCACACGCGGCCGCGGTGGCTGTCGCCGAGGCGCCGGCGAAGGCGTACAACCCGCTCTTCATCTACGGGGAGTCCGGGCTCGGCAAGACCCACCTGCTGCACGCCATCGGGCACTACGCGCGCAGCCTCTACCCGGGGACCCGGGTGCGGTACGTGAGCTCGGAGGAGTTCACCAACGAGTTCATCAACTCCATCCGCGACAGCAAGGGCGACACGTTCCGCAAGCGCTATCGCGATGTGGACATCCTGCTCGTCGACGACATCCAGTTCCTCGCGAGCAAGGAGTCGACGCAGGAGGAGTTCTTCCACACCTTCAATACGCTCCACAACGCCAACAAGCAGATCGTGCTCTCCTCCGACCGGCCGCCCAAGCAGCTGGTGACCCTGGAGGACCGGCTTCGTAACCGCTTCGAGTGGGGTCTGACCACCGACGTACAACCTCCGGAGCTGGAGACGCGGATCGCGATCCTCCGTAAGAAGGCAGTGCAGGAGCAGCTCAACGCCCCGCCCGAGGTGCTGGAGTTCATCGCCTCCCGTATCTCGCGCAACATCCGCGAGCTGGAGGGGGCGCTGATCCGGGTGACGGCGTTCGCGTCGCTCAACCGGCAGCCGGTGGACCTCGGTCTCACCGAGATCGTATTGAAGGACCTGCTTCCTGGCGGCGAGGACTCGGCGCCCGAGATCACCGCGAGCGCCATCATGGCCGCCACCGCCGACTACTTCGGGCTGACGGTGGAGGATCTCTGCGGATCCTCGCGCAGCCGCGTGCTGGTGACGGCGCGCCAGATCGCGATGTACCTCTGCCGTGAGCTGACCGATCTCTCACTGCCCAAGATCGGGGCGCAGTTCGGCGGCCGCGACCATACGACCGTGATGCACGCGGACCGGAAGATCCGGGCGTTGATGGCCGAGCGGCGGTCCATCTACAACCAGGTCACCGAGCTCACCAACCGCATCAAGAACGGCTGAGACAGCCGCTTTCAGCGGTCTGCAGAGCTTCAGAAGGGCGTCCGGGGACGAACTCCCCGGGCGCCCTTCGGCATTCCGGACCCCACCGCTGTTCGAATACATGGCTGCGGGAGAGTGTTCTCCACAGATCTTGGCACTTGGGGCCGTCCACACCCTGGGGACTACCGAGTTGTCCAGATTATGTCCACAGGGGCGGTTGCTGAGACTTCATCACCCCAGGTCAGAGGGCTGTGGATTTGTGGCAAACCTCTACCCACAGGCTGTGGACAGAATTTTCATCCACAGGGGCCGGGACGAGTTGTCCACCGACGGCCCACAGCCGTGGCCGCCTTGTCCCCAACTTCTCCACACCCTTGTCCACTGTTCGGCAACGAAACGCCCGAGGTCACTGGGTCGAGTGAAAGCCGTCACACCAAGGGGGTCGGTTGGGCTGTGGGGAACGTGGGTAAAGCTGGGGACAGCCCTGGGGAGAAGTACCCCTCTCCTGTGCACCGGGTGTGCAGAACTTTTCGCCGTCCACAGAAGAGCGGGGTTTTCCACCGGCTCCACCCACAGGCGCGGTGGACAAAAAACCGGTGTTGACCTGCGAAAACTGGGTTTTCCACCGTTTCCACAGGACCTACTACTACTACCAACTAGAGTTAGCTGAGATTCCGGTTCGAAGTGGGGCCTGTGCACAACTTGGCACCGGCGCCCCAGAGGCGGCTCGTCGCGACTTGACCCCGACCCGCACCGAGTGACGGTGGCGGCTGACAGACTGGCCCCCGGCAACAAGCCGACGACGAGGCCAGCAGGGCGAGCCAGCAACAGCAGGAGGCGGTTCCGGTGAAGATCCGGGTGGAGCGCGATGTACTCGCCGAGGCAGTGGCCTGGACGGCCCGCAGCCTCCCGGCCCGGCCTCCGGTGCCTGTGCTCGCAGGACTCCTGCTGAAGGCGGAGGAGGGCGCTCTCAGCCTCTCCGGCTTCGACTACGAGGTTTCGGCGCGGGTATCGGTCGATGCCGAGATCGAGGAGGAGGGCACGGTCCTGGTCTCCGGGCGGTTGCTCGCAGACATCTGCCGCGCCCTTCCCAACCGGCCGGTGGAAATTTCCACAGACGGTGTACGAGCGACCGTGGCCTGCGGATCCTCGCGATTCACACTTCACACCCTGCCTGTGGAGGAGTACCCGGCGCTGCCGCAGATGCCGACCGCGACGGGCACCGTTCCCGGTGAGGTCTTCGCTTCTGCCGCCGCTCAGGTGGCCATCGCCGCGGGCCGTGACGACACGCTGCCCGTTCTGACCGGTGTGCGTATCGAGATCGAGGGCGACACGGTCACGCTGGCGTCCACCGACCGCTACCGCTTCGCGGTCCGCGAGTTCCTGTGGAAGCCGGAGAACCCGGAGGCCTCCGCGGTCGCCCTGGTGCCCGCCAAGACGCTCCTGGACACCGCGAAGTCGCTGACCAGCGGCGACACGGTCACCATTGCGCTGTCGGGTTCCGGTGCAGGTGAAGGTCTGATCGGTTTCGAGGGTGCGGGACGCCGTACGACCACCCGCCTGCTCGAGGGTGACCTGCCGAAGTACCGGACGCTCTTCCCGACGGAGTTCAACTCGATCGCCGTCATCGAGACGGCCCCGTTCGTCGAGGCCGTCAAGCGTGTGTCCCTGGTGGCCGAGCGCAACACTCCGGTGCGGCTCAGCTTCGAGCAGGGTGTGCTGATCCTCGAAGCCGGTTCCAGCGACGACGCACAGGCTGTGGAGCGGGTCGACTGCAAGCTGGAGGGTGACGACATCTCGATCGCCTTCAACCCGACGTTCCTGCTGGACGGGCTCAGCGCGATCGACTCCCCGGTCGCCCAGCTCTCCTTCACGACCTCCACGAAGCCGGCGCTTCTCAGCGGTCGCCCCGCGATCGATGCCGAGGCGGATGACGCGTACAAGTACCTGATCATGCCGGTACGTCTGAGCGGCTGACCCCGCAGGTGTGTACCTGCGTCCCGGCGTAGGCTCGGACGCAGGTACGAAATGCCACCACGTCACTAAGGATCTTCTGATGGAGCTCGGTCTCGTCGGCCTCGGCAAGATGGGCGGCAACATGCGTGAGCGCATCCGCCGCGCAGGCCACACCGTCATCGGTTACGACCGCAATCCGGACCTCGCGGATGTCACAAGCCTGGAAGAGCTTGTCAGCAAGCTCAAGGGCCCGCGCGTCATCTGGGTGATGGTCCCGGCCGGTGGAGCGACCCAGTCCACCGTCGACGAGCTCGGCGCGCTGCTGGAGCCCGGCGACATCGTCGTGGACGGCGGGAACTCCCGCTGGACGGACGACGAGAAGCACGCCGAGGAGCTCGCGGCCAAGGGCATCGGCTTCGTCGACTGCGGTGTCTCCGGCGGTGTCTGGGGCCTGGAGAACGGCTATGCGCTGATGTACGGCGGTGACGTCGAGAACGTCGCCAAGGTGCAGCCCATCTTCGACGCCCTCAAGCCCGAGGGTGAGTTCGGCGCGGTACACGCGGGCAAGGTCGGCGCCGGCCACTTCGCCAAGATGGTTCACAACGGCATCGAGTACGCCATGATGCAGGCGTACGCCGAGGGCTGGGAGCTGCTGGAGAAGGTCGACTCCGTCACCGACGTGCGTGAGGTCTTCCGCTCCTGGCAGGAGGGCACTGTCATCCGCTCGTGGCTGCTGGACCTGGCCGTCAACGCGTTGGACGACGACGAGCACCTGGACAAGCTCCGCGGGTTCGCCGCCGACTCCGGTGAGGGCCGCTGGACCGTTGAGGCCGCGATCGACAACTCCGTACCGCTGCCGGCGATCACGGCGTCGCTCTTCGCCCGTTTCGCGTCCCGCCAGGACGACTCCCCCCAGATGAAGATGATCGCGGCGCTGCGCAACCAGTTCGGTGGCCACGCGGTAGAGAACAAGAAGTAAGTCAGCCAGCAGGGGAGGTCGGACCGCACTCATGCACGTCACGCATCTGTCGCTGGCCGACTTCCGCTCGTACGCCCGGGTCGAGGTCCCTCTCGATCCGGGCGTCACTGCGTTCGTGGGCGCCAACGGCCAGGGCAAGACCAATCTGGTCGAGGCGGTCGGTTATCTGGCGACGCTCGGGAGCCATCGGGTCTCCTCCGATGCTCCGCTTGTACGGATGGGGGCCGACCGGGCCGTCATCAGAGCCGCTGTCACACAGGGCGAGCGCTCCCAGCTGATCGAGCTCGAACTCAATCCCGGGCGGGCGAACCGGGCCCGTATCAACCGGTCCTCGCAGGTCAAGCCGCGCGATGTGCTGGGAATCCTCCGGACGGTGCTGTTCGCCCCCGAGGACCTGGCGCTGATCAAGGGCGACCCGGGTGAGCGGCGCCGGTTTCTGGATGAACTGATCACTTCCCGCTCGCCCCGTATCGCCGGGGTGCGGTCCGATTACGAACGGGTGCTGAAGCAGCGGAACACCCTGCTGAAGTCGGCGGCCATGGCGCGCCGGCACGGCGGACGGTCGATGGACCTGTCCACGCTCGATGTCTGGGATCAGCATCTTGGCCGGGTGGGCGCGGAACTGCTGGCGCAGCGGCTGGATCTGATCGCGACGCTGCAGCCGCTCGCGGACAAGGCGTACGAGCAACTGGCCCCCGGTGGTGGGCCGATCGCGCTGGAGTACCGGAGTTCGCTGGGCGAGGGGATCGAGGGCGCGCAGACGCGCGACGAGTTGTACGAGCTCCTGATCGCGGCCCTGGTGGAGGCCAGGAAGCAGGAGATCGAGCGGGGCGTGACGCTGGTCGGGCCGCACCGGGACGATCTGGTGCTGAAGCTGGGGCGGCTGCCGGCCAAGGGGTACGCGAGCCACGGCGAGTCCTGGTCGTACGCGCTGGCGCTGCGGCTGGCCTCGTACGACCTGCTGCGTGCCGAGGGCAATGAGCCGGTGCTGGTGCTGGACGATGTCTTCGCCGAGCTGGATGTACGGCGGCGGGAGCGTCTGGCGGAGCTCGTGGCGCCCGGCGAGCAGGTGCTGGTGACGGCGGCCGTGGACGATGACGTGCCCGGGGTGCTGGCAGGTGCGCGGTACGGCGTGACGGACGGGGCGGTGGAGCGCCTGTGAGCGAGCAGCAGCTCCCGCCCCCCGAGCAGCCCAAGGTGCCGGAGCCCTCCGGGGTCGATCTGGCACGGGTCGCGCTGCGGGCCGCGAAGGAACAGGCGAAGGCGCGGGGCGCCGCGGCACAGCAGAAGAAGCAGGCCAAACGCGGTGGGCTGCGTTCGGGCGCGCGGGCCGACGGGCGCGATCCGCTGGCGCTGGGCGCTGCGATCAACCGGCTGATCACCGAGCGGGGGTGGGAGACGCCGGCCGCGGTGGGCGGGGTGATGGGGCGCTGGCCCCAGATTGTCGGGGAGGACCTGGCGAAGCACTGTGTCCCGCTGCGCTATGACGAGCAGCCCGATGAACGGGTGCTGACGATCCAGTGTGATTCGACGGCGTGGGCGACGCAGCTCCGGCTGCTGGCTCCGCAGCTGGTTGCCCGGCTGAATGAGGATCTGGGGCACGGCACTGTGCGGTTGATCAAGGTGCTCGCCCCGGCAGGGCCGCCGCAGCGGTTCGGCAAGCTGAGGGCGCCGGGCAGTACCGGCCCCGGAGATACGTACGGCTGACCGGCGACGAGGCTGCCGTGTTTCACGTGAAACATGCGCGCCTGTTTCACGTGAAACATCTATGCGACGCGGCCGTGAAGCGTGAGGCTTCCGGCGCGTACCGCTGCCCGGCGAGCAAGGCGTGAAACCGGTGGTGGGCGGTGAGGCGTCCCTCACGGTAGCCGGTGCTTGACAGGCCGAAGCGCTGAAAGCCCGTGTGAGCCTCTTGGAGCCCCTTCCCGGATATGGGGAGTCGGGCGGAGGAGGTTCAGGGCGGCACATGTGGACTCAGGTACCGGCAAACCCCCATTCATGTCGGCGCTACCGGTAGACTGGGCAGCAATCCCGTCAGCTTGCGGGACACGTCGACAACACGCTGAACGACGCAGCCGCTCCCCGCTTGCCCGGTGATCGGCCTGTGCTGTGCCAGAAAGGGCGCTTCGTGGCCGATTCCGGCAACCCCAACGAGAATCTTCCGTCCACTGCCGGCGGGAACGGCGAGGTCACAGCCTCGTACGACGCCAGCGCGATCACCGTCCTCGAGGGTTTGGACGCTGTTCGCAAGCGGCCCGGCATGTACATCGGCTCGACCGGTGAGCGCGGACTCCATCACCTGGTGCAGGAAGTCGTCGACAACTCGGTCGACGAAGCCCTGGCAGGGCATGCGGACACCATTGACGTCACGATCCTTCCGGACGGCGGCGTCCGTGTCATCGACAACGGGCGCGGTATCCCGGTCGGCATCGTGCCCTCGGAGGGCAAGCCGGCCGTCGAGGTCGTGATGACTGTCCTGCACGCGGGCGGCAAGTTCGGCGGTGGCGGTTACGCCGTCTCCGGCGGTCTGCACGGCGTGGGTGTGTCCGTCGTCAACGCGCTGTCGCAGAAGGTCTCCGTCGAGGTCAAATGCGATGGCTACCGGTGGACCCAGGACTACAAGCTGGGCGTGCCGACGGCTCCCCTGGCCCGTAACGAGGCCACGGACGAGACGGGCACCTCGGTCACGTTCTGGGCCGACGGCGACATCTTCGAGACCACCGAGTACTCCTTCGAGACGCTGGCGCGGCGCTTCCAGGAGATGGCCTTCCTCAACAAGGGCCTGACGCTGACGCTGACGGACGAGCGCGAGTCGGCGAAGGCCGTCGTCGGGGCGGACACCCCCGAAGAGACGGACGACGAGCAGGCCCGCACGGTGACGTACCACTACGAGGGCGGCATCGTCGACTTCGTGAAGTACCTCAACTCGCGCAAGGGCGAGCTGATTCACCCCACCGTGATCGACATCGAGGCCGAGGACAAGGAGCGTCTGCTCTCGGCCGAGATCGCCATGCAGTGGAACTCGCAGTACAGCGAGGGGGTGTACTCCTTCGCGAACACGATCCACACGCACGAGGGCGGTACGCACGAAGAGGGCTTCAGGGCCGCGATGACGGGCCTGGTCAACCGGTACGCGCGCGACAAGAAGCTGCTGCGCGAGAAGGACGACAACCTCTCCGGCGAGGACATTCGCGAGGGTCTGACGGCGATCATCTCCGTCAAGCTGGGCGAGCCGCAGTTCGAGGGTCAGACCAAGACCAAGCTGGGCAACACGGAGGCCAAGACCTTCGTGCAGAAGGTCGTGCACGAGCACCTCACGGACTGGTTCGACCGCAATCCGAACGAGGCCACGGACATCATCCGCAAGGCCATCCAGGCGCAGACGGCGCGGGTGGCCGCCCGCAAGGCGCGCGACCTCACCCGTCGCAAGGGCCTGCTGGAGTCGGCGTCGCTCCCCGGCAAGCTGAGCGACTGCCAGTCGAACGACCCGACGAAGTGCGAGATCTTCATCGTCGAGGGTGACTCCGCCGGTGGTTCGGCGAAGTCCGGCCGTAACCCGATGTACCAGGCGATCCTCCCGATCCGGGGCAAGATCCTGAACGTCGAGAAGGCACGGATCGACAAGATCCTCCAGAACACCGAGGTCCAGGCTCTGATCTCGGCGTTCGGCACCGGTGTGCACGAGGACTTCGACATCGAGAAGCTCCGCTATCACAAGATCATCTTGATGGCGGACGCCGACGTCGACGGACAGCACATCAACACCCTGCTGCTGACCTTCCTCTTCCGCTTCATGCGGCCGCTGGTCGAGGCCGGACACGTGTACCTCTCGCGTCCGCCGCTCTACAAGATCAAGTGGGGCCGGGAGGACTTCGAGTACGCGTACTCCGACCGGGAGCGCGACGCTCTCGTCGAGCTCGGCAAGCAGAACGGCAAGCGGATCCGCGAAGACTCGATCCAGCGCTTCAAGGGTCTCGGTGAGATGAACGCCGAGGAACTGCGCATCACGACGATGGACCAGGACCACCGGGTGCTCGGCCAGGTGACTCTGGACGATGCGGCGCGGGCCGACGACCTGTTCTCGGTGCTGATGGGCGAGGACGTCGAGGCACGGCGCTCGTTCATCCAGCGCAACGCCAAGGACGTCCGGTTCCTCGACATCTGAGTCGGTCTCCGCTGACCGCACTGAAAGGACTTTGACCAGCAATGGCCGACGAGAATTCCCCGGCGCTGCCTGCCGGCATCCCTGATGAGCCCGTAGCGTCCGGCGTGAGCATGCGTGTCGAGCCGGTCGGGCTCGAGACCGAGATGCAGCGTTCGTACCTCGACTACGCGATGTCCGTCATCGTGTCGCGTGCGCTGCCGGACGTACGGGACGGGCTGAAGCCCGTGCACCGCCGCGTCCTGTACGCGATGTACGACGGCGGCTACCGGCCCGAGAAGGGCTTCTACAAGTGCGCCCGCGTCGTCGGTGACGTCATGGGTACGTACCACCCGCACGGTGACTCCTCGATCTACGACGCCCTGGTCCGCCTGGCGCAGCACTGGTCGATGCGCATGCCGCTCGTGGACTCCAACGGCAACTTCGGTTCCCCGGGCAACGACCCGGCCGCCGCCATGCGGTACACCGAGTGCAAGATGATGCCGCTGTCCATGGAGATGGTCCGGGACATCGACGAGGACACCGTCGATTTCAAGGACAACTACGACGGCCGCAACAAGGAGCCGGTGGTTCTGCCGGCGCGCTTCCCGAACCTGCTCATCAACGGTTCGGCGGGCATCGCGGTCGGTATGGCCACCAACATCCCGCCGCACAACCTCCGCGAGGTGGCGGCAGGCGCGCAGTGGTACCTGGAGAACCCGGAGGCCACGCACGAGGAGCTCCTGGACGCGCTGCTCGAACGCATCAAGGGCCCGGACTTCCCGACGGGCGCGCTCGTTGTGGGCCGCAAGGGCATCGAGGACGCGTACCGCACGGGCCGCGGCTCGATCACGATGCGTGCGGTCGTGGCGGTCGAGGAGATCCAGGGCCGTCAGTGCCTGGTGGTCACGGAGCTTCCGTACCAGACCAACCCCGACAACCTCGCGCAGAAGATCGCCGACCTGGTGAAGGACGGCAAGGTCGGCGGCATCGCGGACGTCCGTGACGAGACGTCCTCGCGCACCGGCCAGCGGCTGGTCGTCGTGCTGAAGCGCGACGCGGTCGCCAAGGTCGTACTGAACAACCTGTACAAGCACACCGACCTGCAGACGAACTTCGGCGCGAACATGCTGGCGCTCGTCGACGGGGTGCCGCGCACGCTGTCGGTCGACGCGTTCATCCGCCACTGGGTGACGCACCAGATCGAGGTCATCGTCCGGCGTACGAGGTTCCGCCTGCGCAAGGCGGAGGAGCGCGCCCACATCCTGCGCGGTCTGCTCAAGGCGCTGGACGCGATCGACGAGGTCATCGCACTCATCCGGCGCAGCAACACCGTGGAGATCGCGCGCGAGGGCCTGATGGGCCTGCTGGAGATCGACGAGATCCAGGCGAACGCGATCCTGGAGATGCAGCTGCGCCGGCTGGCCGCTCTGGAGCACCAGAAGATCACGGCTGAGCACGACGAGCTGCAGGCCAAGATCAACGAGTACAACGCGATTCTCGCCTCGCCCGAGCGGCAGCGGCAGATCGTCAGCGAGGAACTGGCGGCGATCGTCGACAAGTTCGGCGACGACCGGCGCTCCAAGCTGGTGCCCTTCGACGGTGACATGTCCATCGAGGACCTCATCGCCGAGGAAGACATCGTCGTCACCATCACCAACGGCGGCTACGTCAAGCGCACCAAGACCGAGGACTACCGCTCGCAGAAGCGCGGCGGCAAGGGCGTCCGCGGGGCGAAGCTGAAGCAGGACGACATCGTCGACCACTTCTTCGTCTCCACGACGCACCACTGGCTGCTGTTCTTCACGAACAAGGGGCGGGTCTACCGGGCGAAGGCGTACGAGCTCCCGGATGCCGGCCGTGACGCTCGCGGCCAGCACGTCGCCAACCTGCTGGCCTTCCAGCCGGACGAGCAGATCGCGCAGATCCTGGCGATCCGTGACTACAACGCGGCGCCGTACCTGATCCTGGCCACCAAGGGTGGCCTGGTGAAGAAGACCTCCCTGAAGGACTACGACTCTCCCCGTTCGGGTGGTGTCATCGCAATCAATCTCCGGGAGACCGGGGACGGCAGCGACGACGAGCTGATCGGTGCCGAGCTGGTGTCCTCCGAGGACGACCTGCTGCTGGTCAGCAGGAAGGCACAGTCGATCCGGTTCACCGCGACGGACGATGCGCTGCGTCCGATGGGGCGGGCTACCTCGGGCGTCAAGGGCATGAGTTTCCGTGAGGGCGACGAACTGCTCTCGATGAATGTCGTCAGGCCGGGTACGTTCGTGTTCACCGCCACCGACGGCGGGTACGCGAAGCGCACCCCCGTCGACGAGTACCGCGTCCAGGGTCGCGGTGGCCTCGGTATCAAGGCCGCCAAGATTGTGGAGGACAGGGGATCGCTCGTCGGCGCGCTGGTGGTCGAGGAGACGGACGAGATCCTCGCCATCACGCTCGGCGGTGGTGTGATTCGTACGCGAGTCAATGAAGTCAGGGAGACGGGCCGTGACACCATGGGCGTCCAACTGATCAACCTGGGCAAGCGCGATGCCGTCGTCGGTATCGCTCGTAACGCCGAGGCCGGCCGCGAGGCGGAAGAGGTCGACGGTCCCGAAGGGGACGAGATCGACGAGGCCACGGACAGCGCGGCCGAGGCTGTGACCGAGGGCACCGAGCCCTTGGCCGGGGAGCACGAGGAGTAGAGCGTGAGTGGAGCCACGGGCGCCGGAGCGGCCGCTTCCGGAGCTGGAGCACATGGTGCCCGTGGCCCTGCCGCGGACTCCCAAGGGGGAACGGTGACGGACACCCGGGGGGCGCAGCCCCAACCGCAGAGTTACGCGGGGCAGCAGCAGCCCCCGTACCAGCCGCCGCAGGCCTATCCGGCGCCTCAGGGCGGCGGGGGCACGCACGGAGGACAGCAGCGCGGCGGTGGGCAGCAAACCGGTGCGGTGCGCCGTCCCCGTACGGGCGCACGGACGACTCCGCGGACGCGCAAGGCGCGGCTGCGGGTGGCCAAGGCCGATCCGTGGTCGGTGATGAAGGTGAGCTTCCTGCTCTCCATCGCGCTGGGCATCTGCACGGTGGTCGCGGCCGCCGTGCTGTGGATGGTCATGGACGCCATGGGGGTCTTCTCCACGGTGGGCGGCACCATCAGTGAGGCCACGGGCTCCACGGAGAGCAGCGGGTTCGATCTTCAGTCGTTCCTGTCGCTGCCGCGGGTGCTCCTCTTCACGTCGGTCATCGCGGTGATCGATGTGGTGCTCGCCACGGCGCTGGCGACGCTCGGGGCCTTCATCTACAACCTGTCGGCCGGGTTCGTCGGGGGCGTCGAGCTCACCCTCGCCGAGGACGAGTAGAGCTGCGGGTATCGATTTTGGGACTGGCCCTGAAGTGCGCTAATCTTCAGGGGCAGCGCGGGGCTATAGCTCAGTTGGTTAGAGCGCATCCCTGATAAGGATGAGGCCACAGGTTCAAATCCTGTTAGCCCCACCGCGATGATCGGCCCGGACGGATTTCCGTCCGGGCCGATTGCTTTTTCGCTGACTGGTGTCTGCGCTGCGGGAGTTGACTCCCATCTAGGTCACCGATCGGTATCGGTCGGTGTGTATAGTCGGGCGGCAGAGTTCCCTTACGCCAAGGAAAGACGAGGTCGCGCGGTGAAGAAGCTTCTCCTGGTCGCACTGGCTGCCATCGGCGGGCTCCTCGTGTACCGCCAGATCCAGGCGGATCGCGCCGAGCAGGATCTGTGGACGGAGGCGACTGACTCCGTGCCCGCAGGTTCGGGTGTGTGAGACCCAGCGCCTGATCACTTCGCCCCGGTCGCGCTGCGGCCGGGGCTTTGTGCTGTTCACTTACGTAAATCATCTGCTTGCGAAAGCAAAGGTGGAGTAGTCGGTGAAGCGGGTGCTGGCCGCCCTGGCGGCGATATGCGCGGTGGTGGCGTTGCCGGGGCAGGCGTGGGCGGCGGAGGGGCCTCTTCCGTACTCCTTCGACCCGGCGGGCCGTGTGGTGCGGGGCGCGGCGAGCACCGGCGACGCGCCGGCGCTGGCGGCCGGGGGGACGTACAGGGACTCGATCGGGCCCGGCGAGAAACGTGTCTACCGGCTGGACCTGGACAGCAGGAGCGACGCGTACGTCTCGGCTGTCGCCGTCCCGGGGAAGGGCGAGCGCGTCGACTACAGCGACGGCATCACGGTCACGGTGCAGGACCGCGACGGATACAGTTGCAGCGACAACTCCACGACGTTCGAATCGGCGCAGTTCGCCCGGCCGATCGCCGCGTACGCCTACCGGACGATCGGCAGGGGCGGCGCCTCCTGCCAGGCCGCGGGCGCGTACTACGCGGTCGTGGAGCGGAAGACCAAGGACATCGCGGGGCAGGGCGACTGGGCGGTGGAGCTGCGCCAGGCGCAGGAGCCTCCTGTGCGGACGGGCGGACCGAGCACCGCGCCCACGAGCTGGCCCAGCGGCTCGCCGGCGCCGCTCACGGGTGACGGGACGGACCGTGCCGGGGGTACGGGCTTCAACGACGCGCCCGAGCTGCGCAAGGGAGTCTGGAGGAGCGGGATCGTTCCCGGGCAGACTCTCTTCTACCGGGTTCCTGTGACGTGGGGACAGCAGCTGTACGCCGGGGCCGAACTCGGCAGTTCGCCGTCCGGGACTGGATCCGGCAGGGCATATCTGCCGGGTGCGCTGGTGATGCGGCTGTACAACCCGCTGCGTGGCTCAGTCGAGAGCGTGAGCACGGCCTACGACGGGAAACAGAAGGCCGTCGAGCTGGACCCGCTGCCCCCGGTGGCGTACGAGAACCGCTTCGGCATCGGCGACAAGGTCGAGGGGATGCGGGCCGCGGGTTCGTTCTACCTGGCCGTCACCCTGAGCCCGGAGGTCGCCGCGAGCTTCGGTACGGCGCATGCGCTGACGCTGCGGGTGAACGTCAAGGGGCAGGCGCTGCAGGGGCCTTCGTACGACGGGGTTGCTCCGGACCTCGGGGCGGCGGGCGGCGCGCCGG
>NZ_JAFLRJ010000310.1 GCF_017315755.1 Streptomyces beijiangensis
GGAGCAGCCCGGTGCGGTGGACGAGGTCCCTGGTCCGTACGCCCGAGGGCGCCGCCCGCTTCGACCGGCGCCTGGTGGAGCTGGCCGGAGAGGTCCCAGGCTTCGCCGCGCAGATCGTGGACTGGCTGGCCGACGCGCCCGCCGAATGGGCGGCAGTCATCGGCCCGAGCGCCCGCCGGGCGGTCGAGTCGCTCGGCGGGCCCATGCCGATGCGGGCGCAGACGGCAGGGCATGGCAGTCTTAGACCTGCGTAAGAAGGCGTGATCTCACGTACACAGGTTCGGTTTCGGGCGAGGAGCGGTCTCAGTGCAGCGCTGGCGTGGCTTGGAGGACATCCCCCAGGACTGGGGACGCAGCGTCGTCACCATCGGCTCCTACGACGGCGTGCACCGCGGGCATCAGCTGATCATCGGGCGTGCCGTGGAGCGCGCCCGCGAGCTGGGCGTCCCCTCGGTGGTGGTCACTTTCGACCCGCACCCCAGCGAGGTCGTACGCCCCGGCACGCACCCGCCGCTGATCGCCCCGCACCACCGGCGCGCGGAACTCATGGAGGAGCTGGGCGTCGACGCCGTGCTGATCCTCCCGTTCACGGCCGAGTTCTCGAAGCTTTCGCCCGCCGACTTCGTGGTGAAGGTGCTGGTCGACAAGTTGCACGCCCGCCTGGTCGTCGAGGGCCCCAACTTCCGTTTCGGGTACAAGGCGGCGGGCGATGTCGCCTTCCTGGCCGAGACCGGCAGGACGTACGACTTCGAGGTCGACGTCATCGACCTGTACGTGAGCGGGGAAGCGGGCGGCGGCGTGCCGTTCTCCTCGACCCTGACCCGGCGGCTGATCGCCGAGGGCGACATGACGGGCGCGGCCGAGATCCTGGGCCGCCCGCACCGGGTCGAGGGCGTGGTCGTGCACGGCGCGAAGCGCGGCCGCGAACTGGGCTACCCGACGGCGAACGTCGAGACGCTGCCGCACTCCGCGATCCCGGCCGACGGGGTGTACGCGGGCTGGCTGACGGCGGACGGCGAGCGGATGCCGGCGGCGATCTCGGTGGGGACGAACCCGCAGTTCGACGGCGTCGCGCGGACGGTCGAGGCGTACGCGATCGACCGGGTGGACCTGGACCTTTACGGGATGCACGTGGCGGTGGACTTCCTGGCGTACGTGCGGGGCCAGGAGAAGTTCGACTCGATCGACTCGCTGCTGGTGGCGATCGGTGCGGACGTGAAGCGGTCGACGGAGCTGATCGAGGCGTACGAGGCCTAAGCCGCCTCAACTCCGGGCGTCATTGGCGGCGTTGCCGCACATGGGCGGCTGACGGGTTCTTCAAAAGTTCTTCATGGTCCCCGGCCTATGGTCGGCCTGCCCGCCGCGCCCGCGGCCGGGCCGGACAAGAGGGCGGGGAACCGATGAGGAGCCGGGTACTGCTGGCATCGGCGGTCACGATCATGGCGTGCGCACTGGCCGGCTGCGGCAGCGGGGACGACACGGCGAAGGTGCCGACGGCCGACCGAGGCGGTTCGGCCGGCACGTCGGCCACGCCCCGCTCCAACGGTGGCGGCGACGATGTGTCCGCGTACATCAGCGCCCAGCGCGTGTGGGTGAAGTGCCTGCGGACCAATGGGCTGGACGCGCCCGACCCGGATGCCAAGGGGCAGGTCGAGTTCGGGGACGCGGCCACCCTCAAGAAGAACCCGAAGTTCCTCGACGCCCAGGACAAGTGCAAGTCCCTGAAGGCCGCCGTCCCCGAGAGCGTCGAGCAGGGCAACCAGCCCAAGCTCTCGGCCGCGCAGATCAAGGTCAAGCGGAAGTACGCCGACTGCATGCAGAAGAACGGCGCCGCCGACTTCCCCGACCCGGGCCCGGACGGCTACGGCGGGAACGACGCCCAGTGGGACCAGGCCTCGGCAGGCGCCAAGCGCGCCGCGCGTCTCTGCGGGCCGATCGTCGGTATCCCGGGCGACGCGCCTTCGGCCCAGGGCTGACGATGACGGAGACGATGCCGGGGCTGGACGGTGACCCCGCGGCGACGCCCGAGCCGCCCCGCGGCCGCCGCGGCCGCCGCGGCCGGCGCACCGCGCTGCTGGCCTCAGCGGTGGTCCTGGTGGCCGCCGTCGCCGTGGTGGGCGCGCTGGGACTCGGCGGAGGCAGCGGAAAGGTCGGCGCCGGGGCGCCTGCCCGTACGGGCTCCTTCGTCCCGGTGACCCGGATCACGCTGACCGAACGAGCCAGTGTGGACGGGCAGTTGGGGTACGGGGCCGGGATACCCCTGCCGGTCAAGGCGACCGGCACCGTGACCTGGCTGCCCGAGCAGGGCGCGACGATCGGACGCGGCGGCACACTGCTCCGCGTGGACGACCGCCCCGTCGTCCTCATGTACGGGCAACTCCCCACGTATCGAGCCCTGGGACAGCGCACCAGCACCCCCTCCGGTGGCACGGGTGGCACGTCCGCGGAGCTGAAGGGCATGGACGTCCTGCAGTTCGAGACCAACCTGGCCGCTCTCGGCTATACAGGCTTCACCGTGGACGAGCGGTTCAGTGCGGCGACCGCCCAGGCCGTCAAGCGGTGGCAGCACGACTTGGGTCTGCCCGAGACCGGCACGGTCGGCATCGGGGACGTCGTCTACTCCACGGGAAGGGTACGGATCGGCCAGACCGGTGTACGGCTCGGCGCGGCGGTCACCGAGAACGCCGTCAGCTACACAGGCACAGCCCGCAAGGTCGTCGTCGACGCATCGGCGCGGGACGCGGCCTGGGCCGTCAGGGGCGCGGCGCTCACCATCCATCTGCCCGACGGGTCCACGGTGAACGGCAAGGTCGCCTCGGTGGGGCGGCAGGCGAGCGCCGCC
>NZ_JAFLRJ010000311.1 GCF_017315755.1 Streptomyces beijiangensis
TGGGTGCGGATCCTCTGAAGTGATCGTCGGGATCAAGCAGTGAGGTTGTAGTTCTGCTGGTCAGGGGTGAGGTGGAGGCTGTTGGTGTTCGCGCCGCCCGTGGTAGCACCAGTAGTTCTCGAAGTCGCCGTTCGTGATCAGTGCGCGGAGTTGGAGGATGGCTTCGGCGCCGTCGAGTTCCCAGCCGGCGCCGGTGATGTCGAGGCGGTCGGCGATCAGGTGGCGGCAGGCTCCTTCACCGGCACCGGTGGCGATCGGCCAGCCCGCCTTGAGGGCGGCGTCGTAGTGAAGCTGGTCGAGGTGGCCGGTGAGGTAGCGGTGGCAGGTGGTGACCGCCTCGCGGCGGGCGGCGGAGATTTGTTCGACCGCGGCCCGGGCGGCCATTTCAGTTGCGGCGCGCTCCGCGTGTCCGGCAAGGACCGCGGTGAGTTTGTCCGCGGCCCAGGTCTCAGTCTCGCGGCTGCCCACCGGATGGAAAGCGTGCGCCGCCGTCCAGCAGTACTCGGCGACGTGCACGAAGTCGAGCAGGAGGTTCAGGCGGATCCCGCGGCAGGCGGCTTCAGTGTGGGTCAGGTCGAGTTGGTGGCGGGCGCCGTCGACAAGCAGGATCCAGTCCCGCAGGTGCTGCGGGTCGCGGGCGGTGGCCTGGGCAAAGGCGTCAGCGACGATCTGTTCCGGCGGTCGAATCACCGATGTGGTGCACCACTTGCACTCCGCTTTCGGGCCCGGCCGCGGCGGCCGACTCTCGGTGCGGCCGCCGGGTGGGTGGATGATGTCGTGCGGCCTGCGCGGGGCGGGGGTGGTGTCGAAGACGCAGGCCACCGTCGCCATCCGTTTGCGGTTGGGCTTTTCACCCGGAGCCAGGCGTCCGCGCCGCCCGGCCGCCGCGCTCTTGGCCGCAGCCCGGCGGGTGGCTTCGCGCAGGGCCTCGGGCCGCATCACCACGCCCTTGCCGTCGATCTGGAGGACCAGCGGCATCTTGCGGGTGCACGGGGTGGGAATCCTCACCGCGTAGGCACTCCTGCACATGTGCTCCAAACCTCCTCGTCGACAGCGCCGGTCCGGACCAACACGGACAGCTGGGAGCACTTAGCTGGCCGATCGGTTCCTCGGCAAAGGGTTAACTGAAGGCCGGTGCGGCCGTGCGGTCACAGCCACGCATTGATGGCCGCGACCAGCACGGTTGTTTCGTCGCGGACGGCGGGTTTGTCGTACCCCGTGGCCACGGCCCGGTGGCGCTTGAGGCGATTGATCCCGCTGGGAAATCCGCGCCGACATCCACCAGGCCTTCCTCACCATCAGCTGCGCAATCATCTGCTGGCGACGCCTCAAAGAAGCAGTGCTGATCTGAGCCCTCAGCCCGAACCGGCGACCAGTGCCTCGCCGAGCGGGGTGCGCCGGTAGAGCACCGACCGTCCAGACCGGGCGCGGACGAGCAGCCCCGCGCCTCGCAGGATGGCGAGGTGGTCTCCTACCGCGCCGGGTGCCATGGCGAGGCTTCGGGCGAGGTGGCTGGTACTGGCCGGGGCGTCTAGCGCCAACAGCAGCCGGGCTCGGGCCCGGCCGACCAGAGCGGTCAGCGCATCCGGTTGAGGGACGGTCTCCTGTTCGCTCCACAGGGCGGCGGTGCCGCGGGCTGGATAGACCAAGGTCCTGGGCCAGGGGTCTTCCAGCTGCGCGGCGATGTTCCCGACGAAGACCGAAGGGATCAGCAGGAGCCCGTCGCCGGCGAGGCGGACTGTTCCGCCTCGGAAGAAGCCGATCTCGATACCGCCGGCGCGCCAGGCGATGCCCGGGTGCAGGCTCTCGATGGCCGTGGCCCAGCCGTGTTCGCCGATCACACCCACCCGGTGCACGACATCGCGCTCACAGATCGCGCGCAGTTGCGGCCAGTCCGCGGCGAGCAGCTCGTGCCACGCCTGGTCCATCGCCTCGGCGATCCTGGAGACAGCGTCCGTCGAGTCCAGCACTGCGCGTACGCGGGGATCGCGGGCGGACAGGCCGGTCGCAGTGGTGGCGAATTCGTGGCGGGCCGCTTCCAGCGGTGTGGCCCGGATCACGGCCAGGTCGTCTGCCCAGGTCTGGTTGAAGCCGCGCGGCGGCGGGGCGACGAAATTCGGTCCGCCTTGCGGGGTCTGCAGGGCGAGGACGGCGTTCAGTTCGGTCTCGCGCCGAAGCCGTTCAAAGACCGGCAGGAGCAGGGCGGCCCAGGCTCGCGGCAGCGGCCGCTCTCGGCCGGCGAGCGAGCGCAGCAGGAGGACGAGGTCCAGTGCGGGCGACAGTGCGAAACGGCTGCGCAGCAGGTCCTCGACGGAGACTTCGAAGCGGAGCACCCTGTCATGCTATCGAAGGACGTCTGTTCCGATTCGTCCAGCGACGAATCATTGGTGCGTGGTGTTTGCCCACGGCGAGGCTGGGCGTCATGATCCCAACCGCCGAGCCCGCGCAGGGCAACCACCGCGCCACCTACCGGGAGGTGCTGGCCGAGCCGCGATTCCGGCTGCTCTTCTCGACCCGTGCCGTCGCGATCACTGCGGACTCGCTGCGGATCACCACGTTCTCGGTGCTGGTCTTCTCGGCCACCGGCTCCGCGCTGCTGAGCGCACTGGCCTTCGGCATCGGCTTCATCCCGCAGCTGTTCGGCTCGCTGCTGCTGGGCTCACTGGCCGACCAACTGCCGCCCCGCGCGCTCATCACCGGCGGCTACGCCTTGACGTGCGCCGCCGCCCTGCTGCTCGCCCTGGTGCGGATGCCGGTCGTGGCAAGCCTCGGTGTCGTGGCGCTGGTCGCCCTCGCCACACCGGTGTTTCACGGCGCGTCGAGTCGGCTGGTCGCGCAGTGCCTGGAGGGCGACGCCTATGTACTGGGCCGTTCACTGAACAACATCGCTGCCTCCGGCGCGCAATTGTTCGGTCTGGCACTGGGAGGTGCGGCCGTCGCGGCACTCGGCCCGCACCGGGCACTCGCGGTCAGCGCCGCCCTTTACCTCGGCTGCGCGCTCGCTGTCCGCATCCGGCTGCCCCGGCTGGAGCCGGGAGAGTTCGGCGGTACACCCGGCAGCGCTCGGAGCGATGGCGGGGCCGTCCGGGCAAGCCTGCACGGTGCCGGCCTGCTGCTGCGCGAACGTACGGTGCGACGACTGATGCTGGCCCAGTGGCTACCGCCCGCGTTCGTAGCGGGCGCGGAAGGCCTGATCATCGCCTACGCCGGAGGACACCACTTCGCGCCCGGCTGGTACGCGGCGCTGATGGGCTGTCTGCCGGTCGGCATGTTGGTCGGCGACCTGCTGGTGGGCCGACTCCTACGGCCACCCACCCGGGAGCGACTGGTAGTCCCGCTGATTGCACTGATGGGACTGCCGCTGGCCGGCTTCGCCGCCGAACCCGGAGTGGGCGTCTCGTCCTGCCTGCTGCTGCTCTGCGGCTTCGGATTCGCCTACGGTCTCGGCCTGCAAAGGCCGTTCCTGGACGCCCTGCCGCACGATGGCCAGGGCCAGGCCTTCGGTCTGCTCGGCTCCGGTGGCACGACGCTGCAGGGCGTCGGGCCGGCCTGCTTCGGCTCGGTGGCCGCAGGCATCGGAACAGGCGGCGCAATCGCCCTGGCAGGCGGCGCGGCGGCACTTACCGCCGGCTGGATTCTCACCTGGCACCCGCCCCCCTCCCCGGTCCCGAACCACTCAACGGGATCGGGGAACGGCACCGAACAGCATGCGCGTAGTTCTCCTGCGCAGTAACCGTCGCAGGCCGGGTCGGCCACGAACCGTCACGCACCCCACCCGGACGGGAGAAGTCGAAGTGAACTGGTTGTTCGTGGCGTTGGGCGCGGCGATCGGTGCCCCGCTGCGTTACCTCACCGACCTGAGGGTGCAGAAGAACCTGGTGTTGACGATGCCGGAGGCCAGGCCACCCTCTTCGGTTCGGGCGCCGGAGAGTGCGGTGCCGAGGGAGGGGATGAAGGTGAGGAGCCGCCATGGCCTCTCCCCCGTGTTCGTCATCACCAACAGCCTGCGCCTGCGCAACTTCCGCGCTCTGACGGAAGGCCTGCAAGCACAGCCCGCTCACTCGCATCCGGCACCGCACACGCGGTACCGGATGCGGTTCTCTCCGGCACACACACTGCCCGGGGAACCCCCGGATCGCCGACGCCGTCACATGGATGCCGATCCGGCGAGTCCAGGCAAGGGTTCATGGTTGCCGACCTCGGTGAATACGGGCCAGCTGACACCGCGACGTCCGGGGGTTGCCTTCGTTCACCTAAGGGCGCAGTCCGGCCAGGGTGACGGTGACGAGTCGGTGGACCGCTGCTTTGGAGGGCAGGGTGCCGGCTGCGGCGAGGGCGTGGAGGCAGTAGTTCGCGAGTTCGGCGGGTGCGACGTCGTTGCGGAGAGTGCCGTTCGCCGCCCCCTCCGCCAGGAGGTCCCGGATCATTTCGCGGAGGTGCTGATCCGCGTGGCCGACATGCTCGTCGCGGTGCAGGAAGCTGGAGAGTTCCGTGCCGTGGTGCCCGTGGGTTGTGCGGGCGATGAGGGCGTAGGCCGTCAGGACAGCTTCGAGTCGCCCGTCGGCGCCGTCGGCCTGGTCGCGGACTTCGGCGAGATGGGCGAGATGGGCTGTGATCTGGCGTCCGTGCCAGGCAAGCAGGATCGCTTCGACGTCTGGGAAGTACTTGTACAGCGTGGCCCGCCCGATGCCGGCCCGTTCCGCGATCTGCGACATCGTCACCGCCCGCAGCCCCTGCTCGGACACCAGCTCGGCCGTGACGTCCAGGATCGCGTCGCGCACCGAACGGCGGTGCGCCTCGATCGTCTCGTTCCACAGCTTCGGCACCCCGCCAGTGTACGCGGCGCCATTGGGGCGACACTATGGATTGACAGCGACATGTTGTCTCGATAAATCTGATGCTGTCAGATACGACGGGAGGTCCGGGCCATGGGATCCGGACGATCGCGAGCTGAGACGAGGACGTGCTCATGGCCGGTTCACCCATATCTCCGCACGCTGGCTCTGCGGGCCGGAAAGGCCCCGAGGACCTGTATGCAACCCCGCCGCCGTGGGACATCGGTCGGCCCCAGCCGGCGTTCCGTGCCCTCGCCGACGCGGGTGCCATCCGGGGCCGGGTGCTGGATGCCGGCTGCGGGACCGGCGAGCACGTGCTCATGTCTGCGGGCCTGGGCCTTGATGCCACCGGAATCGACCTCGCCACCACGGCACTGCGTGCGGCCGAGGCGAAGGCACACGAGCGGGACCTGACGGCGCGGTTTCTGTCGTGGGATGCCCGACAACTGGCCGGGCTCGGCGAGTGGTTCGACACCGTGCTGGACTGCGGCCTCTTCCACATCTTCAGCGCCCAGGACCGTGGCGCCTACCTGGACAGCCTGCGCTCCGTCGTACCGCCGGGTGGCCGCTGCTTCATGCTCTGCTTCAGCGACCAGCAGCCAGGCGACACCTGGCAACGGGTCCACCGGGTGACGCAGGCCGAGATCGAAACCTCCTTCGCCGACGGATGGCGGGTGGACTCCATCGAACCCAGCACGATCGATATCACCACCGACCCGAACAGTGTCCGCGCCTGGCTGACCACCGCCACGAGGATCTGAACTTCCTGCCGAGTGTGCGGGCTTGACCGCCGCACCCGACAAACACCGGGCGGGTCGCGCGAACTCGACACGCTCGCACCACTGCGCCCGCCCGATGCAGGAACCCGAGACAAGGAATGGCTATGCCGACCTACGAATCCCACGCCTCGCCCGTGCCATCCGGCGAGGGCTCTGGCCCCCTTCCTCCACCCCCGAAAGGCGGCACGTTGCGTCGAACGCGGCTCCGCACGACGGGCTACATCGTGGTCGGGGCCCTGGTCGTCGCCGTGCATCTGGGGCTGGGAGGAGCCGCGATGGAGGCTTCGGCATGGACAGGCTGGGCGGCGAACATCGTCTTGGCGGCCGTCCTGGTGAAGATTATTGCTTTCGGGTACTTCGCCGCCCGCCGGATGCGGGGGCGTCGTGCGGCGGTACGACATGAAGCGCCCCACGATCTCGAGAAGCAGCTCGCCGTGGACGGAGCAGGCGCACCACTGGGCAAGAGAGACGGCAGCGCGCCCCATCTCCGCCGGGCCGGGCTCGCCACGCATGCTGCCTTCGCCGCCGGCCATCTCAAGGCCGCAGCCGGTTCCACACAGGGAAGGTCAAGGAGGAACTCCGGGAACGAGAAGCCGATGACGAGGTCCGAAGCCCGTATCCCGACGCCGAGGGGCGAGCGGTATGCCAAGCAACTGTGCAGCCATGCCGCCCGGATGACCCCGCGTGCGGAGTGGAACCCGCCGGAAGGTGTGATCGAATTCCCCGACGCCATGGGCACCTGCCGGCTGACCGCGGAGCCTGAGCACCTGCTCCTCGTCCTTGAGGCTACGGATACCGCGAATCTGGCCCGGATGCAGCAGATCATCGGCAGCGACATCGAGCGGTTCGCCGGCCGGGAAGGTCTCAAGGCGGAATGGGTGCCAGTCTGAGATCGCCCAGCATGCTGCGGCGCGCAGGGCGGGGCCGCTGATGAGCGTTCTCGTCTGCGCCCTGAACCGGAGGTCAGCGGGTACGTCGCAGTGCGGCCCAGCTTCCCCAGCCCGCAGCGGCTTCAACTGCAGTCCACCGGCCGGGGAGAGCGGCGGCGACGTCTTCGGCCGGCAGGTACAGGGGGCCGTCCTGCCCGAGCTGGTTGATCCACAGCAGTACGCCGGCCGGGGCCAGAACACGGGCCATCTCGTCGGGGAACAGGAGCATGTCGATGGCGGCGACGACCGCCACCGAGGCGTCGGCGCTCGGCAGGGCGCCGGCGTCGGCGCGTACGCGGGCCGGTGAGCGTCCGGCGGCCTGGCGGAGCATCTGCTCGGACAGGTCAATGCTGATCACGGTGGTGAAGGCCGTCGCGAGCGCGGGGGTGAACAGGCCGGTGCCGGAGCCGAGTTCCAGGCAGGTGCCGTGGGGGAAGGGGCCGCCGCGAGCGAGTGCGTCGCGTACGGGATCGTCTCGGCCGGTGGCCTGGTCGGTGTCCCAGGAGCTGGCGAGCTGGTCGAACAGGCCGGCCAGGAAACCGGCTGCCTCTCTCGTCCAGGAACGCCGGCCGGCGGCCAGGTCGCGGGCGAAGGCCCGGAACGCCTCTGCGGTGTCTTTCGGCGGCAGCGGTTTTCCTTCGGGGCTGGGCAGGACGCGGGGCAGCAGAGGGCTCATGGGACCAGTTGAGCATCGGCTGGGCAGTGCAGGATCGGCCTGGGGGTGGACAGGGGCCCCACCCTCGGGTGGAGGTGTTCCGAGGCTCAGTCGTGGCCGCCGTGGCCATCGTGGTTGTGGCTGACACTGGGGGCGCCGACCATCACGCGGAGCATGTCCCTTCCGCCGGTGCGCAGGAACCGCCGGACGTACGCGCTCCCCCGCGCCGTCTTCGTCTGGCGGGTGACGGACCTCTACTCCGGAGCGTCCTGGGCAGTGCGCAGTGCGGTAAGGGCGTCGCTGCGCTTGAGGTCGCCGAAGTGCGGTTCCTCCGTGCGCTGTTCGGCCAGCCACCGGACGAACGCGCTCTCACCCTGGACCGCGCAGACGGCCCCGGGGCCGGGCCCGCTACTTCGCAGTACAGCGTCGGACACCAGGCCCCGGGAGCCACCTCGTCAGCGCTGCTGCTGCGCGCTCTCTCCGATGTGGCGGAGGAGAGCGACGGTACCGACGGCGAATACTCCAGCTGTAGATCGTGATCTTCATGTCTGGGACGCGGCTTGCTGCCGGTAGTGGCTGGTCTGTGATCGCGCCTGGTGGCGAAGTCGCCAGTCGGACCAGCCGAGCTGGTGAGCGAGGCCGTGGAGGGGCCGAACCGTGATGGTGAGGAACAGGTGCTGGATCTCGTTGCAAGTCAGCGGGATCAGGTCGTCGGGGCCTGGCCGACGGGCGCGTTCCTCGGCGCGGACGACGGCCAGGAAGGCGTGGGCGAGCATGGCAAGGGTGACCCAGCGGCTCCAGGGGGGATAGCGGCGGACTTGGTCTTCATCGAGCCCGGCCAGGCCCTTCTCGGTCTGGAAGGTCTCCTCGACCCTCCACCGGGAGCCGACCGTCCTGACGAGGGTGTGCAGCGGGACCGATGGAGTGGCAGCGGTAGTAGGCGCGTTCCCTGGTGGTGCGGCTGCGTCGGATCAGCAGCTGACGGTAGCCCGGAGCCGGGTCAGCGAGGTCGATGACAGCCCAGTCGTAGAAGCGGTCGCCCTTCGCTCCGCGTCCGGCGGACAGCTTCTGCCAGGCTCTCTTCGGGAGCTTCTTGGCCAGTGCTTCGGCGCGGAACTTGCCGGCTTGAGCGGCCACTTCGGCCGAGCAGGCCACCGCGAGGACATAACCCAAGCCACGTTCCTCCAGGGCCGTCGGGTCTGCCGCACGATCGGG
>NZ_JAFLRJ010000312.1 GCF_017315755.1 Streptomyces beijiangensis
GTTGGCGGGCGGGCCGCTGGGGACGGGGGGCCTGGCGGAGTTCGGTCCGGTGTGGTGGAGCACGGGCGCGGCGGCGCTGGCGTGGACGGCGGGAGTGGGGGTGCCGCTGGCGCTGGGGCTGCGGTGGTGGCGCTTCGTACGGGGGACGAAGGAGGTGGCTGCCGGGGGCGAGACGGAGGAGCGCGAGCACCGCTGGAGGGCGCTCAAGGAGGCCTCGGGCGGCCTGATGGTCCTGTTCCCGCCGAAGCCGGTAGCGGACCCGGAGCCGCTGATCCCAGCGCTGGAGCCGATCCCGGCGGCCCCCGTTACAGCTCCGGTCGTGGAGCCCGTACAGGAGCCGAAGCCGGAAACGGAGCTGAAGCCGGAAACCGAGCTGAAGCCCGAGCCCGAGCCGGAAGCGGCGAGCCCCACCCCCGGCCCGGCGGAAGCGGAGCCGCCGCCGACCGGGACCGGGGAGCAGGCCGAACCGGGGCCGGCTCAGGACCCGCCCCAGCCGTAACGGCCCTGCCTACGACTGCGTGCCGAAGATGTTCACCAGCGACTTGGGAAGTTCGTCGTTGCAGGCGAGCTTGCCCGACTGGGTCAGTGCGTCACCGACGCACGTGTAGTAGTCGCGGTAGACGATCTGCACCGTGAACGTCGCCGCGATGATCGCCAGTGCGAGCCCGGCGGCCACCAGGCCGCTCACCGCCGCCGTCGTCTGCGGCTTGGCCGACCCGGGCGGCGGGGGCGGTGAGCCCTCGGCCGGCTTCGGCTTGGCGCGCAGCGCACTGATGCCCCAGTACAGGGCGAGCGCGCCGAGGAGCAGTCCGATCTGCCACATGTAGAAGGCGAAGAAGAACGCCCACATCCCGCCGAGCAGCGCATAGCGGGCGCGTCGCTGTGCCGGGTCCGTCGGGTCCCAGCGCAGGCCCGGTGCCGGGCCGCCGGGGCCTCCCTGGCCACCGGGTCCGCCCTGGTCGTCGGGGCGGGGCGGCCGGGGGGTGCTGCCGAAGCCGCCGTCCTGGCGGCCGGGCTGCTGGTTGCTCCACTGGCCGCCCCACGGGTTGGGCGGCGGCGGGGGAGCGTCCGGGGTGTCGTCGCCCTCGGGGCGGCGCGGGCGCCAGGGCTGCTCCGGCTTGTTCTCGGGCGGCGGCGCGAAGGGGTTGTTGTCGTCCGGTTCGGGCGACGAGGGGGCAGATGAGGACGGCGACCGGCGTTCCCGCGGCAGCAGCAGTGGGCGGCGGTCGGTCACGCTGTGGCGTCGGTCCTGCATCGGGTGAACGTCTTCCCCTCAGTCGGTCGCCGTCCGGGAGACGGTGCCTGCCCCAGACGCTACCTTCCGTCCCGGCCCCCGTCCCGTGGGGGCCGTCCGGTGTGCCGGTATCGTTGCCGACGGTCGGCGCGTTCGTAGGGTTCCCCGTATCGGGGCATGCGATGCGTTCGTAGGACCGTACAAACGCGGTCTTGCACACACGACCGTACAAAGCCGCATTCCAGAAAGGGCCCCGTTGTGGCCGCAGCCCGTCTTGTCGTCCTCGTGTCCGGGTCAGGAACCAATCTGCAGGCCCTGCTCGATGCGATCGCCGCCGATCCCGAGGGGTACGGGGCCGAGGTCGTCGCCGTCGGAGCCGACCGCGAGTCCATCGTCGGTCTGGAGCGCGCACGCGCCGCCGGGCTGCCCACCTTCGTCTGCAAGGTGAAGGACTACGAGAACAACGGTGGCCGGGCGGCCTGGGACGCGGCGCTGGCGGAGGCCACGGCCGCGTACGAGCCCGATCTGGTCGTCTCGGCCGGTTTCATGAAGATCGTGGGGAAGGAATTCCTCGCCGGGTTCGGCGGCCGGTTCATCAATACGCACCCTGCCCTGCTGCCCAGTTTTCCCGGGGCCCACGGCGTGCGCGACGCACTCGCGTACGGCGCGAAGGTCACCGGGTGCACCGTCCACTTCGTCGACGACGGCGTCGACACCGGTCCGATCATCGCGCAGGGCGTGGTCGGGGTCCGGGATGAGGACTACGAAGACGAAGGTGCCGCTCTCCATGAGCGCATCAAGGAAGTCGAGCGAACGCTGCTCGTCGAGGTCGTGGGGCGTCTGGCCCGTAACGGCTACCGCATTGAGGGACGAAAGGTTCATGTCGGTGAATAAGCCCATCCGTCGCGCGCTGATCAGTGTCTACGACAAGACGGGGCTCGAGGAGCTCGCCCAGGGGCTGCACGCGGCCGGTGTCACGCTCGTCTCGACGGGATCGACCGCCGGGAAGATCGCCGCAGCGGGCGTACCCGTCACCAAGGTCGAGGAGCTGACCGGCTTCCCGGAGTGCCTCGACGGCCGGGTCAAGACGCTGCACCCCAAGGTCCACGCGGGCATCCTCGCCGACCTGCGCCTGGAGGACCACCAGCGCCAGCTCGCCGAGCTGGGGGTGGAGCCCTTCGACCTGGTCGTCGTGAACCTCTACCCCTTCACGCAGACCGTCGCCTCGGGCGCCTCCGACGACGAGTGCGTCGAGCAGATCGACATCGGCGGCCCCTCGATGGTGCGCGCCGCAGCCAAGAACCACCCGTCGGTCGCGGTCGTCACCAGCCCCGAGCGGTACGCGGACGTGCTTGCCGCCGTGCAGGCCGGCGGCTTCGACCTGACCGCCCGCAAGCGCCTCGCGGCGGAGGCGTTCCAGCACACCGCGGCGTATGACGTGGCGGTCGCCAACTGGTTCGTCGACGGCTACGCGCCCGCCGACGACAGTGGCTTCCCTGAGTTCCTCGGCACCACCTACGAGCGCTCCAACGTGCTGCGCTACGGCGAGAACCCGCACCAGGGCGCCGCGCTCTACACCTCCGGGACGGGCGGTCTCGCCGAGGCCGAGCAGCTGCACGGCAAGGAGATGTCCTACAACAACTTCACGGACACCGACGCCGCGCGCCGGGCCGCGTACGACCACGCCGAGCCCTGTGTCGCGATCATCAAGCACGCCAACCCGTGCGGGATCGCCATCGCCGACGACGTCGCCGAGGCGCACCGCAAGGCGCACGCCTGCGACCCGGTCTCCGCGTACGGCGGTGTGATCGCCGTCAACCGCCCGGTCACCGTGGCCCTCGCCGAACAGGTCGCCGAGATCTTCACCGAGGTCATCGTCGCCCCGTCGTACGAGGACGGCGCGGTCGAGGTCCTGGCCCGCAAGAAGAACATCCGTGTGCTGCGCGCCCCCGAGGCGCCGTCCGCACCCGTTGAGGTCAAGCAGATCGACGGCGGCGCCCTCCTCCAGGTCACCGACCGCCTCCAGGCCGACGGCGACGACGCCGCCAACTGGACCCTGGCGACCGGCGACGCGCTCTCGGCCGACGAGCTGGCCGAGCTGTCCTTCGCCTGGAAGGCCTGCCGCGCCGTGAAGTCCAACGCGATCCTCCTCGCCAAGGGTGGCGCCTCGGTCGGCGTCGGCATGGGCCAGGTCAACCGCGTCGACTCCGCCAAGCTCGCCGTCGAGCGCGCGGGCGAGGAGCGGGCGCGGGGGGCGTACGCCGCTTCGGACGCGTTCTTCCCGTTCCCCGACGGCTTCGAGATCCTGGCGAATGCCGGGGTCAGGGCCGTGGTGCAGCCGGGCGGTTCGGTCCGTGACGAGCTGGTCGTCGAGGCCGCCGAGAAGGCGGGCGTGACGATGTACTTCACCGGGACGCGGCACTTCTTCCACTGAGTGGCCGAGTGGCCGAGTGGCTGAGTGACTGAGTGGCAGTACGCAAAGAGGCCGTAACCCCCGCCCGCCGAGCGGGGGTTACGGCCTTCTCGCGTGATGTGCCTACTTCTTGATGACGAGGGTGCCCGCAGCGCGGTCGTGCCAGCCCTGCAGCTTCCCCGAGTTGTCGAAGAAGGGGGAGAGGTAGACCAGGATGGCGCCGATGTAGCAGAGGAACGCGCCGACCATCGGGATGATCCAGCGGATGAAGCCGGCACCGAGGCCCGGGTTCTGGCCGGTGCTCTCCTTGATGACCTTGACGCCGAGGATCATCTTGCCGAAGGTCGCTCCGGCGAGACCGACCATCAGCCACTCGTAGAGCAGCGTGATCACGCCGAAGATCAGGATGACGCCCATCAGGCTGGCGACGATGCTGGAACTGGCGTCGTTCACACAGGAGCTGTAGTCGCTGGAGTTCGGGTCGCAGTCCTTGGCGGCGCCGAACGCGCTCGCCAGGCCGGCGAAGGAGAGCACGAGGTACACGATGCCGATGGCGAGGCCGTCGAGTGCGCGTGCGCCCAGGCGGCGGCCCATCGAGGCGACCTGGACCGTGCCGAGCGCCGGGACGTTGATGTAGCCGTTGTTGGCCTGCATCGTGCCCGGAGCCTGCGGGTAGGCGCCGTACGGCTGGCCGGGGGCCTGCTGCGGGTAGCCGTAACCGGGCTGGCCCTGCGCCTGGTCCTGCGGGTAGCCGTAGCCCGGCTGACCCTGCGGCGGGACGCCCTGCGGAGCCTGCTGCGGGTAGCCGTAGCCGGGCTGCTGGCCCTGCGGCTGACCCGGCTGCTGGCCCGGCTGCTGGGGCTGCTGGCCGTAGGGGTTGTTGGGGTCACCGAAGCTCATGAGTGATGTTCCTCCGTTGGTTCTTGGGGACGGACGCGGTCCGAGCGGAGGAAATGCATGGTTCTGAGCGGTTTCGCCCCCCGGTACTGCCCGCGACATACTGCGCCGATCATCGTTCTAAACGAGACATAAGTTTGTCCAGTCGCATTCCGTATGTGTTGTGCAAGTGCAACTTGGGCGATCATGCCGGGCCCTGAAAGAATGGGCCCATGACAGCCCAGATTCTCGACGGCAAGGCCACCGCGGCCGCGATCAAGTCCGATCTCACCGCCCGTGTGGCGGCCCTCAAGACGCAGGGCATCACCCCTGGTCTCGGCACGCTGCTGGTCGGTGACGACCCGGGCAGCCGCTGGTACGTCAACGGCAAGCACCGGGACTGCGCGGAGGTCGGCATCGGCTCGATCCAGCGCGAACTCCCCGACACCGCCACTCAGGAGGAGATCGAGGCGGTCGTACGGGAGCTGAACGAGAACCCGGAATGCACGGGCTACATCGTGCAGCTTCCGCTCCCCAAGGGCATCGACACCAACCGTGTCCTGGAACTGATGGACCCGGCCAAGGACGCCGACGGCCTGCACCCGATGAGCCTCGGCAAGCTGGTGCTCGGCGTCGAAGGGCCGCTGCCCTGCACCCCGTACGGCATCATCCGGCTGCTCCGCCACCACGGTGTGGAGATCAACGGGGCGCATGTGGTCGTGGTCGGCCGCGGGATCACCGTCGGCCGCTCGATCGGGCTGCTGCTCACCCGTAAGTCCGAGAACGCGACCGTGACGCTCTGCCACACCGGCACCCGGGACCTCTCCGCGCTCCTCAAGCAGGCGGACATCGTGGTCGCGGCGGCCGGTGTTCCGCACCTGGTCAAGCCCGAGGACATCAAGCCGGGCGCGGCCGTGCTCGACGTCGGCGTCAGCCGGGACGAGAACGGCAAGATCGTCGGGGACGTCCACCCCGGTGTCGCCGAGGTGGCCGGCTGGATCTCGCCGAACCCGGGCGGCGTCGGCCCGATGACCCGCGCACAGCTGCTGGTCAATGTGGTCGAGGCGGCCGAGCGCCATGACGGCTGAGGACTCCGGATCCGGTATCCCCGACGAACTGGAGGGCGTGGAGACCCGGGAGCCGATCAGCGCCCCCGGTCCCGACGGTGCGCCCGTACGGGCCTCGCGCCGCTTCCCCGCCGTGACGACCGACACCGCGCGTCCGGAGGGCGGTGGCCGTGCCGCCGGTCAGGACGCCCCGGCGCCCGCCCGTCAGTGGCCGCTGCTGGCCGTGCTCTCCGCGACCGGTCTCGGTCTGCTGCTCGTCGCGTTCGACGTCACCCGCGTGGGACTGCTGCTGATCGGCGTCGCGATGCTCGCGGGCGGCGTGATGCGCTGGTGCCTGCCGTCGGTGGGCATGCTGGCGGTCCGCTCCCGGTTCACCGACATGGTGACGTACGCGATCATCGGCCTGACCATCGTGTTGCTCGCGCTGATGGCGCAGCCGAATCCCTTGCTGAAGATCCCGTTCCTCAACGACATCGTCCACTTCACGGTGCGCACCTAGAACTCCGGTGCCCCGGCGGTCCCTTGGCCCGCACTCCCGCGAGGGGGTGCGGGCCATTGTCGTGTGAAGTGACGGGTGGGGCGGGGGGCGTGCGAAATGGGTCGTGCCGACCCGAATGCTCCCCTGCGCTCCCACCCGGGGAACTGACATCCTGGCTTTGTGCATCCCTTGGGGTAGCCAGAACGAGGGTTGTGCCGGGGGCTCGACAGTCGGATACGTACATAAGCGCATACGGGGGGACAAGGGGGAAGTAATGCCTCGTTGGAAGGCTCTGCCGGAGGAACTCGACCCGCAGGTACGGGAGTTTGCCAGCCAGCTGCGCAGGCTCGTCGACCGCAGCGGGCTGAGCATCGCTGCGGTGGCCGACCGGACCGGCTACAGCAAGACGTCGTGGGAGCGCTATCTGAACGGCCGGCTGCTCGCCCCGAAGGGTGCGATCGTGGCGCTGGCCGAGGTGACCGGGACCAACCCGGTGCATCTGACCACCATGTGGGAGCTCGCGGAGCGTGCGTGGAGCCGTTCCGAGGCGCGGCACGACATGACCATGGAAGCGATACGGATCTCCCAGGCGCGCGCCGCGCTGGGGGAGTTCGGGTCGGCGCCGGTGGCTCCGGCGCGTGCGAAGAACGGCAGCGCACGCCCCCAGGGTGCCGCCGCCGAGGCCGCCCCCGCACCCGCGCCGGTGGCCGACGCCCCGGTGGCGCCCACGCCCATAGGGGAGTTCGGCCCGCCGCCGGGCGGCCCGTACCAGTCGCCGCCGCCGCCGCCGCCAACACCGTCGCCGTCGCCTTCGCCTTCGCCTTCGCGGCAGCCGGGTGGCCGTACGCCCCCGTCCGACCAGGGGCGCAGGCGCAGGAAGCTGATGATGTTCCTGGCGGGTGTGGTGGGCGCGCTCCTGGTGATAGCCGCCGCGGTGCTCCTGACCGACCTGGGCGGCAAGGGAGACAACAAGGCGGACGACAAGAAGAACTCGCCCAGCCCGACCGTCTCCGTCAACCCCAACCTGCCCGCCGGGGTGAAGTGCAGCGGCAAGGACTGCACAGGGAAGGACCCGGAGGCGATGGGCTGCGGCGGCGAGCTGGCCACGTCGGTGTCGAACGTGACGGTCGGCGGCAGGCTCGTCGAGGTCCGGTACAGCAAGACGTGCGGAGCGGCCTGGGCGCGCATCAACCAGGCGGCCACGGGTGACGTGGTGCAGGTCAGCGTCGCGGGAGCTGCCACGCAGAAGGGGACGGTGGCCGCCGATCCCGATGCGTACACACCGATGACCGCGTCGACCGATCCGAGCCGGGTGAAGGCCTGTGCGACGCTCGCGAACGGTGCTCGGGGCTGCACAAAAAATTAGTTGGGTGTCAGGGGGAATGCCCGGCGAAGTACGGGGCACGCGGATTTCATCCCCCCACGGGTGCTTGCACCCGGCGGCGGTCGCCCGCGCCTTCCCCCCCCTGGCGCGGGTGGCGTCGTCTTTCCGGCGGTGGCCGCTCGCGCCTCTCCCCCCCTTGGCGCGGGCGGCCATTCGCTTTCCGGGGTGCGTGTGCCCCGCGCCACACGGGGGCGGGGGTTCAGCGTCCGTGAGGTCCGATAGCCTGATCGCCGGAAGTCTCTTCACATCAAGATTCAAGGATGAGGCTTCCTGCACGAGGGGCAGGGACCCCCACCGCCAGCTGTCTTACGGAGATCGCCATGACCCGCACTCCCGTCAACGTCACTGTGACCGGCGCGGCCGGCCAGATCGGCTACGCGCTGCTCTTCCGCATCGCCTCCGGTCACCTGCTCGGCTCGGATGTGCCGGTCAAGCTGCGTCTCCTTGAGATCCCGCAGGGCCTCAAGGCCGCCGAGGGCACCGCCATGGAGCTCGACGACTGCGCCTTCCCGCTGCTCCAGGGCATCGAGATCACCGACGACCCGAACGTCGGCTTCGCCGGCGCCAACGTCGCCCTCCTGGTCGGCGCCCGCCCGCGTACCAAGGGCATGGAGCGCGGCGACCTGCTCGCGGCCAACGGCTCCATCTTCGGTCCGCAGGGCAAGGCCATCAACGACAACGCCGCGGACGACATCAAGGTCCTCGTCGTCGGCAACCCGGCCAACACCAACGCGCTCATCGCGCAGGCGTCGGCCCCGGACGTACCGGCCGAGCGCTTCACCGCGATGACCCGCCTGGACCACAACCGCGCGATCTCGCAGCTCTCGCAGAAGACCGGTGTCGCGGTCTCCGAGATCAGGCGCCTCACCATCTGGGGCAACCACTCGGCCACCCAGTACCCGGACATCTTCCACGCCGAGGTCGCCGGCAAGAACGCCGCCGAGGTCGTCAACGACGAGCAGTGGCTGGCCGACACCTTCATCCCGACCGTCGCCAAGCGCGGCGCCGCGATCATCGAGGCTCGTGGCGCCTCGTCGGCGGCCTCGGCCGCCAACGCCGCCATCGACCACGTGCACACCTGGGTCAACGGCACCGCGGACGGCGACTGGACCTCGATGGGCATCGTCTCGGACGGTTCCTACGGCGTCCCCGAGGGCATCATCTCGTCCTTCCCGGTCACCACGAAGGACGGCAAGTTCGAGATCGTCCAGGGCCTGGAGATCAACGACTTCTCCCGTGCGCGCATCGACGCGTCGGTCCAGGAGCTGGTCGAGGAGCGCGACGCGGTCCGCGAGCTCGGCCTGATCTGAGTCTTCTGATCGATCCGAGCCTTCTGGCTCTGTACGTCCGCAGGTCCCGCCCTCACCGGCGGGGCCTGCGTGCGTTCCGGCGTGACGCGGACTCGGCCCGGCCAACGTCCGGCGGACGGAGTCCGACGCGGCTCGCCGAAGCCCGTGAGGCCCCCTGGGGCCGAGCGGTGCGAGGGGAGCGTCGGGAAGTCGTGCGCGACGCGGTCCGCGAGCTCGGTCTGATCTGATCCCTTTTCGTTCCGTACGTCCGCAGGCCCACCCTCATCGGTGGGGCCTGCGGACGTTCCGGTGTGACTTGGAGCACGTCGCTCCTCTATGCTGCTTCCCCTGTAGAAGTCAACCGGCCCACCTCCGTGGGCAGTTCGTGTTTCGGGGGAAACGTTGACTCAGACCTTCCTGCCGCCCCAGCAACCCGGCCCGCAAGGCCCGCCGCCGACGCCCCGTGCGGCGCCCGCCGCGAGCGAGGCGACGCGGCTGCTCTGCGCGGGTACGTATCTCGACAGCGACTACCGCGACGCGGTGATCGACGAGCTGTACGTCCACGAGGAACGCATCGTCGCTCCCTCGCTCGGGTTCGACGCGAGCCGGGTGCTCGCCCATGCCCTGCGTGCGCGGCGCATAGAGCTCGGCTGGGCCGGGGCGATCCTGGGGCTGTGGATCGTCGCCCTCCCGCTCACCCAGTGGCTGGTCCTCTTCTACGTACTGCCCGTGGTGTTCCTCGCCGTCGCACCCCGCGTGCGCGGCACCGCCACGCACCCCAACTGGTATCGGCTGGTGGGCGGCTGGGCGTTGCGCTGGTACGGGCGGCTCCTCTTCCTCTGGGTCCTGGTGTTCCTCCTCGCCGTGGCGCTGTCGGACGACGGGGCGCTGAGCAACACGGGCGACCCCTCGTCCTTCATGCCCATCTTCGAGTTCGCCACCGAGAAGATCCTGCGCGCGGGCAAGCTCCAGGCGTGGATCGCGCTCTCCCTGCCGCTGGTGCTTGCCTGGGCGGTGGCCATGCAGCGCGGCCAGTTCGCCAGGGCGCTGACCGCGGAGCTCTCCAAGGAACGGTTCCGCGATGTGGCGGGTGACCCGGCCGAGCAGTCGGAGGGGGCCAGGTTCCAGCGGCTGCGTCACCGGATCCGTATCGAGCAGCACGCACCGCTGGTGATGTACCACGCCGCGGATCCCTTCTGCGGCGCCGGAACCCCGTACGCGACCTGGTCCCTCTCCATCGAACTGCGCCCGAGCGGCGACGCCGACAAGAAGCCCGAACCGCTCGACAACAGCGCCATCCTGCGGCGGATCGTCCCGCTGCTCGAAGCGCTGCGCGAGCCGTCGCCGCACGGGGCGCCGCATGTCGCCGCCGCGGTGCGCGACCGGCTGCGCGAACTGGAGATAGAGGAGATCGTCTTCCTGCCGGTGGACGGACTGCCGAACCGCACCCATGCGCCGTACGCCGTCGAGGCGTTCGAGGAGCACCGCGCCCGCTCGGTCGAGGAGGGCGGCGAGACGCGCCGGCACTTCCTGCGGATCCGGGTCGGCGGCTGGAGCGAGGAGATCGTCGCGACGGTGTTCGTACGGGTGCACACGCAGGGCGGGATGCTGATGCTGGAGGTCGCCCCGCATGTGCTGCGCCCGGTGCGGCCGCTCTTCCAGTACGCCGACCGGGTCGCGTACCGCTATCGGCACAACAACCACTTCGGCAAGGCGGTCTGGGCGCTCAGCCGCACTCCCTCATCGGCGGGGAACGCCATCGTGACGCTCGCGCGGGGTCTCGCCTCGGTGTGGCGGATGGCCACCAGCGGCAATGCGAAGGCGCTCGCCGACGGGCCCGGTCTCTCGGTCCGGGAGCTGGGCTCGGACGACGCGGCCTCGCTCTTCCAGGACATGGACCTCAGCCGCTATCTGAAGTCCGTGCAGGACCGGGTGACCAGCGGGGTGCAGCTGGCGCTGAAGGACGCCGGTTACCGGACCGAGGAGTTCGAGCAGAAGATCGTGAACGTGGCCAACGGCGGGACCTTCATCGAGACCGCGAAGGGCGCCGTGGGTATCGGCAACAACAACACCATCACCAACAACAGCACGACGCAGACGGGGGGCGGGGCACGTGGCAACAACTGACGGACCGGACCGGGGGATCCACATCGGGAGCGTGCACGGTGCGTTCGCGATCGGCGACCAGAACACGGTGACCAACTACGAGGTCGGGGCCGAGGGGCGCGACGCGGGCCAGGAGGAACTGCTCGTAGCCCTGCAGGAGTTGCGTGCGGACCTGGGGCGCCTCGTCGCGAGCGAGCAGACGGCTGCGCTCGACGCCGAACTGGCAGGTGCGCAGGACGAGATCGAGGGCGAGGGCGCGGCCGGCCCTGTCAGGCTCGGGCGGCTGCGGCAGGCGCTGGCGGACGCCGGTTCGCTGACGGCGATGTTCGCCTCCGGGGCGGCGACCGCCCAGGCTGTCGCCGCGCTTCTGGGAGGGTGACATGGGCGGTGGCGGGGTCCGTTGGAACGACGAGACGCAGAGCTGGGAGCCGGTCGGGGCGGGGACGGGGGCAGGGGCGGGCTCGGGTTCGGGTTCGGGGCAGCCGGTGTACCCGCAGCCGCCCGTGTCGCCC
>NZ_JAFLRJ010000313.1 GCF_017315755.1 Streptomyces beijiangensis
ACCGACTGAGCTATTGGGGCGAGCGAGGAAGACATTACCCGGTCCCTCGCCGATCGTCCAAATCCTTATGAAGGCCCCACGTCCCACATCTCGCAGGGGCACCAGAAGGCCACACCGGTACGACTATTCCGCTCCTCCTCGAAGCACGCCCGGCCTCGCCCTAGGCTCGCTCCACCGCTGCGTGATCTTGATCCACGAGCTCGGCCCGCGAGCTCGATCCACCAGGAGGAGCGCG
>NZ_JAFLRJ010000314.1 GCF_017315755.1 Streptomyces beijiangensis
TCTCTCGCGGGGTGTGGGGCGGGGGCGTCGCATCCCATATGCGAAGTAGATCACGGGGCCCGTGCGTTCGCGGGGCCATGTCCTCGCGGTTCTCTGGGCAGACGTACGGCATGGACATACGAGGGACACACGAGTGAGCGAGGACTGGCTGGATCCGGAGCCCTTCCTGCGGGGCATCGCCTGGTGGGACGCGGGCCGGCCCGTCCGCGCGGATCCCGCCTGTGCGGACCGGATGCCCTGGGACACCTGGGAACGGGCGAAGATACCGGTCGGCGTACGGCTGGAGTTCACCTCCGGGGGCGCGAAGGCGGTGGAGGTCCGCTACAGCACGTCCGACCCGGGACCCGACGCGCCGGTCTTCGTGTTCTCGCTGCTGGAGGGCGATGTCACCCACGCCGAGGCCGCTGCCGTGCCCGGCGAGGACATGGTCGTACGGATCGGGCTCCCGTCCGGCGAGGGCCCTTTCACCCTCCATCTCCCGGACTCCCTCAGCCCCGCCGTCCGCGCCGTCCGCGGACTGGGAGGCACTCCGGCGCCCGCCCCGCCGCTCCCCCGCTGGCTGGTGTACGGCGACTCCATCACCGAGGGTTGGTGCGCCACCCGGCCTGCCCTGGCCTGGCCCGCCGTGGCGGGACGCGCCCTGGGGCTCGATCCGCTCAACCTCGGTTACGCGGGCGCCGCACGGGGCGAACTGGTCTGCGCCGAGCAGCTGGCCGGGCTCGACTGCGCCCTGGTGACGCTCGCCTTCGGCTCCAACTGCTGGTCCCGGGTGCCGTTCTCGGCCGGTCTGATGCACGAGACCGTGCGGGCCTTCGTCGCTGTCGTACGCAACAGCCACCCCGACACCCCGGTGTGGGTGGTGTCGCCCGTCCTGTGCCCCGAGGCCGAGGACACCCCCAACGCCCTGGGTGCGACTCTCGCCGACCTCCGTGGAGCGATCGAGCGGGCGGTTCGCGCGCTCACCGCATCCGGTGACGGCCGTCTCGCCCTGCTGCCCGGCGGAGCACTGCTCGCACCGGACCAGCTGTCCGACGGACTGCATCCGGACGACTCCGGTCACGCCCACCTGGCGGCCTCGTTCGCCGAGGCCGTCCTGGCGTCCTCCCCCGGCCTGGTCCCGGCCTGTCCGCCGGCAGCGAACTCGCCGCTCGGAGGTGATGGATGAGCGCCGGCGGGGTATGCGAACGAAAGATACTTGAGGAGCCGCCCGTGGTTGTCGTGGACTCACCCCTGGCGGACAGTGCCACCGCACGCGACACTGCCGCCCATTTCCTCGCCGAGCACTGCCCCTGGGCAGATCTCGACGCTGTTCTGCTGGTCGTCAGCGAGCTGGTGACCAATGCCGCCCGGCACACGGCCGGCTGGTGGCGGCTGCGGCTGAGCGCCGGGCCCGAGCAGCTGGTGGTGGAGCTCGACGACTCCAGCCCGCACCACCCGGTGGCCCGTACGCCCGACTTCGGTGGCGGCGGCGGTTTCGGCTGGCCCCTGGTGCTAAGACTGGCGGGCCGGGTCGAGATCAGCCCGCTGCCGCTGGGCAAGACGGTACGGACGATCTGGACCCGGCCCGCGACGGCCGCGTGAAGTGAGCCGTGTGAAGTGCGGCGGGTGAAGTGCGGCGGGTGAAATGAAGAGCCGGGCCCCTCGGCGAGCAAGGGACCCGGCGCGGCGTCGTCACTTCTGGGCGGTCACTCCTGGGTGAGCAGCCCCTTGCGCAGCTGTGCGGTGATCCGGGACAGCAGTCGCGACACATGCATCTGTGAGACGCCGAGTTCGACGCCGATCTGCGACTGGGTCATCTCCTGTCCGTACCGCATCTGCAGGATCCGGCGGTCGCGCTCGTCGAGCTCCTCGACGAGGGGCTTCAGCGCGGTGACGTTCTCGATGATCTCCATCTCAGGGTCGTCCTCGCCGAGCCGGTCGGCCAGCGAGTTCGATCCGCTCTCCGAGGCGTCGTCCAGCGGGATGTCGATGGAACCCGCGGTGTACCCGTTGGCGGCCACCATGCCCTCGATGATCTCGTCCTCCGTCAGGTCGAGATGCGCGGCGAGTTCGGCGGGCGTCGGCGAGCGGTCGAGGAGCTGGAACAGCTCGTCGCTGGCCCTGGCGAGCGCGATCCTCAACTCCTGCAGCCTGCGCGGAACATGCACCGACCAGCTGGTGTCGCGGAAGAACCGCTTGATCTCACCGATGATGCACGGCATCGCGAAGGTCGCGAACTCCACCTCGCGGGTGAGTTCGAAACGGTCGATGGCCTTGATCAGACCGATGGTGCCGACCTGGACGATGTCCTCCATCTGGTCGGAGCGGCTACGGAAGCGCGCCGACGCGAACTTGACCAGGGAGAGGTTCAGTTCGATCAGGGTGTTCCGGGCGTACTGGTACTCGTGCGTGCCTTCCTCGAGGACCGCCAGCCGCGCGAAAAAGAGCCGGGAGAGTTCCCGGGCATCGCGCGGGGCGACCGCTGAGGGGCTCTCCACGTACGGAAGCTGCTCTTCGGTCCGGCCGCCAGGCCTGGCTTCGTGCGTCATGAGCCCTGTCGGTACTGGGACTTGGCTCGCCATGGACACGGTGTCCTCCCCTTCTTCTCCGGTGCGTTCGCAGAGCCCGACTACCCGGTATACCCGCATCCATTCACGGAATTCTGGCCAAGGGTGTGGGGGAAGGGTGTGAACGCACCACAGCCGGTCCCCGCGAAGTGCGGGAACCGGCTGCGAAGTTGTGCGGTACGGAGTCAGCTCCAGCTGGCGTGCAGCGGCTTGCCCTCGGCGTAACCGGCGGCGCTCTGGACGCCGACGATCGCCTTCTCGGCGAACTCCTCGAGCGAGTTCGCACCGGCGTAGGTGCAGGAGGAGCGGACGCCCGCGATGATCGAGTCGATCAGGTCCTCGACGCCCGGGCGGGCCGGGTCGAGGAACATCCGCGAGGTGGAGATGCCCTCCTCGAAGAGCGCCTTGCGGGCGCGGTCGTAGGACGACTCCTCGCTGGTGCGGTTACGGACGGCGCGGGCCGATGCCATGCCGAACGACTCCTTGTACCAGCGGCCGTCGGCCGACTGCTGCAGGTCGCCCGGGGACTCGTACGTACCCGCGAACCAGGAGCCGATCATGACGTTCGACGCGCCTGCGGCCAGCGCCATGGCGACGTCGCGGGGGTGACGGACACCGCCGTCGGCCCAGACGTGCTTGCCGTGCTTCTTCGCCTCGGCGGCGCACTCCAGTACGGCGGAGAACTGCGGGCGGCCCACGCCGGTCATCATCCGGGTGGTGCACATGGCGCCGGGGCCCACACCGACCTTGATGATGTCCGCGCCGGCCTCGATGAGGTCGCGTACGCCCTCGGCGGCGACGATGTTGCCTGCCACGATCGGGACGTGCGGGTCGAGCGCCCTTACGGCCTTGACCGCGGCGAGCATCGACTCCTGGTGGCCGTGCGCGGTGTCCACGACGAGCGTGTCCACGCCCGCGTCGAGGAGCTGCTTGGCCTTGCCCGCCACATCGCCGTTGATACCGACGGCGGCGGCGATGCGCAGCCTGCCCTGGGCGTCGACGGCGGGGCTGTAGAGGGTGGCGCGCAGCGCGCCCGTACGGGTCAGGATGCCGACGAGCTTGCCGTCCGCGTCCACGGCCGGGGCGTAACGCCGGTTGGCGCCGTCCAGCTTGTTGAAGGCGTCGCGCGGGTCGATGTCCGCGTCGAGGAGGACCAGGTCCCTCGACATGACGTCGGAGAGCTGCGTGAAGCGGTCGACCCCGGCCAGGTCCTGGTCGGTGACGACACCGATCGGCCTCTGGTCGGCGTCGACGACGACACCGGCGTTGTGCGCGCGCTTGGGGAGCAGCGACAGCGCGTCGGCGACGGTCTGCGTCGGGGCCAGCACGATCGGGGTGTCGAGCACGAGGTGGCGCGTCTTGACCCAGGAGATGACGTCGGTGACGACGTCGATCGGGATGTCCTGGGGGATGACGACGATGCCACCGCGGCGGGCGACGGTTTCGGCCATACGGCGGCCGGCGATCGCGGTCATGTTCGCGACGACCAGCGGGATGGTGGTGCCGGTGCCGTCGGGGGCGGAGAGATCGACGCCCTGGCGGGAACCGACCGCGGAGCGGCTCGGCACCATGAATACATCGTCGTACGTGAGGTCGTACGGCGGCTGCAGGTCATTGAGGAAGCGCACGTGCTGGACATCCCAGTCGTTCGGAGTGGCCCCTAGGCATTTCAGCCAGGGGAAAAAGCACGTAGCTCATTGTCCCACGTCCGCGCGTACACCGTCTGCGGGAGATTCCTCCAGCCCCCCGGGAAACCGCTGGGCGGTTCCTCCAATCACTCCCCGTCGGGGTCGGCCCGCTCCAGCGCGGGGCGCGGCCCGGGGCCCGTCTCCGTCAGCAGGAAGTCGGCCGCGGCGGTGTCCGTGACCAGGCTGGTGACCAGACCCGACTTCAGTACGGCACCGATCGCCGCGGCCTTCCGCAGCCCGCCCGCGATCGCCACGACCTCGGGGATCCTGCGCAGCCGGTCGGCCTCGACCGTGATGCAGCGCTCGCCGAGGTCCCGGCCGACCCGCCGGCCCTCGGTGTCGAAGAGGTGCGCGGACATCTCGGCGGCCACACCCAGCGAGGCGTAGTGCTCGCGCTCGGCGTCGCTGAGCATGTCGTGGACGGTGGAGATGCCGGGCTCCCAGGAGCCGATGGAGACGGCCGCCACGGTCACCTTGTCGAAGTACTCGAAGGCCCTGGCGATGCCGGTCTGGTTGCGCAGAGCGGCTGCCGTCGCCGGGTCGGGCAGCAGCATCGGCGCGTAGATGGGGTGGGCCTCGCCGCCGGAGACCTGGGCGGCGCGCCGTACGGCCTCGACCGATCCGCGCTCGGCCGTCCCTGCGTCGTACACGCCGGTGAGCTGGACGACGGTGCACGGCGGGAGCCGGTCGAGCGCTGCGGCCATATGGATGGTGGAGCGGCCCCAGGCCAGGCCCAGCACGTCGCCCTCGGTGACCAGCTCGCCGAGCAGGTCGGCGGCCACCTCGCCGAGGTTCTCCGGGTCGGGTGCGTCGTCGGTGGCGTCGGCCGGGGACTCCACGACGACCGCGTGGCGCAGCCCGTAACGGGCGCGCAGGGCGTCGGAACGCTCGGCGTCCAGTTCCGCGGGGACACGGATCTCGATGCGTACGAGATCACGCTCCAGGGCGGTCTCCAGGACCCTGGCCACCTTGAAGCGGCTGACGCCGAACTCCTCGGCGATCTGGATCTTGGACTTGCCCTCCAAGTAGAAGCGGCGGGCCATCGCCGCCGCCTGCACCAGCTCCGCGGGTCCCATCCGCAGGGCTGACCGTCCCGCCGACATCGCAGACACCGCGTTCTCCTCACTGCTGTACACGTCCCGGACCCGTCATCCTGTCAGATCCGGCAGATCTTGATCAGCCCCGAAGGACTTCGTTCACCTGCTGGTGGTTCAGTGGCCGCATGCCCAGGCGGCCGTGGCGGTCTTCTCCTGCGCCTGGTTGCGCAGCATGCGCACCGCGGCAGCCGGGTCGTCCGCCCCGTACACCGCCGAACCGGCCACGAAGACGTCCGCGCCGGCCTCGGCGCACCGCTCGATCGTGGCGGCCGAGACGCCGCCGTCGACCTGCAGCCACAGCTCCAGACCGTGCTTGGAGATCAGCTCACGGGTGCGGCGGATCTTGGGCAGCATGATGTCCAGGAAGGACTGGCCGCCGAAGCCCGGCTCCACCGTCATGATCAGCAGCATGTCGAGCTCGGGGAGCAGGTCCTCGTACGGCTCGATGGGTGTCGCGGGCTTGAGCGCCATGGAGGCGCGGGCGCCCTTGGCCCGGATCTCGCGCGCCAGCCGTACCGGAGCGGCCGCCGCCTCCGCGTGGAAGGTGACGGATCCGGCACCCGCTTCGACGTACTGCGGTGCCCAGCGATCAGCGTCCTCGATCATCAGATGGCAGTCCAGCGGGATGTCCGTCGCCCGGCTGAGGGATTCCACGATCGGCACACCCAGCGTCAGGTTGGGCACGAAGTGGTTGTCCATCACGTCGACGTGGAGCCAGTCGGCGCCTTCGACGGCCTTGGCCTCCTCGGCAAGCCGGGAGAAGTCGGCGGACAGGATGCTGGGGTTGATCTGGACGGCCATGCCCCAAGCGTGCCATGGACCGGGCCACTTGCCTGCCACGGTACGGACCAAAGGGTCCCGGGATCAGCACATGCCGTGCAATCCTGGCGATTCACCGGCACCTCGGGGGCGGGAGAGCTCGCGGCG
>NZ_JAFLRJ010000315.1 GCF_017315755.1 Streptomyces beijiangensis
GCGAACAGTTCGTCCCCGCCCGCGCGCTGGGCGGGGACGAACTGTTCGCCGTCGTCGAGCAGGACATGTACCCATGTGAGCCCGACCGCCCGCTCCCCATCGCCCGCCGCACCCGCGCCTTCCTGCGCTCCTGCGGAGTGTGACCAGCGCATTTTCGTACGTTCTACGTTCAAGGGCAGGACCCGCATCCCGCGGGCCCTACCCTTCTTCCTTTTGTCATATTGCACCCCATGTGACGCATACGTCACAGCAGTTACCCTCCCGTCACACATGTCTCCATTACGCGGGTTTTCGGTCACAGGAGATCAACAGCCATACCTGCGACCTCACTCAGCGTCGTTCACCGGGCACAGGCTGAGTGATCGCCAGCGTCCGCGCCGCGGTTCCCCCGCCGGCCCCCAGGCCGACGTCGCGGCGTACGCAGGGAGGTGTCCCACATGACCGACCGAAGGCTCTGGTCCTACAAGGAGATTGCCGCTCACATCCGGGTGCAGCCGGACACGGTGCGCTCGTACCGCAAGCACGGACTGCTCCCGCCGCCCGACGTCGTGGAAGCCGGAAAGCCGTACTGGTTCGCGGATACGATCCGCGCCTGGCAGTCACGGCGCCCCGGGACCAGGGGCAGCAGGGACAAGTACTGACCGACTCCCGGCGCGGGGCGCGCAATCCGATTGCGCGCCCCGCCCCCCACTGGCAAGAATCCGTGGATGAGCGACTTCTCGATCAAGCCCGTCCTCACCGGCGACAGAGCGGTACTGCGGCCGTTCACGGCCGGGGACGTGGGGACGATGGCCGTCATCCTCCGCGATCCCGAGGTACTGAAGCTCACCGGATCCGCGCACACCGAACTGGGCGAGGAGCAGGTGCGGGCTTTCTACACCACCCGCGACGACCAGACCGACCGCCTCGATCTCGCCATCACGGACCGCACGACCGGCGAACTCGTCGGCGAGGCCATCCTCTTCGAGTACGACGCCCACAACCGCAGCTGCACCTTCCGCACCCTGATCGGCCCGGCCGGCCGCAACCGCGGCCTCGGCACCGAGGCGTGCCGGCTCATCGTCGGGTACGGCTTCGAGCAGCTGGGCCTGCACCGCATCAGCCTCGACGTCTTCGCGTTCAACCCCCGCGCCCGGCGCGCCTACGAGAAGGCCGGCTTCACCGCCGAGGGTGTCGAGCGCGAGGCCCTGCTTCACGACGGCGAGTGGATCGACTCCGTCTCCATGTCGATCCTGGACCGCGAATGGGCAGCGCTCAGCGCTGCGGCTCGATGATCGTCACGCCGCCCGCACCACGCACCGTACCCATCGCCGCGAGCGCGGCCGGGGCCTCGTCCAGCGGGATCACCGACGTGACCAGGAGGTCGGGGCGCAGGGCCCCGGAGCGCACCATGGACATCATCGGGGCGTAGGCGTGGGCGGCCATTCCATGGCTGCCCAGGATCTCCAGCTCCCAGCCGATGACCCGCTCCATGGGAATCACCGGGTCCCCGGCGGCCGAAGGCAGCAGGCCCACCTGTACGTGGCGGCCGCGGCGCCGCAGGCTGCGGACCGACGCCGCGCAGGTACGCGGGGAGCCGAGCGCGTCGAGCGAGAGATGCGCGCCGCCGCCCGTCAACTCCTGCACGGCGGACGCCGTTTCCCCGCCGGTCGCCAGTACGCACTCCGCCGCCCCGAACGCCCGCGCCAGCTCCAGTGCCGCCGGCGCGACGTCCACCGCCACCACCCGCGCCCCGCAGGCCGCCGCGATCATGACCGCCGAGAGCCCGACCCCGCCGCAGCCGTGCACGGCCACCCACTCGCCGGGGGCCACCCTGCCCTGCGCGACCACCGCCCGGAATGCCGTCGCGAAGCGGCAGCCGAGGCCCGCGGCCGTGGCGTAGGAGAGCTCCTCGGGGAGGCCGATCAGATTGGTGTCGGCGTTGTCGAGGGCCACGTACTGAGCGAAGGACCCCCAGTGCGTGAAGCCGGGCTGGGTCTGGCGCTCGCAGATCTGGTGGTCCCCTGCGGCGCACGAGCCGCACCGGCCGCAGGCGCAGACGAAGGGGACGGTGACCCGGTCTCCCGGCAGCCAGTTGGCGACCTCGGCGCCCACCGACTCGATGACACCGGCGAGTTCATGGCCGGGGACGTGCGGCAGCGTGATGTCCGGGTCGTGGCCCATCCAGCCGTGCCAGTCGCTGCGGCAGAGGCCGGTCGCCTCGACGCGGACGACGGCGCCGTGGCGCGAGGGATCGGGATCGGCGACCTTCCGGACGTCGGCGGGCTGTCCGTACTGCTCGAAGACCACTGCGCGCATCATGCGCCCACCGTAGTCACCAGGATTCCCCGCCCTGGATCGGTCCGTTGGGCAGCATCTTGCCGCCCGCCCCCGCCCGCAGTTTGAGCGCGACGAGCGGGAAGACCAGCACGGAGACCATGCCTGCCCCGACCAGCGCGGCCGCCTCGCCCGCCTCCAGGACCTTGTCGTCGACGCCGATCGTGGTGATCGCCACGACCAGGGGCAGGGCGGTCGAGCCGAAAAGGGTCAGCGCCTTGCGATCGTTGCGGCCCAGGTCTCGCGGGGCGAGGAACCAGATCGGCCCGCCCCGTACGACCAGGAACAGCGCCAGGAAGACGGGGAGCAGGATGAGCGCCCTGCCGCCGTCGAGCAGCGCGCGCAGGTCGAACTCGATCCCGGTGACGATGAAGAAGATCGGCACGAGGAAGCCGAAGCCCATCGCCTCGACCTTCTCCAGGATCTCCCCGCTGCTCTCCGGGACCGCCCCGTGCAGCACGAGCCGGGTGACCAGCCCCGCGGCGAAGGCGCCGAGCAGGACGTCGAGCCCGAGCGCCTGGGAGAGGCCCAGCATCGCCGCGAGCATCAGCACCACGAAACGGACCGCGAACTGACCGCTGGAGTGCAGCGTCCTGGCGATCACGCCGGAGAACCAGGGCGGCTTCGGCCGCATCCCCCAGTACACCGCGCCCGCCGTCAGCGCGGCGAAGACGGCGAGCAGCACCGTCGATTCACCGGGGTTGCGGCCGCTGAGCAACAGTGCCATCGCGATGATCGGCCCGAACTCCCCCACCGCGCCGAACGCCATCATCACCGACCCGAACCGGCCGTGCAGATCGTCCGAATCGCGCAGTACGGGAAGGACGGTGCCCAGTGCGGTGCTGGTCAGGGCCGTGCCGATGTAGACGCCCTTGCTGAAGCCGCCGCCCGACAGCGCCACACCGATCCCCAGACCGAGGGCGAGCGCGACGATCCAGGCCCAGCCCGCCCGTTTCAGGGTGTCGCCGCGGATCTTGTCGAACTCGATCTCGTACCCGGCCAGGAAGATCAGCATCGCAAGGCCGAGTTCGGAGAGTCCGTCGGTCGCGGCATCGATGTGCGCCCACCCCAGGACGTCGGGGCCGATCAGGACGCCGAGCAGGATCTCGAAGATGACGAGCGGCACAGGCAGCCAGCGGCTGATCCCGTAGGCCAGAAGTGGTGCGAGCACGGCGATGGACATGATCAGGACCAGCGTCCCCGAATGCGACATATGGGGTATTTACCATAGGCTCCGGACAAGTTGGCTCACGGAGGAGGGACTCAGCGTGACGCAGCACATTGATTCTGGCGGTCCGTCAGCAGCTCCGCAGGTGCGGCCGGGCCTGTGGAAGCGCTGCCTGTGGGGCGGGCTCGCGCTCTGGGTGCTGACCGCGATCGTCACGTACGCGACCCAGAACACGACCCTGCTCCCGACCCTCATCCTGCTCGGCTCGTTCCTGACGCCGGTCGTCTTCGTGCTCTGGGCATACGAGCGCCACGGCCGCGACTTCGGCGTGAATCTGATCCTCGGCGCCTTCGTCACCGGCGGCATCCTGGGGGTGCTCGGCGCCTCGGTCATGGAGTACTACCTGCTCCACCCCTCCGTCTGGATGTTCCTCGGCGTCGGACTGATCGAGGAGGCGGTGAAGCTCCTCGCCCTGATGTTCGTGCTGCGGCGCCATCCGCGGATCCACGGCATGCGGGCCGGTCTGGTGCTCGGCGCGACCGTCGGCTTCGGCTTCGCGGCCTTCGAGAGCGCGGGGTACGCCTTCAACGCGGCCGTCACCATGCGCGGCATCGATCTGCGCTCGCTCCTGGAGACGGAGATCCTGCGCGGGCTGCTCGCGCCCTTCGGGCACGGGCTGTGGACGGCGATCGCCGGTGGCGTGCTGCTGTCGTTCCGTAAGCCGAACGGCCACTTCCGCTTCACTGTCCCGGTCGTTGTCACCTACGTCGGCGTCGCGGTCCTGCACTCGCTATGGGACTCGATGCACGGGATCTCGATCTGGCTGGTCGCCAGGATCACCGCGAGCGACTGGGACCGGCGGCTCTTCGCGCTCGGCTACATCGCGAAGCCGACGGACGAGCAGAAGCACCTGTTCACGCTCTTCTCGGTGGGAGGCCTGATCGTGATCACGCTTCTGGCACTGCTCTGGCTGAGGTCGCTGTCTCGACGTGATACCCCCTAGGGGTATAGTGTGAGGCGCGCCAGGGGGTCGCGGGATTCCCGCAGGACCACTGGCGCACCATGGGTACGTACATCCCTGAAGAGGAGAACGAGATGACCGCCGAGACCGAGATCCCCCAGGCCGAGATCACGCAGACCGCCCCCAGTGCCGGTTCCTGCTGTGGCGGCGGGTCCTGCGGCTCCGCCGGTTCCGCCGACGAGGTCGAGGTGGGTTCCGTGACCGCCGTGTACGAGGTGACCGGCATGACCTGCGGCCACTGCGAGGGCGCCGTCTCCGGCGAGATCTCGGAGATCCCCGGGGTCGGCGCGGTGACCGCCGTGGCGTCGACGGGCCGGGTCACCGTCGTCTCCAAGGCCCCACTGGACGAGGAGACCGTGCGCGCGGCGGTCGACGAGGCGGGGTACGTGCTGGTGGGACGCGTCTGACACGCATCGCAGGACCGGGCCGCACCGGACCAGTTCCATACTGGTTCTGTACGGCCCGGTCTCGTTTTGGAGCGCATCAGTGGAAACCTCACAGGTCGAGCTCGTCGTCGGCGGGATGACCTGCGCCTCGTGCGCGGCCCGTATCGAGAAGAAGCTCAACCGCATGGACGGGGTCGAGGCCACCGTCAACTACGCCACGGAGAAGGCCAGGGTCGCCTTCGCCGACGGGGTGGAGGTCGCCGACCTGATCGCGACCGTGGTCAAGACCGGCTACACGGCGGAGGTGCCCGCACCTCCGCGGCCGGAGGGCGTGGAGCCGTCCGGCGCCGGAGCCGCTCCCGAACCGGACGCACTGCGGCAGCGGCTCGTCGTCTGCGCCGTGCTCGCGCTGCCCGTCGTCCTGATGGCGATGATCCCGGCCCTCCGGTTCGACAACTGGCGCTGGCTGTCGCTGACTCTTGCCTCGCCGGTCGTCGTCTGGGGCGGACTCCCCTTCCACCGGGCCGCCTGGACCAACCTCCGGCACGGCGCCGCGACCATGGACACCCTGGTCTCGGTGGGCACCCTGGCCGCCTTCGTCTGGTCCCTGTGGGCCCTGTTCATCAGCGAATCCGCCGACATCTATCTCGAAGTCGCCTCCGGCGTCGTCACCTTCATCCTGCTCGGCCGCTGCCTGGAGGCCAGGTCCAAGCGGAAGGCGGGCGCCGCGCTGCGCTCGCTCCTGGAACTGGGCGTCAAGGACGTGGCGGTACTGCACGGCCGTACGGAAGTACGAATCCCGGCCGACCGGCTCGGCGTAGGCGACCGCTTCGTCGTACGGCCCGGGGAGAAGATCGCCACCGACGGGCGGGTCGTCGAGGGGAGTTCGGCCGTGGACGCGGCCCTGCTGACCGGCGAATCGGTGCCGGCGGACGTCTCGGCCGGGGACTTCGTCACCGGGGCGACCGTCAATGTGTCGGGGCGTCTCGTCATCGAGGCGACCCGGGTCGGCGCGGACACCCAACTGGCCCGGATGGCGCGCCTGGTGGAGGACGCGCAGAACGGCAAGGCGCAGGTGCAGCGACTCGCGGACCGTATCGCCGGCGTCTTCGTCCCGGTGGTCCTGTTGATCGCGCTGGGCACGCTGGTGGGATGGCTGCTGACGACCGGGGACGCCGAGGACGCCTTCACCGCCGCCGTCTCGGTGCTGATCATCGCCTGCCCCTGCGCCCTGGGCCTTGCCACACCGACCGCCCTGATGGTCGGCACGGGCCGCGGCGCCCAACTCGGCATCCTGATCAAGGGGCCCGAGGTCCTGGAGTCGACCCGGCGGGTGGACACGGTCGTACTCGACAAGACGGGGACGGTGACCACGGGTCGGATGGCGCTGGTCGCCGTTCATCCCGTACTGGGAACGGACGAGGAGGAGTTGCTGCGGCTGGCCGGCGCCCTGGAGGACGCCTCCGAGCACCCGGCCGCCCGTGCCGTGGCGGCGGGCGCGCGGGAGCGGACCGGCGGCGCCCTGCCCGCGGTGACCGGTTTCGCCAACGTCCCCGGGCTCGGGGTGCGCGGCACGGTCGACGGGCACGAGGTGCTGGCCGGGCGCGGGCAGTTGCTCGTGGAGGCGGGCATCGAGGTGCCGGAGACGCCACCTGGCACCGAGGGGCGTACGACCGTGTGGATCGCCTGGGACGGGAAACCGCGCGGCGTCCTGGCCGTCGCGGACACGGTCAAGGAGACCAGCGCGGAGGCGGTACGGAAGCTGCGCGCCCTGGGGCTGCGGCCCGTCCTGCTGACCGGCGACAGCCGAGCGGTCGCCGACGCCGTGGCGGCGGAGGTGGGCATCGACGCCGGTGACGTGCACGCCGAGGTGCTGCCGGAGGGGAAGGCCGCCGTGATCGAGCGGCTGCGGGCCGCCGGGCGGACCGTGGCGATGGTCGGCGACGGCGTGAACGACGCTGCCGCACTGGCCACGGCAGACCTGGGCCTGGCGATGGGGACGGGCACGGACGCGGCGATCGAGGCGGGCGATCTCACGCTCGTACGGGGAGACCTGCGGACGGCCGCCGACGCGATCCGCCTCTCACGCCGGACCCTCGCCACGATCAAGGGCAATCTCTTCTGGGCCTTCGGCTACAACGTGGCAGCGCTGCCGCTGGCGGCGGCGGGGCTGCTCAATCCCATGATCGCGGGGGCGGCCATGGCTTTCTCGTCCGTTTTCGTGGTCACGAACAGCCTTCGTCTGCGATCCTTCACGTAGCTTCACAGCACGCACACCAATGAGACGTGGATCACACATATTTGGGGGTAACCATTCGCACCCCTCGTGAGTCTTAGTGGGCGATGCCAAGGACGTCTTGGGGGATGTCCGTGGAATGTCTTGGGGGACGTTCCAGGCAAGCGTTGGCCGGGGCACGCCCGGCGGGGAGCTTGAGCGGCCCTCCCGCCTGGTGCGTACCCCGGCAGACCGCACCCAGATGCCGCTGTGTGGCCACCAGACGCCCGGCCCGGATCCCGTGGGGGGAATCCGACCGGGGAAATGGGAAGCGCCCCGTATCGTCGACCCGTGGGGGGATCGGCGGCGGGGCGCTTTCCGCTTTTTTCGGTACAGCGGCTCAAGCCTGATGGGGCGCTGCCCCGGAGGGGCACCCCGGACCCCCGGCCTGAGAAACGACCGGGCGTCCATCACTGCGTTGCCATGCGGTACGAAGGCTCAGCGGCCTTCGACCGGGATGAAGTCCCGGAGAACCTCGCCCGTGCTGTGCTAGCCCGGGGGACAACCCCCGGACCCCCGGCAGCACCCCGGGCCCATCCTTGTCAGCGGCCTTCGACCGGGATGAAGTCCCGGAGAACCTCGCCCGTGTAGATCTGGCGCGGGCGGCCGATGCGCGAACCCGGCTCCTTGATCATCTCGTGCCACTGGGCGATCCAGCCGGGAAGCCGGCCGATCGCGAAGAGCACGGTGAACATCTCGGTCGGGAAGCCCATCGCCCGGTAGATCAGACCCGTGTAGAAGTCGACGTTCGGGTAGAGGTTGCGCGAGACGAAGTACTCGTCGGAGAGCGCGTGCTCCTCCAGCTTGAGCGCGATGTCCAGCAGCTCGTCGGACTTGCCGAGGGCCGAGAGGACGTCGTGCGCGGCGGCCTTGATGATCTTGGCGCGCGGGTCGAAGCTCTTGTAGACCCGGTGGCCGAAGCCCATGAGCCGGACGCCGTCCTCCTTGTTCTTCACCTTCTGGATGAAGGCGTCGACGTCGCCGCCGTCCGCCTGGATGCTCTCCAGCATCTCCAGGACCGACGCGTTGGCGCCACCGTGCAGGGGGCCCCAGAGGGCGCTGATGCCGGCGGAGATCGAGGCGAACATGTTCGCCTGCGAGGAGCCGACCAGCCGCACGGTGGAGGTCGAACAGTTCTGCTCGTGGTCCGCGTGCAGGACGAGCAGCGTCTCGAGCGCCGAGACGACGACCGGGTCCGGCACGTACTCCTGGGCCGGCACCGAGAACGTCATCCGCAGGAAGTTCTCGACGTAGCCGAGATCGTTGCGCGGGTAGACGAAGGGGTGCCCGATCGACTTCTTGTACGCGTACGCGGCGATCGTCGGCAGCTTCGCGAGCAGCCGGATCGTCGAGAGGTGGCGCTGCTGCTCGTCGAACGGGTTGTGGCTGTCCTGGTAGAACGTGGACAGCGCCGAGACCACCGACGACAGCATGGCCATCGGGTGCGCGTCACGCGGGAAGCCGTCGAAGAACCGCTTGACGTCCTCGTGCAGCAGCGTGTGCTGGGTGATCTCGTTCTTGAAGGTCGACAGCTCGTCGACCTTCGGGAGCTCGCCGTTGATCAGCAGGTAAGCCGTCTCCAGGAAGCTGCTCTGCTCGGCGAGCTGCTCAATGGGGTACCCGCGGTAACGCAGGATGCCCTGCTCGCCGTCGAGGTAGGTGATCGCGGATTTATAGGCGGCGGTGTTGCCATATCCGCTATCGAGGGTCACCAGACCGGTCTGGGCCCGGAGCTTCCCGATGTCGAAGCCCGTGTCGCCGACGGTGCTGTCGATCACCGGGTAGGTGTACTCGCCATCGCCGTACCGCAGTACTACAGAGTTGTCGCTCACGTCATCCCTCACCGACGTAGTGCCTCTTCTTCGAGGTGCCCTGACTGTCTCTACCATCCCCCACTTGGCTCAGCAGAGTGCACTCGGGGTCGCCCGTTGGGCTATTTGGCGGCACTCAGTGCCGCCAACCTGCTCATCCTGCCCCCTTCGCCCTGGTTCCGGAAGGGCGGGGTGGGGTTTCACACGATCTCTCCTGCCCGCCACCGCCTGACAGCCGGTGATCCAGTGCGGTAAAGCGTCTGCCTGCGGAAACCGTACGGACCGCCTGGCCGATCGCCTTCCGCGACCCGACGAGGACGACGAGCTTCTTGGCGCGGGTGACTGCGGTGTAGAGCAGATTGCGCTGAAGCATCATCCAGGCACCGGTGGTCACCGGAATCACCACCGCCGGATATTCACTCCCCTGCGAGCGGTGGATGGTGACGGCGTAGGCGTGCGCGAGCTCGTCCAGTTCGTCGAATTCGTACCCCACCTCCTCATCCTCGTCCGTCAGCACCGTCAGCGTCTGCTCGTCGAGGTCCAGGGCGGTGACGACGCCGACCGTGCCGTTGAAGACCCCGTTCGCGCCCTTCTCGTAATTGTTGCGAATCTGGGTGACCTTGTCGCCGACGCGGAACACCCTTCCGCCGAACCGTTTCTCGGGGAGGTCGGGCCTGGCGGGCGTGATCGCCTGCTGGAGCAGCCCGTTGAGGTTCCCCGCGCCGGCCGGTCCGCGGTGCATCGGCGCGAGCACCTGGATGTCCCTGCGCGGGTTGAGGCCGAACTTCTGCGGGATGCGGCGGGCCGCCACGTCCACCGTCAGCAGACCCGCCTCCTCGGTCTCCTCGGCCACGAAGTGGAAGAAGTCGGGGAGGCCCTGAGTGATGGGCTGCACCCCGGAGTTGATGCGGTGGGCGTTGGTGACGACGCCGGACTGCTGGGCCTGGCGGAAGATCCGGGTGAGCCTGACGTTCGGTACGGGACTGATCGCGGCCAGCAGGTCCCGCAGCACCTCGCCGGCGCCGACCGAGGGCAGCTGGTCCACATCGCCGACCAGGAGCAGATGCGCGCCGGGGGCGACGGCCTTGACCAGCTTGTTGGCGAGGAGCAGATCGAGCATGGAGGCCTCGTCGACCACCACCAGGTCCGCGTCGAGCGGCCGGTCCCTGTCGTACGCCGCGTCCCCGCCCGGCTTGAGCTCAAGGAGCCTGTGGACGGTGGAGGCCTCGGCCCCGGTGAGCTCGGCGAGGCGCTTGGCGGCCCGTCCGGTGGGGGCGGCGAGCACCACCTTGGCCTTCTTGGCGCGGGCCAGCTCGACGATGGAGCGGACGGTGAAGGACTTGCCGCAGCCGGGGCCGCCCGTGAGGACGGCGACCTTCTCGGTCAGGGCGAGCTTCACCGCGGCCTCCTGCTCGGGGGCGAGCGTGGCGCCCGTACGCCCCGCGAGCCAGGTCAGCGCCTTGTCCCAGGCCACGTCCCGGAACCCGGGCATCCGGTCCTCGGAGCCGCGCAGGAGGCGCACCACCTGGGAGGCGAGGGAGATCTCGGCCCGGTGGAAGGGCACCAGATAGACGGCGGTGATCCGCGCCTGGCCGCCCTCGTCCTTGCCGGGCACCTCTTCCCGTACGACACCCTCCTCGGCGGCCAGTGCGTCCAGGCACTCGATGACCAGGCCCATGTCGACCTGGAGGAGCTTCACCGCGTCCGAGAGGAGCTGCTCCTCGGGGAGGAAACAGTGGCCCTGGTCGGTGGACTGGGAGAGGCAGTACTGGAGGCCGGCCTTGACGCGCTCGGGGCTGTCGTGCGGGATGCCGACGGCCTGGGCGATGCGGTCCGCGGTGAGGAATCCGATGCCCCAGACGTCGGCCGCCAGCCGGTACGGCTCGTTCTTGACGACGGAGATCGAGGCGTCGCCGTACTTCTTGTAGATGCGCACGGCGATGGAGGTGGAGACCTCGACGCTCTGCAGGAAGATCATCACTTCCTTGATCGCCTTCTGCTCCTCCCAGGCGGCGGCGATCATCTTCGTACGCTTCGGGCCGAGGCCCGGGACCTCCACGAGGCGCTTCGGCTCCTGCTCGATGATGTCCAGGGTGTCCGTGCCGAAGTGGGTGGTGATGCGGTCGGCCATGACCGGGCCGATGCCCTTGATCAGGCCTGATCCGAGATAGCGGCGGATGCCCTGGATGGTGGCGGGGAGGACCGTCGTGTAGTTCTCGACGGTGAACTGCTTGCCGTACTGCGGGTGGGAGCCCCAGTGGCCCTCCATGCGCAGCGACTCGCCTGCCTGCGCGCCGAGCAGCGAGCCGACGACCGTCAGCAGGTCACCGCCGCCTCCGCCGCCACGGCCGGTGTCGACCTTGGCGACCGTGTACCCGTTCTCGTCGTTGCTGTACGTGATCCGCTCCAGGACCCCTTCCAGCACTGCCATGTTGGACATGTGACCGACGGTATCGCCCAGGTCCGACAGCCCGTGCGGGCCTGTGGAAAACCTGCCTCCCAGCCCCTGGTTCCCACATCACGATCCGGTTTCGGAATCCCTCCCTCCCCTTGACCGCGGTTCATGTAATCGATTCCAATCCTCCATGTAATCGATTCCATGCGGTCCACAAGGAGGTGGTCCTGCGATGGCGAACGCGAGCATCAAGGACGTCGCGGCCAGTGCGGGTGTTTCGGTGGCGACGGTCTCCCGCGTCCTGAACAGCCATCCCTCGGTACGCCCCGACACCCGCGAGCGGGTGATGGCCGCCGTCGAGGCCCTCGGCTACCGGCCCAACGGCGTGGCCCGCTCCCTGCGCACCGACCAGACGCGCACGCTCGGCCTGGTCATCAGCGACGTGATGAACCCGTACTTCACCGAGCTCGCCCGCTCCGTCGAGGACGAGGCCCGCGCCCACGGCTACAGCGTGATCATCGGCAACGCCGACGAACAGCCCGCTCTCCAGGACCACCACATCCGCTCGCTCCTGGACCGCCGTATCGACGGTCTCCTGGTCAGCCCCACCGACGGCGGCTCCCCGGTGATGCTGGACGCGGTCAGGGCGGGCACCCCGATGGTCTTCGTGGACCGCTGGCTCCCTGGCGTGGACGTGCCCGTCGTACGGGCCGACGGCCGCGCCGCCATCCGCGAGCTGGTCGCCCACCTCCACGCACTGGGCCACCGCAGGCTCGCGATCATCGCGGGGCCGGCATCGACCACGACCGGCAGCGAGCGTGTCGAGGCCTTCCGTGAGGCGCTGGCCGAGCACGGACTGCCGCTCCCCGACGCGTACATAGGCCACGGCGACTTCCGGGCGGGCAGCGGACACCGCGAGACGACCCGCTTCCTCGCCCTCGCCGAACCGCCCCAAGTGATCTTCGCCGCCGACAACTTGATGGCACTGGGTGCCATGGACGCTCTGCGCGCGTCCGGGCTCCGTATCCCCCACGACATCGGGCTCGCGGCCTTCGACGACATCCCCTGGTTCGTCCACACCGACCCGCCGGTGACCGCCATCGCCCAGCCGACCGCCGAACTCGGCCGGACGGCGGTGCGCGCGCTCATCGACCGCATAGAGGGCCGCACCCCGCAGTCCGCCGCGCTCCCCGCACGCCTGGTGATCAGACGCTCGTGCGGCGAACCGGCCCCGCCCTTCCGCACGGAGAACAGGAGCAACAGGTGAGCAACCCAGACGAGTTGCTGCGCATCGAGTCGATACGCAAGACCTTCCCCGGCGTGGTCGCCCTCGACAGCGTCGACTTCGACCTGCGCCGCGGCGAGGTCCACGTCCTGCTCGGCGAGAACGGCGCGGGCAAGTCCACGCTCATCAAGATGCTCTCCGGCGCCTACCGCCCCGACAGCGGCCGCATCCTCGCCGACGGCGAAGAGGTACGCATCCACGGCGCACAGGACGCCGAACGCCTCGGCATCGCCACCATCTACCAGGAGTTCAACCTCGTCCCCGATCTGACGGTCGCCGAGAACATCTTCCTGGGCCGCCAGCCGCGCCGCTTCGGCATGATCGACCGCAAGCGGATGGAGTCGGACGCCGAGAAGCTCCTCTCCCGCGTGGGCCTGGACATCTCCCCTCGTACGAAGGTCCGCGAACTGGGCATCGCCCGGCTCCAGATGGTCGAGATCGCCAAGGCGCTCAGCCTCGAAGCGCGCGTCCTGATCATGGACGAGCCGACCGCGGTTCTCACCTCGGAGGAGGTCGAGAAGCTCTTCGCCATCGTCCGCACCCTGCGCGCCGACGGCGTCGGAATCGTTTTCATCACCCACCACCTGGAGGAGATCGCGGCCCTCGGCGACCGCGTCACCGTCATCCGCGACGGCCGCTCCGTCGACCAGGTGCCCGCCTCCACCCCCGAGGACGAACTGGTCCGCCTGATGGTGGGGCGCTCCATCGACCAGCAGTACCCGCGCGAGCGCCCCGATACGGGCGGCGAACCGCTGCTCACCGTCGACGGGCTGACCCGCGACGGCGTCTTCCACGACATCAGCTTCGAGGTGCGGGCAGGCGAGGTCGTCGGCCTCGCGGGGCTGGTCGGCGCGGGCCGCACCGAGGTCGCCCGCGCGGTCTTCGGCGCGGACCCGTACGACAGTGGGACCGTCGGCGTACTCGGCAGAAAACTCCCCCGCCACGACGTCAACGCCGCGATGACCGCGGGCATCGGCCTCGTCCCCGAGGACCGCAAGGGCCAGGGCCTGCTCCTCGACGCGTCCGTCCAGGAGAACCTCGGCCTCGTCACCCTGCGCTCGGCGACCCGCGCGGGCCTGGTCGACCTCAAGGGGCAGGCCGCCGCGGCGGCGCGCATCGCCACACAGCTGGGCGTACGGATGGCGGGCATCGGCCAGCACGTCCGCACCCTCTCCGGCGGCAACCAGCAGAAGGTCGTCATCGGGAAATGGCTGCTCGCCGACACCAAGGTGCTGATCCTCGACGAGCCGACGCGCGGCATCGACGTCGGCGCCAAGGTCGAGATCTACCAGCTCATCAATGAACTGACCGCCTCCGGCCACGCCGTCCTGATGATCTCCAGCGACCTCCCCGAGGTGCTCGGCATGAGCGACCGGGTGCTGGTGATGGCCCAGGGCCGTATCGCGGGCGAACTCCCCGCGGACGAGGCGACGCAGGACGCGGTGATGGCACTGGCCGTCACGACGAACAGCACAACCGACACAGCAGCAAAGGAAGCAGGGGACCACCGTGGCCACTGAAACGCATCCGGGCACAGCGGGAGCGAGTGGCGCCTCCGCGTTCCGCCGCATCCTGCTCGACAACGGCGCGCTCAGCGCCCTGGTGGTCCTGGTGGTGGCGATGTCGCTGCTCTCCGGCGACTTCCTCACCACCCAGAACCTCCTCAACGTGGGCGTCCAGGCAGCCGTCACCGCGATCCTCGCCTTCGGCGTCACCTTCGTCATCGTCTCGGCCGGCATCGACCTCTCGGTCGGCTCGGTGGCCGCGCTCTCGGCGACCGTACTCGCATGGATGGCGACCTCCGCGGGCGTGCCCGTCTGGCTCGCGCTGATCCTCGCGGTCGCCACCGGCATAGCGTGCGGCCTGGTCAACGGCGTGCTGATCAGTTACGGCAAACTCCCGCCGTTCATCGCCACCCTGGCCATGCTCTCCATCGGCCGCGGCCTCTCCCTGGTCATCTCGCAGGGCTCCCCCATCGCCTTCCCCGACTCGGTCTCCCACCTCGGCGACACGCTCGGCGGCTGGCTGCCCGTTCCGGTCATCGTCATGATCGTGATGGGCCTGATCACGGCGCTGATCCTCGCCCGTACGTACATCGGCCGCTCGATGTACGCGATCGGCGGCAACGAGGAGGCGGCCCGCCTCTCCGGCCTGCGCGTCAAGCGCCAGAAGCTCGCCATCTACGCGCTCTCCGGCCTCTTCGCCGCGGCCGCGGGCATCGTCCTCGCGTCCCGGCTCTCCTCCGCGCAGCCGCAGGCCGCACAGGGTTACGAACTCGACGCGATCGCCGCGGTCGTCATCGGCGGCGCCAGCCTCTCGGGCGGCGTCGGCAAGGCGTCCGGCACCCTGATCGGCGCGCTGATCCTGGCCGTACTGCGCAACGGCCTCAACCTCCTCTCGGTCTCCGCCTTCTGGCAGCAGGTCGTCATCGGCGTGGTCATCGCGCTGGCAGTGCTGCTGGACACGCTGCGCCGCAAGGCGGGGTCCGGTCCGGCCCCCGCGTCCGGCGCGTCGGGATCCTCGGGAAAACCCGCCAAGAAGGGTCCACAAGCGGCCAAGATCGCCATCGCGGTGGTCCTCGTGGCGGCCGTCGTCGGCGGCATCTCCTACGTCAACTCGGGCAGCTCCTCCGCCCGTACGAAGATCGGCCTCTCCCTCTCCACCATGAACAACCCCTTCTTCGTACAGATGAAGGCGGGAGCCCAGCAGGCGGCCAGGGCCGCGGATGTCGACCTCACGGTCACCGACGCGCAGAACGACGCCTCCCAGCAGGCCAACCAGATCCAGAACTTCACCAGCGAGGGCATGAAGTCGATCATCATCAACCCGGTCGACTCGGACGCCTCGGGCCCCTCGGTCCGTACCGCCAACAAGGCCGACATCCCGGTGGTCGCCGCCGACCGCGGAGTCAACAAGGCAAAGACCGCGACGCTCGTCGCCTCCGACAACATCGCGGGCGGCAAACTCGCCGCGCAGACCCTCGCCGGGAAGCTCGGCGGCAAGGGGAAGGTCGTCGTCCTGCAGGGCACGGCGGGCACGTCCGCCGCACGTGAGCGCGGGCAGGGCTTCGCCGAGGGCATCAAGGCGTACCCCGGCATCGAGGTCGTCGCCGAGCAGCCCGCGGACTTCGACCGCACCAAGGGCCTGGACGTCATGACGAACCTCCTGCAGTCCAACCCGACCGTGAACGGCGTCTTCGCCGAGAACGACGAGATGGCGCTCGGCGCGGTCAAGGCCCTTGGCTCCAAGGCCGGGACGACCGTCCCGGTGGTCGGCTTCGACGGCACACCGGACGGCCTGAAGGCGGTGGCGGCGGGCACGCTGTACGCGTCGGTCGCCCAGCAGCCGTCCCTGCTCGGCAAACTGGCGGTGCAGAACGCGATCGCCGCGTCGCAGGGCAAGAAGGTCGACCCGACGGTGAAGGTGCCGGTCAAGGTGGTCACCAAGAAGAACGTCGCAGACTTCTCCTGAGGCAAGCCGCCCCACTCAACCGCTGAAAGCAGGCTCTCCATGTACGACTTCGACCTGCTGGTCGTCGGGTCGGCCAACGCCGACCTGGTGATCGGCGTCGAGCGCCGCCCCGCCGCCGGCGAGACGGTCCTCGGCGGCGACCTCGCCGTCCACCCCGGCGGCAAGGGCGCCAACCAGGCGGTGGCCGCCGCCCGCCTGGGCGCGCGCACCGCGCTGCTCGCCCGGGTCGGCGACGACGCCAACGGCCGCCTCCTCCTGGACTCGCAGCGCGCGTCCGGCGTCGACACGTCCGGCGTCCTGGTCGGCGGCGCGCCCACGGGCGTCGCGCTGATCACGGTCGACCCCTCGGGTGACAACAGCATCGTGGTCTCCCCCGGTGCCAACGCCCGCCTCACCCCCGAGGACGCGCGGGCGGCCGGCACCCTGATCGCGTCGGCGAAGGTCGTGTCGGCGCAGCTGGAGATCCCCCTGGAGACGGTGGCGGAGACGGTACGGATGCTGGCGCCGGACGCCCGCTTCGTACTGAACCCTTCCCCGCCGATGCCGCTGCCCGCCGAGCTCCTCGCGGCCTGCGACCCGCTGGTCGTCAACGAGCACGAGGCCAGGGTGGTCCTGGGCGAAGCGGCGGGCGGGACGCCGGAGGACTGGGCGCGGGGGCTCCTCGCCCTCGGCCCCCGCTCGGTGGTCATCACCCTGGGCGCGGAGGGGGCGCTGACGGCGGACGGCTCCGGCGCGTACGACCATGTCCCGAGCCCCCGGGTCGACGCGGTGGACACCACGGGCGCGGGCGACGCGTTCACGGCGGCGCTGGCCTGGCGCCTGGGCCTGGGCGAGAAGCTCGCGGAGGCGGCGGCGTTCGCGGTACGGGTGGGAGCGGCGGCGGTGACCAGGGCGGGCGCCCAGGAGTCGTACCCGACGGCCGAGGAGCTCACCGCCCGATGAAGAAGTCCGGCATTCTGAACCGCCAACTGGCAGGCGCGCTCGCTGAGTTGGGTCACGGCGACACGGTCCTGGTCTGCGACGCGGGCATGCCGATCCCGCAGGGCCCGCGCGTGGTCGACCTGTCCTTCCGCGCCGGGACACCGCCCTTCGCCGAGGTCCTGGACGGCCTGCTGGCGGAGCTCGTGGTGGAGGGCGCGACGGCGGCGGGAGAGGTACGGGAGGCGAACCCGGAGGCGGCGGAACTGCTGACCGGGCACTTCCCGGGGAGCCTCGGCCTGGTCTCGCACGACGAGCTCAAGGCGCTCTCGGCGGGGGCGCGCCTGGTGGTGCGTACGGGAGAGGCGACCCCCTACGCCAACGTGCTCCTGCACTGCGGCGTCTTCTTCTGAGACCGGCCAGGGGCCGTCCGGAGCCACCCGGCGGCTGGACGTTTTAAGGGGGCCCGGCCTGCAGACCAGGCCCCCTCC
>NZ_JAFLRJ010000316.1 GCF_017315755.1 Streptomyces beijiangensis
GCGGCCGCCCCGCCGCCGCGACCGACACGGACGGGGTATGCGCGGGCCGGTGGCCCCACCGCAGGTCCCGCTCTCCGCCACCCGTGCGGAGACCTTCCGGGATCTCGTACAGGACTCCGTGGAGCGTCTGGAGCGGCGCTGGCCGCAGCTGGCCGAGGTGGACTTCGTGGTGCTCGACGTGCCCCGTCCGAGCACCCCTGACGACCCGGACGAGTGGCACGACGCCGAATCCGTGCCGCTGGGCAGCGCGGTCGCCGCCGCCAAGGACCGATCCGCGCGGATCGTGGTCTACCGGCGCCCGGTCGAGATCCGTACCAAGAACCGCGACGAGCGCGCGCTGCTCGTCCACGAGGTCGTGGTCGAGCAGGTCGCCGAACTCCTCGGCCTGGCACCGGAATCAGTCGATCCGCGGTACGGGCAGGACGGGCAGGAGTAGACAGGACGGACGGGCCGGTTCCGGCTCAGTCGTTCAGGAGCGAGAGGTCCTCGTCGGCCACGGGCACCGCGACGGTCCCCCGGTCGTCGGAGAGCGTCTGCACCGTGAACATCGGCACGCCGCCCTGCGGGACTTCGAGCGTGCGCGACGCGTAGACCGGCCCGCTGCCCGGCTCCGGCTCGACCGTCAGTGCGTACGCGCCCTTGAGCCCCGAAGGGGCCTCCGGCGTCACCGCGAGGGTCGTGCCGGCCTTGATCGTGTACGTCTTGACCACCGGCGTACCGCCGCCGCTGCCCGCGGAGGCCGTGACCTTCACCTTGGCGGCGCCCTCCGGCGCGAGGAGCGAGAGCGTCGAGCCCTTGGCGCGGTTGTCCGCCGCCGTGGCCCGCTCCCCCACCGGTTCTGCCGCCGGGATGAACGCCACCTCCTGCTTGGTGCCCTTGCCCCGTACGACCTTGAGCGCGGCCACCACCGGGGCGGAACTGCCGTCGCCCGACGGGGAGAGCACGAGCGATCCGGCCACTCCCCGGTTGACGTTCTTGAGGTCGACCGCGGCGGTCATACCGGCCTTGACGTGCAGGGTCTCAAAACCGGCCGGGATGATCGTGCCGTCCGCACCCGCCAGTTGGATCTTCAGGTCGGCGTCGTCGCTGCCGGGCGCGTACGCCACCAGCTGGACGTCCGTCGCATCGGCGGGGATGCCGGGGAGCACCTGCTTGCGGGCGGCGGCCGCCGAGGCGGGCAGCCAGTCGCTGCCGAGCTTGTCGTCCATGGACTGCACGACGGCGCCGACGCGGCCCGAGCGGGTGGAGACATGGACGGTGAGGCCGGGGGTCTTGGCCGGGATCAGCGTGGAAAGCAGGACGGGCACGCTGCCGTGGGCGGGAATGGTGATTCCCTCGCCCACGTCGGAGGCGATGCGGCCGTCCTTCCCGTACAGCTCGATGTCCGCGACGGCCGCGCTGTCGTCCGGGTTGGTGAGGTGGACGTAGTCCTGGCGGTCGGCCTCCGTGCTCGTGCCGGGGAACCAGAAGTCCGTGTCGGGGGCGGTGCAGTCGGTGCCGAGGAGTCCGCGTGCGCCGCCGACGGTGACCGCGGTGGTCTGCTGGGCGGTCCAGCCGGGGGCCAGCGCGCCGTCGGCGGAGCCGATGAGGGCCGGGGCGGCGCCGCCCGACGCGGTGCCGGTGGCGGGCTTGCCGGTCTGGGTGAGCGAGACGACGGGCTTGTCCGTCTTCTTCTTCGCCGTGGCGGAGGGCAGCAGTTGGGCCTTGCCCGACGCGGTGCCGCCGCCCGTGCTCGCCGGGGTGAACGACGTGTACGTCGTCTCGGCGAGGTCGGACTGGCTGGGCGCCGGGCAGAGCAGGCTGGTGCGCTCCACGGGCAGCCGCGCCGGGGCCTTGGCCTCGGCCGCCGTACTGCCGCCGGGAGCGGCGAGGGCGGCGAGGCCGGTGACCGCGGCGAGGGCGGCGACAGCCGCGGCGAGGGAGAGGGTGCTGCGGTTCACTGGTGGCTCCCGTCGGGGCGCTGCTGGTGGGGCTCGTCGTCGGGATACGGCGGCTGCTGCTGGGGCTGTTGGTGCTGCTGCTGTTCCGGCTGCTGGGGCTGTTGCTGGGGCTGTCCGTAGCCGTACGGGTCGTACTGGCCGTCCTGCTGGGGCGCGTACTGCTGTGGCTGGTACGGGTCGTAGCCCTCGGTGCCGTACTGGCCCGGGTACTGCTGGTACTGCTCCCCGCCGTAGCCCTGCTGCCCTTCCGGGTAGGGGGCGGCGTAGTCGGCCGTCGCGTACGTCGGCTGCTGTTGCTGCTGCTCCCATTCCCCGTACGCCTGCTGCTGCGGCACCTCGCTCCCGTACTGCGGCGCGAAGTCGCCCTCCGCGGCCGGCACCTGGCCCTCCTCGTCGGCGGGCAGTTCATCGCCGCCCTCCGCCGTCTGGGCCGCCCGCAGCCTGCGCGCCCTGCGGCCCTCGCCGGCCACCGGCTGCGCGGGCACCACGATGTCCTCCTCGGGGAGGTCGTCGTCGACGTCCCTGCGCCGGCCCGGCAGCGCGAGCACCAGCAGCACCAGGGCGAGCCCGCCCTGGATCCAGATCCATGCGGTGTGGGTGATCGGGGCGTCGTAGGTCAGGTCGAGCTTCCCGCCCCCGGCAGGCAGCTCGAAGCCCTGCGCCCAGCCGTCGACGGTCGTCTTCGTCAGCGGGCTCCCGTCGAGCGTGGCGCTCCAGCCGGGTGCCGCGGTGTCGGCGATGCGCAGGGTGCGTCCCGCCGGTCCCGCGGGAACGGTGGTGTGCGCATCGACGGGCCCGGAGGCCACCGAGACGGGCTCCGCGGTGCCGGAGACGATCGTGGCCCTGGCGACCTGGCGGTCGACCCTCCACAGCGCGCTGCCGTCCAGCTGGCTCAGGCGGCTCAGGCCGGGCGTCGCGTCGAGCACCCGGCCCATCTCCCTGGGCGACCCGTCCCGTACGAGGAGATAGCGGATCGCGTAGCCGCTCAGCTGGCTCGACTGGTCGGCGCCGGAGCCTGCCACCAGGTTGGCGACGATCTTGTCGAGCCGGGGGCTGCTGCCTGCGGCCTCGGCGAGCTCGGCGTCACCGAGTCGGCCGCCCGAGCCGCGTACCAGCGTGTACGAGACCTTCGCGGCGGAGTTCCCGCCGAGGACCAGCGTCCGCGCCTGGTCGCGCGTACCGCTCTCCTCGGCGACGAATGCGGGCACCTGCGTGGGGTCGCGCCGGTTCAGCGGACCCGTGGCGCCGCCCGCCATCCACCCGAAGGCGGCGACCAGCGGTCCCAGGACGGCGGCGACGGCGATCAGCCCCGCGACCGGCTGGCGCCAGCCGAAGCTCTGCGAGGCGACCCGCTCGCGCGCGCCCTCCGCGCCGATCACGGCGGCGGCCAGGAGCGCGACGCCGTACACGAGCGTCGCGGGACCGGCCCAGCCCGAGCGGTTCATCAGTACGGCGAAGACCAGTCCGACCAGCGCCCCGACCCAGGCGACGCGGACCGCGAACTGCCGCTCTCCGCGCAGGAGTGCGGCCAGTGCCGCGAGCACCACACCGGCCAGCACCAGGCCGCCGACGGTCTTCGGGCCGCCGGGGCTGATCCCCAGCAGGTCGAGCGCGGCTGCCGTGCCGCTGCCGTAGGCGAGCCCGGCCTCCTCGAAGAGCCGGGACGGGTGGGTCAGCAGCGTCAGCGACCAGGGCGCGAGGACAAGGAGCGGGGTGCCGACGACCGCGAGGAAGCGCAGTCCGTACGCGGTGATCTCGTCGCGGTGCAGCACCAGGACGCCCACGCCGAGCACCGCGGCAAGCGGCCAGACGACGGGCGTGAAGGCCATCGCGAGGGTCAGCAGGAAGGCGTACGCCCAGGTGGCGCGCCAGCTGCCGCGCGCACCGCGCAGCCCGGCCGCGGAGACCGCGCAGCGCGCGATCAGCGGCAGCAGGATGGCCAGGACCGCCGTCCCGAGCCGCCCGGTCGCGAGTGCGCCGGTGGCGGCGGGCAGGAAGGCGTACGCGACGCTCCCCCAGGCCCGCAGCATCCGCGACTCGGTGAGCGGACGGGAGGCGAAGTACGCGGTGAGTCCGGCCAGCGGCACCGAGCAGACCAGGAGCACGGTGAGCGCGAGGCCGGTGTGGCCGAGCAGCAGCGTCGAGAATGCGGCGATCACGCCGAGGTAAGGCGGCGCGGTCTGTGTGCCGCCGGACCCGAGCGGGTGCCAGGCGCCGGCGTAACGGCTCCAGAGGTCGGAGACGTCGCCCGGTGCGGGCAGCAGTGCCCCGCCGGCGAGCGCACCGCCGCCGAGCAGCCCGCGGCAGGCCACGAGGGAGACCAGCAGGAGTACGGCGAAGAGCACGGGGCCGGGTTTGCGGGCGATCCGCTTCAGCCGTGCGAACTGCTCGATCTCCAGGTACTCAGCGTCGTCCCCGCCGGGCCCCGACTCGGCCACACCGTGGCGTGAGCCGCCGGCCTCGGGCTCGGAGGCCCCGCCGAAGTGGCTGGAGATCTGTTCCACGGTGGCGCGGACGGTGGCGCCGGACGGCGGGAACAGTGGCCGCAGCTCACTCGCCTCGACCGCGCTCGCACCCCTCCGGCGCCGTGCGCCGAGCAGCCTTCCGGGCCGCAGCAGCGTCCCGAAGAGCCCGGCGACCTCGTCGACGGCCTGTCCCGGCACCTTGCCGACCAGATATGCGAGGGTCCGCAGCAGCGTCCCGACGACGAGGCGCAGTGCCACGTACGGAAGTGCCTTGACGCGTGCGTTGGCGAGCAGCGTGTAGACGGCGCCCGCCTTGTCGACCCGGTGCGGGCTGGCGACGGAGCGTCCCACGCAGTCGATGGGGCGGCGCTCGCGCGCCGAGGCCTCGGCATGGCGCAGTACGGCGTTGGGCGCGACGAGGACCTTGTGCCCGGCGGCGTGCGCACGCCAGCAGAGGTCGACGTCGTCGCGCATGAGGGGCAGCCTGCGGTCGAAGCCGCCGAGCTCCTCCCACACATCGCGCCGGACGAGCATCCCGGCCGTCGACACCGACAGGACGGAGCGCACCTGGTCGTGCTGGCCCTGGTCCTGCTCACGGCGGTCGAGTCCGGTCCAGCGGCGCCCGCTGTTGGCGATGGAGACGCCGACTTCGAGGAGCTGCTTACGGTCGTACCAGCCGCGCAGTTTGGGTCCGACGATCGCGGCGTACGGATCGGAGTCGGCGACCCGCAGCAGCTCGGCCAGTGCGTCGGGCTCGGGCGCGCAGTCGTCGTGCAGCAGCCAGAGCCACTGCACGGGCTCGCCGTGCGGCAGTTCGGGCAGGTCGTAGGCGTCGTCGCGCCAGCTCCTGCTGACCGGGTCCCAGCCGCTGGGGCGCTTCAGGTACGGCAGTTCCTCGGGGGTGAGGATTCCTGCCGTACGGGATGCCTCTTCGACGGCGGTGCCGAAGCCGGTGCGGCGGGCGAGGTGCAACACCCGCTCGGCGCCGAGCGCTTCGGTGACCAGGGCGGCGGATTCGTCCGCACTGCCGGTGTCTGCGGCGACCACGTTCTGTACGGGCCGGTCCTGCCCGAGCAGACCGGCGAGCGCGTCGGGGAGCCAGCGCGCGCCGTCGTGGGAGACGAGCACGGCGGTGACTACGTGCCGGGGAAACTCCGGCGGGTGGGCGGGAGCGAACGCTGTGGTCGCGGCGGCCTCATAAGGGGCCGACGACTGGCTGTGCACGGACATCGAGGTACGGGCCCCTCCGGCCGGGGTCCGGAGGGCGACCCCCCGGAAGGCTGCTGTGCGGATGCGGTGGACGCACGCGCCCCGTGGGGGCGTTGGTGCATCACGGACAGCGCCCCACAGTAACGGGTGGGAACAAGGACGGTCCGCCGCCTGCGGGCAAGGTGCAGGCGGCGGACCGTTCGTTGCGTACGGGGTTGGGCGGTTTGCCCGGGCGACTGCCTAGACAGCGGCCTTCTTGAGGCGGCGGCGCTCGCGCTCCGAGAGACCGCCCCAGATGCCGAAGCGTTCGTCTTTGGAGAGGGCGTACTCCAGGCACTCTGAGCGGACTTCGCAGGCCAGGCAGACCTTCTTGGCCTCACGAGTGGAGCCGCCCTTCTCGGGAAAGAACGACTCGGGGTCGGTCTGGGCGCACAATGCGCGCTCCTGCCAGCCGAGTTCTTCTTCCGCGTCGTCGACCAGCAGTTGGTGGAACACCTCGGTCATGTGCGCCCCTCGTCCGTCTTTGCTTCCCCGTGATGCGGTCGTTACCGATTTCGGCTGAACGACACGAGTGAAATTACAAGTGTGTGGATCCGGGCCAGTCAAGCCGAGATCTGCTATTGGGCCCCTATTTCACTCTGCGGAACCAAGGCTATGCGGAAAGTGTTCAAATCACCAAAAAGGCTGACACTTGCCACTGGCCCATCCCCGCACGCTCCTTCAACGGGGAAGGACGCGACAGGGATTGATCTTGTTGCGCTCCGCCCGTCGAAGCGATCGGGATCACAGTCGGATCACGAGTGCGCAACGACGTTTGCGAGTGGGGTTGCAGCGCCACATCTCCGCTCTGACGTCTGAACAAACCTTTCTCCGGGCGGAGTAACCGGATGAGGTGAAACATTACCCCCAAATCGGGCATCAAGTTGACAGCCGTGAGAAGAGCCGCTGTCCTTGTTCTCATGCTCGCAAAGCACGCCACCGCAGCACGCACCGCGACCCACGTCCGTGGGTTCCGCAGCGCTGTCCAGGCGCGCTGTTGCTGTTCCAGCTGTTGAGTCACACCGCGATACACGCGTCACTCCAGCCCTGCGACACCCCAGCACTCACTCTGCCGAGGAACCCCCGCACCATGAACAGCAATGACAGCGACCTCCAGATCGCCGGCGACATCCTCTCCGTACAGCACCTTCTGCAGCCTGCCCCCGAGCACCCGGCCACCGTCGCCGAGTTCGCCGGGCTGGCACGTTCCATCGCCGCGGACCGCACGCAGTGGGAGCACCTCGTCGAGTACGACGCGACCTCCCGCTGGTACCACCGGCTGCGAACGGGGCCCGGTTACGAGGTCTGGCTCCTGAGCTGGATCCCGGGACAGGGCAGCGGTCTGCACGACCACGGGGCCTCGTCCGGGGTACTGACCGTCCTGGACGGCCGGTTGACCGAGCGGACCGATCGCGCCGCACGTGAACTGGGCGCCGGGGCGCAGCGCGTCTTCGCGCCCGGTTACGTCCACGAGGTCGTGAACGCCTCCCTGGAACCGGCCGTCAGCCTGCACGTCTACTACCCCGGGCTGTCCGACATGCCCATGCACGGCGCCCGCTGCTCCGCCCCGGCCGCCCAGGATGTCGTACCCGCCTGACAGACTTGCCCGCATGCGCATTGTGGTTCTGGCCGGAGGCATCGGTGGTGCCCGATTCCTGCGCGGCCTCAAGCAGGCCGCGCCCGACGCGGACGTCACCGTCATCGGCAACACCGGTGACGACATCCATCTGTTCGGGCTGAAGGTCTGCCCCGACCTCGACACCGTGATGTACACCCTCGGCGGTGGCATCAACGAGGAACAGGGCTGGGGAAGGACCGACGAGTCCTTCACCGTCAAGAGCGAGCTCGCCGCGTACGGCGTCGGACCCGAGTGGTTCGGGCTCGGCGACCGGGACTTCGCGACGCACATCGTGCGGACGCAGATGCTCGGCGCCGGCTATCCGCTGAGCGCCGTCACCGCCGCGCTGTGCGAGCGGTGGCAGCCTGGCGTGCGGCTCATCCCCATGTCCGACGACCGCGTCGAGACACATGTGGCGGTCGAGGTGGACGGCGAGACGAAGGCCATTCACTTCCAGGAGTACTGGGTGAAGCTGCGCGCCTCCGTGGACGCGCAGGCCGTCGTGCCCGTCGGGGCCGACCGGGCGAAGCCGGCGCCGGGGGTCCTGGAGGCCATCGGCGAGGCGGACGTGATCCTGTTCCCGCCGTCCAATCCGGTGGTCAGCATCGGCACGATCCTGGCCGTGCCCGGGATCCGCGAGGCCATCGCCGAGGCCGGTGTGCCGGTGGTCGGGCTTTCGCCGATCGTCGGGGACGCACCGGTGCGGGGCATGGCCGACAAGGTGCTTGCCGCGGTGGGTGTGGAGTCGACCGCCGCCGCTGTCGCCGAGCACTACGGCTCCGGGCTGCTCGACGGATGGCTCGTCGACACCGTGGACGCGGGCTCTGTGGCGGGCGTCGAGGCGGCGGGGATCCGCTGCCGTGCCGTACCGCTGATGATGACCGACCTGGAGACGACGGCCACGATGGCGCGCGAGGCGCTGCGGCTGGCCGAGGAGGTACGGGCGTGAGCGCGGCCCCCGGGGCTCCCGCGTACCGGGTGTGGGCCGTTCCCGGGCTGCCCGAAGTGCAGGGCGGGGACGATCTGGCGAAGATCATCGCTGGGGCGGCTCCTGAACTGGCCGACGGGGACGTCGTGCTCGTCACGTCGAAGATCGTGAGCAAGGCCGAGGGGCGCGTGATCGCCGCCGACGACCGCGAGGCCGCGATCGACGCGGAGACCGTGCGGGTCGTCGCACGGCGCGGGACGCTGCGGATCGTGGAGAACCGGCAGGGTCTGGTGATGGCGGCGGCGGGCGTCGACGCCTCCAACACCCCGGCCGGGACCGTGCTGTTGCTGCCCGAGGACGCGGATGCGTCGGCCCGGGGGATCCGGGACGGGCTTCGGGATCTGCTGGGAGTTGAGGTGGGTGTCGTTGTCACCGACACCTTCGGGAGGCCCTGGCGCAACGGGCTGACCGATGTGGCCATCGGGGCCGCCGGGGTGCGGGTGCTCGACGATCTGCGCGGTGGCGTGGACGCGTACGGGAATCCGCTGAGCGCGACCGTGATCGCCCTCGCCGATGAACTGGCCGCCGCGGGTGACCTGGTGAAGGGCAAGGCCGAGGGGCTGCCGGTCGCCGTGGTGCGCGGACTCGGGCATGTGGTGGGCGGTGACGGGGGCGGCAGCGCGCGGGACATGGTGCGCGTCGCCGCCGACGACATGTTCCGGCTGGGGACTTCGGAGGCCGTGCGGGAAGCGGTGACGCTGCGGCGGACCGTGCGGGAGTTCACCGCCGAGGCGGTGGATCCGGGAGCTGTGCGGCGGGCCGTGGCTGCGGCCGTCACCGCTCCCGCGCCGCACCACACGACGCCCTGGCGGTTTGTGCTGGTCGAGTCGGAGGAGGCGCGCGGGCGGCTGCTCGATGCGATGCGGGATGCGTGGGTCGCGGATCTCCGGGGGGACGAGAAGTCCGAAGAGTCCATCGCCAAGCGGGTGCGGCGGGGGGATGTGCTGCGGCGGGCGCCCTATCTGGTGGTGCCGTGCCTGGTGATGGACGGGGCGCATACGTATGGGGATGCTCGGCGGGATGCCGCTGAGCGGGAGATGTTCGTGGTCGCCATGGGGGCGGGCGTGCAGAACTTCCTGGTGGCGCTGGCGGGGGAACGGCTGGGGTCGGCGTGGGTGTCCTCGACCATGTTCTGCCGGGAAGTTGTGCGGGATGTGCTTGGGCTGCCGGAGGGGTGGGATCCGATGGGGGCTGTTGCTGTGGGGCATCCGGCCGCTCCGGCGAAGGATCGGGCTGTTCGCGATGCGGGGGACTTCGTCGAGGTGCGGTGACGGTGGGGCGCGGTTGCCGCTGCGCGGGGCTTGTCCCCCCACCCCGCCCCTTCCCGGCTGTGCCAATATGCGGCTCCGCCGCGTGGGGGGCTGCGCCCCGGGCCCCGCTTGTCCTCAATCGCCGGACGGGCTTGATTTGGCTGGGCTTCTCAGAGGATCGCTATGTTCGCCACCGGCATCTTGGGGTGGCGGCGCGGGGGCGTGCGGCCCGTGAGCAGGATCAGGCGGGCTGCTCTGTGGCGGTGGCCCTCGTACGGGGACAGGAGTTTCAGCATCTCCTCGTCCGTCGTCCTGTGCGCTCCCGTCAGCGCGTAGCCGATGATGTTCGGCAGGTGCAGGTCGCCCGTGGTGACCGCGTCCGGGGCGCCCAGGGCCCGTTGCAGGACCTCCGCCGCCGTCCAGGGGCCGATTCCGGGGATCAGCTGGAGGCGGGCCGCCGCCGATTCCGGGGTCATGGACGCCGCCTGCTCCAGGCGCGGGGCCACGCGTACCGCTCGCAGGATCGTGGCGGCCCGCTTGTCGTCCACGCCCGCCTTGTGCCACTCCCAGGACGGGATCAGGGACCAGGTGCGGGCCGTCGGCATCACGAACATCCCGGCGGGGGCCGGTCCCGGGGCCTCATCGCCGTACTTGCGGACCAGCAGGCGCCAGGCGCGGTACGCCTCGTCCGTCGTCACCTTCTGTTCGAGGACGGAGGGGATCAGCGACTCCATCACCAGGCCCGTGCGGGTCAGCCGCAGGCCAGGGGCTCTGCGGGCCGCTTCCGCCACGATGCGGTGGTGTGCGACGAAGGTGGAGGGGTCGTCCAACTCGCCGAGCAGGGCCGGGAGACGGCCGAGCATCCAGTCGGCGCCCGGGCCCCAGGCCTCCGCTCCCGACGGTGCGACGCGGAGCGTGGCCGGGCCCTCGGGTGTACGCGAGGCTCGCCACACCGCGCCGTCGGGTGCGATGCGGCAGGTCGGGTCCCCCGGGCCGCGCCGCAGCGGGCCGAGGATGAGGGTGAGGTCGGTGGGGCTGCCGACCGGGAAGCGTCCGGACACCCCACCGAGGCTACTGGTGCCGGGCTACTGGTCGGAGGAGAAGCGGACCGATGCGTCCGGGAGGACCGCGTCGCACCAGATGCGGACGCCGTCGCGGAGCTCGTTGTCCGCGCCGACCCTGGCGCCGTCGCCGATCACCGCTCCGGACAGGATCGTGCGGGCGCCGATCCGCGCTCCCACGCCGACCAGGGAGTCCGTGATCACCGCACCCGCCTCGATCACCGCGCCGTCGAGGATCGTGGAGCCGGAGATACGGGCGCCTTCGGCGACCACGGCCCCCTCGCCCACCACCGTGCCGTCGGTGAGCTTGGCGTCCGGCGCGACCGTGGCCGTGGGCAGGACCAGGCGGTCGCCGCAGCGTCCGGGGACGGCCGGGGACGGGGCGCGGCCCTGGACGAGGTCGGCGGAGCCGCGTACGAAAGCCTGCGGGGTGCCCAGGTCCAGCCAGTAAGTGGAGTCGACCATGCCCTGGAGGTGGGCGCCCGAGGCGAGCAGGTCGGGGAAGGTCTCGCGTTCGACGGAGACCGGGCGTCCCGCGGGGATCGTGTCGATGACCGAGCGGCGGAACACGTACGCGCCCGCGTTGATCTGGTCGGTGACGATCTCCTCCGGGGTCTGGGGCTTCTCCAGGAAGGCCGTCACCCGGCCCGTCTCGTCCGTCGGGACCAGGCCGAAGGCCCGCGGGTCGTCGACCCGGGTGAGGTGCAGCGAGACGTCCGCCCCGCTGGAGGTGTGCGTGGCCACCAGGGCCTCGATGTCCAGGCCCGTCAGGATGTCGCCGTTGAAGATCAGTACCGGGTCGTCCGGGCCCGAGCGCAGCCGGGAGGCGACGTTGCGGATCGCGCCGCCCGTGCCGAGGGGCTCGTCCTCGGTGACGTACTCCAGGTGCAGCCCCAGCGACGAGCCGTCGCCGAAGTGCGGCTCGAACACCTCCGCCAGGTAGGAGGTGGCGAGGACGATGTGATCGACGCCGGCCGCACGGGCCCGCGCCAGCTGGTGGGTGAGGAACGGGACGCCCGCGGCCGGGACCATAGGCTTGGGGGTGTTGACCGTGAGCGGTCGCAGCCTCGTGCCTTTGCCGCCGACCAGGAGGATCGCTTCAGTCACCGTGTCGTCTCTGCTTCCTGCTGGGACCGGCCGGATTACGGTCGGTCAGTGTAGGCATAGTGCGAACAGCTGTACTTGCGCTCAGCGGCCCTGGTAGCGGGCCGAGGAGTGGCGTGCACTGCCGAGCTTCTTGTAGAGACGGCCCCCGGGGCATTCGGTGGCGAATCCGTCACGGTGTCCCGAGATGACGTTCAGCGTGACCTTCGACCCCTTCTTGTAGAGATTTCCGCCCCCGGAGACGAGAGACGTCTTTCCGGCCGGATTGGCTCCGAACAGGCCGAGTTTCCATGCCGTGAGGCGTGCGACGGCGTTCACGGCCGCGGCCGGCGGCGGGGAGTCGGTGAAGGTGCCGAGCACCGCGACGCCCATGCTGTTGGTGTTGAATCCGAGAGTGTGCGCGCCCATGACAGGCTTGGCCACGCCCCCTGCCCGGCCTTCGTAGATGTTTCCGCACTTGTCGACGGCGAAGTTGTAGCCGATGTCACGCCATCCGCTGCTCTTGACGTGGTAGCGGTAAATACTGCGAAGGACCGAGGGCGCCTGCGCACAGGTGTAGCCGTTGCCGGACGCGCTGTGGTGGACGAAGGCCGCCTTCACCGTCTTCGTATAGCCGAAGTCGCGCTCGCGGAGCTTCTCGTCGGCGCCCCAGCCCTTGCGGGTGATGATCCGGGGACGCGGCCCTACGTAAGGACGCGCGACGCCTCCCGAGAGCGCCTGCGCCTCCGCCTCGGAGCCCTTCTTGCCCAGGGCCGGGATGACGGTGGCGCCGAGCGGGGCGAGTTCGGAGTTGACCGCGGAGCTCGCGGCGGACTCCGCGGTCAGCGACATGGCGCGCGCATCACCGGCGCGCGAGCCGGCCGTACCGCCCGCGTCGGCTGCCGGGCCGCCGCCCGCCGGCTCGTCGCCCGGGTCGACCAGTTCGAGGCGCAGGCCGCCGGGCAGCGGGGCCGGAGCCGCGGCCCGCGCACCCGCCTCCGGCTGGACGCGCACCTCGACGCCGTCGCTGTCGCCGACCCAGAGCGGGGCGGTGGATCCGCGGACCGCGCCCGAGTCCCGCTCGGCGGTGCCGGGGTCGGCGGCGTGCTCGTGGTTGTGGGTCTCGACGCGCTGCCAGCCGGACCAGACAGTCGATCCGGTGGCGCGGGTACGGACCTGGACCGTGCCCCGGAGTTCGGCGGCCGGATCGGACCAGACGACACCGACCAGCGAGAAGGGCTTTGCGTCGCGCTCGGGCAGACCCTGCACGGTGGAGAGGGACCGCGTCGCGGAGAGCGGGTTCAGCGGCAGCGACTGGGTGGAGCCGGGGAGGTCGGGAACCTGCGTCCCGGCTGAGGCGGAGGCGGAGTGGGGGGCGGAGACCGGGACGGCGAGGACGGCGGCGCACACGGCGGCGATCGAGGCAGGAAGAAGAGCACGCATGCGTACGATCATGAACATAGTCAGACGAATCCGGCTACACGGGACTTGACGTGAACTGACGGGCCGTCGGCTGGATCTGCCGCCGGCCGCGGCGGCCCTCCTCCCCGGCCGCGTACGCTTGGCGCTCATGAACGCCAGCGACCGCACCCCCGCCGACCTGCTGCGATCTGCCCTCGCCGCGGACCCGGCCCGCCCCCTGGTCACCTTCTACGACGACGCCACCGGCGAGCGCGTCGAACTCTCGGTGGCCACCTTCGCCAATTGGGTGTCCAAGACCGCCAATCTCCTCCAGGGCGACCTCACCGCCGAACCCGGCGACCGGCTCGCGCTGCTGCTCCCCGCGCACTGGCAGAGCGCCGTCTGGCTGCTCGCCTGCGCGTCGGTGGGCGTGATCGCGGACGTCGGCGGCGACCCGGCCGGGGCGGACCTCGTGGTCAGCGGGCCCGACACTCTTGACCGGGCTGCCGCCTGCCGCGGGGAGCGCGTCGCGCTGGCGCTGCGCCCGATGGGCGGCCGTTTCCCGCAGCCCCCGGCCGGCTTCGCGGACTACGCCGTCGAGGTGCCGAGCCAGGGCGACCGCTTCGCGCCGTACGCCCCGGTGGACCCGGACGCGCCCGCGCTCGCCGTCGGCGGCGTGGAGCTGACGGCCGCCGCGCTGGTCGGACGGGCCCGCGAGGACGCCGAAGCACTCGGCCTCACCGCCGGGTCCCGGCTGCTGTCGGGGCGTACGTACGACAGCTGGGACGGACTCTCCGCCGGGCTCTTCGCCCCGCTGGCCGCGGGTGCGTCCGTCGTCCTCTGCCGCCATGTCGGCGAGCTCGCCGAGGGCGGGCTCGCGAAGCGGACCGAGAGCGAACGGGTCACGCACACCGCCGCCTAGGACGCCCCGGCCGCGAGGTCCGTACGGACACATCCCCCACCCGTACGGCCCAGTGCGGGCGGGCTCCCCGGGCCCCCGCGCCGACTCCGCTGCATGATCGGAAGCAGGGGGCAGCCAGCTCCGCCGCCGAGACAGCCGACTCAGCGAGGGACGGACGCAGACGTGACCGACAGCGCGGGCACTCCCGGGGACGACGAGACGCCGCAGGAGGACGAGACGGCCGAGGCCGGCGAGACGTCCGCCGCGCCCGCCGCACCCCCTGCCCGGCGCAAGCGTCACTGGCTGCGCTGGACGGCGGCCGGGATCTCGTTCGTCCTGCTCGCGGGGGCCGGTGCCGGCTGGTGGTACTACAACAAGCTCGACCACAACATCAAGACCGATCTCAGCGCCGCCGAGGAGCTGCGCGCGTACGAGAAGGAGCGTCCGACCCCGCTCGTCGTCAATGCGCAGAACATCCTGCTCATCGGCTCGGACTCGCGCTCGGGCAGCAACCACAAGTACGGCAGGGACGAGGGCACCCAGCGCTCGGACACCACGATCCTGCTGCATCTCTCGGCGGACCGGAAGCGGGCGACGGCCATGTCGATCCCGCGCGATCTGATGGTGCAGATCCCCGCATGCCACAAAGCGGATAACACGCTCAGTGAACCTCAATTCGCCCAGTTCAACTGGGCGTTCGAGTTCGGCGGGACGGCCTGCACCATCCGTACGGTCGAGAAGCTCACCGGAATCCGCATCGACCACCAGATGGTCATCGACTTCAACGGCTTCAAGGACATGGTCGACGCCGTGGACGGCGTCGAGGTCTGCCTGGCCCGCCCGATCGACGACACCGAGGCCCACCTCAAGCTGCCGGCCGGGCGCCAGACGCTGCACGGGGAGCAGGCGCTCGGTTTCGTACGGGCACGGCACAGCATCGGCAACGGCAGCGACACCGAACGCATGGGCCGCCAGCAGCAGTTCCTCAGCTCCCTGGTGAAGAAGGTGCAGTCCAGCGGCGTACTGCTCAATCCGGCACGGCTGCTGCCCGTCCTGGACGCGGCCACCAAGTCGCTGACCACCGACCCCGGTCTGGACTCTCTGAAGGATCTGTACGACCTGACACGCCGCATGCGGGACATCCCCGTCGACAAGGTGCAGTTCCTGACATTGCCCCGTCAGCCGTACACCTACGACCCGAACCGTGATGAACTCCTCGAACCGGACGCAGAGAACCTGTTCGGGCGGCTGCGTGAGGACATCCCCATCATCGTGAGCCCCACTCCCCCGGCCGCCGACGCATCGTCGGGCGACGACAACACCGACGGCAGCACCGACGAAAACACCTCCGCCGACGACTACTCGGGCGACGAAAAACCGGCCGGCCCAACTCCCGGGCAAGGCCCCACTTTCACAGGGACGAGCGCCGCCGTCGGCATGTGCGGGTAAAGCGTCCCCCAAGGGAAACCCGCCTGGGTAAGGGGATTGGGCGTATTGCCCGGTTGTAAGGGGGGTGGAATATCTCACGGCCGTCGCCTGATCTGCGAGTGGGCAGATAGTGTGACGCGATCCGGTGCATACGACCGTCAAGGTCGCGCACTGCTGGACCGATTGCCAGGCGCCTGGGGGAGGCGCTTCAGGTGGCACCCGACGGAGGACTCAGGCAACCGTGGATGCGCAAGGCCGTGGGCGGGCGGAGAACATCGACCCCGCAGACCAGTGGGTGTTCGACCCGAATACCGGCAATTACGAACTGCGACTGAACCCCTCCGCACCGCAATCGGAGGATGCGCCACGGCCTTCGGAACCGTCGCGCCGCCGCGACGTGCCGCCTCAGCGCAGCCGCCAGCGCGGCGGAAACGGAAAGAACGGCCCCGACGGTGCACCCCCGAGTGCGGGCCGCCGCAAGGCCAAGCCGAAGAAGTCGGGCAAGAAGAAGGCACTGCTGTGGATCGGCGGGGTCATGGCCCTCGTCGTCGTCGCGGGTTCCGTCGGCGTCTATCTCGTGTACCAGCACCTCGCCGGAAATATCTCCAGCGTCGACGTCGGAAACGCGGGCACCGGCAGCCTGAAGAAGGACCAGGCCCTCAACATCCTGGTTATCGGCACGGACAAGCGGACCGGTTCGGGCAACAAGGGTTACGGGGACTCGGGGAGCGTCGGCCACGCCGACACCAACATCCTCTTCCACCTGTCCAAGGACCGTACGAACGCGACCGCGATGTCCATCCCGCGCGACCTGATGACCGACATCCCCGACTGCCCCACCAAGCAGCCGGACGGCTCTACCAAGGTCATCCCGGGCACGACGTACGTCCGCTTCAACGAGAGCCTCGGCCAGGACGGCCGTGACCCCGGCTGCACCATGCGTACCGTCCAGGCCATAACCGGCATCAAGGTCGACCACTTCATGATGGCCGACTTCAACGCGGTCAAGACGCTGTCCACCGCGGTCGGCGGGGTCGACATCTGCCTGGCCAAGGACATCAACGACGCGGACTCGCACCTCAATCTTCCCAAGGGTCCGCACAACGTGAAGGGCGAGCAGGCTCTCGCTTTCGTCCGTACCCGCCACTCGGTGGGCTTCGGCGGCGACCTCAGCCGGATCGAGCTCCAGCAGCAGTTCCTGAGCTCGCTCATCCGCAAGATGAAGTCCGACGACATACTGACCGACCCGACCAAGATGTACGGTCTCGCGGACGCCGCGACCAAGGCCCTGACCGTCGACTCCGCGATCAAGAGCGTCGGCAAGCTCAAGGACCTCGGCATGGAGCTGAAGAAGGTCGACACCAAGAACATCACCTTCACGACCATGCCCGTGATCGACAACCCGAAGGAACCGAAGCCCGTCACGGTCGTCGTCAGTCCGACCAAGTCCGCACCGGTCTTCTCCATGATCCGTGACGACATCTCGCTCACCGAGGTCAAGAAGAAGGCGAGCGCCGCCAAGTCCGCCCAGGACGCGCTCCTCAAGGGGACGCAGGCCAAGGCGTCCGACGTACGGGTCAAGATCCTCAACGGCGGTGCCGTGGCGGGCTCCGCGGGGAACGTGCTGGTCTGGCTGCAGAACAGCAAGGGCGTGCTCAAGTCGAGCAACGACGGCAACGCCCCGGCCGACGTGGCGAAGACGACCCTGGTGTACGGACCGAACCAGGCCGACCAGGCACGCAAGCTCGCCGACCTCATGGGACTGCCCGCCGCGGCGCTCAAGCCCGCCGCCAAGGACTCTGTCGGCCGTACGCCGATGACACTCACGCTCGGCCCGGACTTCAAGTCCGCGGGAACACCGATCGCCACTCCGACGAAGGCGCCGGAGGACATTCAGCGAGTAGAAGCAGACAAGACGGTGTGCGCGAAGTGACGCATTGTCATTTCCCTTCGCGCAGACCTGATTAACAGGGGGGACCTGGGGTGGGGCAGAACAGTGTGCGTG
>NZ_JAFLRJ010000317.1 GCF_017315755.1 Streptomyces beijiangensis
CCGCAGGTCCCGACGCTTCCGGCACGGGCGGCGGCCAGCAGCGGCCCGACCTCCCCTACTGCTCCGACAACTCGGGCCGGGGCGCGTCCGGTCCTGCTCCGGGCGCCGGCGGCGCACCGGGGCCGGCGGCAGGCGGCGCGGAGCCGGTCCTGCGCGGGGCGAACCCGCGGAGGTGCTCCCGCGCCGGTGCGGCTCGGCAGGTCGGGACGTACGACGGTGGGCTTCATCGTCGGCGTCGAGCCCGTGGCCGGACCGGTGGTCGGGCCCGAGGGACCCGCTCCGAGACCCGCGCCGAACCCTGGCCCCGGTGCGCCGCCGGCGCCCGGAGCAGGACCGGACGCGCCCCGGCCCGAGTTGTCGGAGAAGTAGGGGAGGTCGGGCCGCTGCTGGCCGCCGCCCGTGCCGGAAGCGTCGGGACCTGCGGGCGCGCCGGGTCCGTCAGGCGCACCGGAGCCGGCGGCAGGCGGCGCGGAGCCGGTCCTGCGCGGGGCGAACCAGTCGCTGGTCGGCGGCTTCCCCGCGGCGGGCGCGGGAGGCTCGGGGGCAGGCGCGGGCGCGGGCTCGTCCACGGCCTCGGGCCGGGGCGTGCTGCCCGTACGCTCGCCGCCGCCGCCGTCCACATCGCTCATGGGCGTACGCATCACGACCGGCGGGATCGGGCGCGATCCGGGGATGTTGATCCGGATACGCGTCGTCAGCGTGGTCTCGGTCTTCGGCTCGTCCGGCAGCGGCGCGGGCGAAGGGGCCGGAGCCGCGGCGTCTTCAGGAGACTGGCGGGTTCCGTACGGCGGCGTACCCGAGGGGTACGCGGCTCCGCCACGCCCCTGGGGGCCGGTGGACGAACTGTCAGTTTCACGACTCAAGGCAAGTTCTCCCGGTTGGCTCCGCCGCCCGTTCTTACTGGTGCGGGAGGCTCGGCGGCGCGCACCACCATACTGGCCGCCGCAGGATGGCACCCGCCCCCCATGGGAATGAACCGCTCCGACTACCGTCGGCACGGCCCCGATCCGGCGGGCGAAGCACCACATCACTTCCCAGGTCGGGCAGAACCTCCGGGCGGCTGCGGCAGCTTGGAGAGGGTGGCACAGATCACAGCGACGATCATCCCTCCGAGCAGGAAGAGATACGAACCGGTGCCCGCGCCGAAGACGAAGTCGCCCTCGGGACGGGTCGCGGTGAGGAACATGACGGCGATCAGCCAGCCCGCCGCCGGTACCCCCACGCCGAGCGCCCTGCCCATGGCGATCCGGCCGCCGTAGAAGACCGCGGCCGCGGCGGCGAGCGACAGGATCAATCCGCCGGGAAACCACGCGGGTTGGACCAGCGCTCCGGCGACGCCGGTCAGTGCGCCGAGGACCAGCAGTCCGCAGTAGGCGGCGATCCGGCCGAAGTTCAGCGGGGCGGCGAGACCGGCGCCGCCCGGCCTCTGGTTCGTACGGTTCGTACGGTTCGTACTCACGAGTGCGCGCCCTCTCCCACGTCGGTACCGGCGCCATCCACGAGGCCGTCGACACCCGCGAAGAGATCCGTCTCGCGCTCGCCGTCGGGCGCCCCGGAGTCCCCCCGCACCAACTGGTAGTACTCCCGTACGAAGAGCGGCTGCCCCAGGTTGTTGGAGAGCGCGAAGAAAGGCCCGTCCACCGCGATCTGGGTGGCGTGCGCGCGCATCGCGGCCGTCTTCTGCTCCCGGTACGGCTCCCCGTCGATCTCCGCCGTGATCAGCTCGTCGTCCACCACGCCCGGCACATCACCGACGTCCGCGATCCCCGGGAAGTCCGTGCCGGTCTCCCGCAGCCGCGCGAAGCCCTCCTCCGCGACCGACCGCGGCACCCGGTTCCAGTAGATCTTGGGGATCGTGTACGGCTCCCCCAGGTCCCGCCGGAAGGCGGGCTCGGCCGCCAGATCGGCGGCGCGCATCGCGACCTGGTGCGCCTGGATGTGATCGGGGTGGCCGTAGCCGCCGTCGGGGTCGTACGCCACCATCACCTGCGGGCGCACCGAACGGATGACCTCGACGAGATACGGAGCCGCCTCGTCCAAATCCGTGTTCCAGAACGCGCCGTCACGGTGGTTCTGCCCGACGCCCATCATCCCGGAGTCGCGGAACCGGGCGGGGCCGCCCAGGAAGCGGTGGTCGGCGACCCCCAGCTCCTTCATCGCGGCGGCCAGTTCGCCGATACGGTGCGGCCCCAGGCAGTCCTCCTGGTCCGGGGCCAGATGGGCGAGTTCGGCCGGAATGACCTCGCCCTCCTCACCGAGGGTGCAGGTCACCAGGGTGACCAGCGCGCCTTCGGAGGCGTACTTGGCCATGGTGGCGCCGTTGTTGATCGACTCGTCGTCGGGGTGCGCGTGCACCAGAAGCAGACGACGGGCAGGAAGGTCCGTCATACGGGACAGCCTACGAGCCCGCGCCCCCCGATCCGCGCCTCAGAACTTGATGCCGCCGATCATCCCCGCCACGTTGGTCGTCAGTGTGTGAATGGTGGGCGCGATGGAGGAGCTCGCCAGATAGAAGCCCAGAAGCACGCAGACCACCGCATGACCACCTTTCAGTCCGGACTTCTTGACCATCAGGAAGACGATGATCGCCAGCAGCACCACCGCCGAGATCGAGAGTGCCATGCGGCGGTTCACCTCCCACGCGTCGAATAAGGGCAGCACAACTGCAGCCGGTAGCTGCATACCCACCCAGCGCTACGGATCATAACTATCCGTGGCAGCGCATTGATCCGTGCACAGCAGCATGGGGGGCGCATGGCGGCTAGGGGAGGTCCGGCGGATCAGGCCGACTGCGGGAGGCGTCGCCCCCTTCAGCTCTGCTGAGCGGTGGTCTGGTGCACTGCGCTTCTCCCCCAAGCTCTTAAGGAGCAGGGAGGTACCCCCTCCGTCTCGGCTCTTGATTCATCCTCCGGATGCCGAGCGCAGCTGCAAGGCGGAGGAGGGAAGCAACGCGGAGCGTTGGTGACCGACGACAACGCTGCAGATGTGCGCACCAGACCGGCGCGACCGCGGCATGATCCGCCGGACCTCCCCTAGGGTTCGGTGGCATGCCGACGAACTCGCCGCAGCCGCTCGCCTTCCCGCGTCAGTACGCGCGGACCCAGCGCTTCACCCTCGGCGCCCCGCGTGCTTTCACCGTGTCGCCGGACGGGCATCACGTCCTCTTCCTGCGCTCCCCCTCCGGCACCGACCGCGCGGGCGGCCTCTGGTCGCTCGACCTCGACGGGCCTGCCGAGCGTCTGGTCGCCGACCCGCAGGCGCTCCTCGGCGGCGCGGCCGAGGAGCGCCTGCGGGTC
>NZ_JAFLRJ010000318.1 GCF_017315755.1 Streptomyces beijiangensis
CGCGGAGCTGCAGCAGGCCTTCGACGACTTCCAGGCGGGCCGCCTGGGCGTCATCCCGACGGAGCGAGTGCCGCACACCTGAGATGGACAAGCGACCGAGGGTCGCGCAGAGGCCGCCCCGGTGACACCTCGTCGCCGGGGCGGCCTCCTGTTTCGGGGGCTCCGCCCCCGGACCCCCGCTCCTCAAGCGCCGGAGGGGCTTGAGTTGCCCAGGTGGGCATCTCAAGCCCGTCCTGCGCTTGAGGACAAGCGGCCGAAGGTCGCTTGCCTGGGGGCCGCCTACTCGGGGGTCGACGATCGCGCCTCCGTCAGCCACCCCGTCCAGAACGTCTCCAGCTCGATCCCCGCCCGCAGCACCAAGTGGCGCAGCCGGTCCGAGTCCTTGAGGGTCTCGGGACGCGGGAAGTCCCGCGCCTCGATCTCCCGGTACTCCGCCAACTGGCGCTCGTGCAGCGCCAGATGCCGCCCGATCTCCGCATCAAGCCCCTTCGCCCCGACCACCGCCGCCGCCCGCAGCCGCAGCAGCAGCGGGTCCCTCAGAGGGCGGGGGTCCTCCGGGCGGGCCACCCAGGCCGAGAGCTCGGCGCGGCCCACGGGGAGGACCTCGTACTCCTTCTTCTTCCCTCGCGTCGGCGCGGCCGCCGGCAGCGTGCGGATCTGCCCGGCCGCCTCCAGCTTTCCCAGCTCGCGGTAGATCTGCTGATGCGTCGCCGACCAGAAGTAGCCGATCGACTTGTCGAAGCGGCGGGTCAGCTCCAGCCCGGACGAGGGCTTTTCGAGCAGGGCGGTGAGGATCGCGTGCGGGAGGGACATGGGCGCAAAGTACCGCGTCAGATGCGCGCGGCGAGGCGCGTGCCCTGGTCGATGGCGCGCTTGGCGTCCAGTTCGGCGGCGACGTCCGCGCCGCCGATGAGGTGGACCGTGGCGCCGGCCGCGAGCAGCTCCTCGTACAGAGCGCGCCTCGGATCCTGCCCGGCGCACAGGACCACCGTGTCCACGGGCACGAGGGTGGAGGTGCCGTCGACCGTGATGTGCAGGCCCTCGTCGTCGATGCGGTCGTACGTCGCGCCCGCGACCGTCGTCACGCCCCGGTGCTTGAGCTCGGTGCGGTGGATCCACCCGGTCGTCTTACCGAGGCCCGCCCCGACCTTGGACGGCTTGCGCTGGAGCAGATGGACGGTGCGCGGCGGCTTCGGACGCTGGGGGGTACGCAGACCGCCCCGGCCCGTGTACTCCGTGTCGACGCCCCACTGACGGAAGTACGTCTCGGGGTCCTGGCTCGCCGCGTCGCCCGCGTCCGTGAGGAACTCGGCGACGTCGAAGCCGATGCCGCCCGCCCCGATGACCGCGACGCGGTCGCCGACGGGTGCGCGGTCGCGCAGCACGTCGAGGTAGCTGAGGACGGAGGGGTGGTCGACGCCGGGGATCTCCGGGGTCCTGGGGGTGACACCGGTGGCGACGACGATCTCGTCGTACGAGGCCCGTGCGAGGTCCGCCGACGCGACCGTGGTGTTCAACCTGACCTCCACACCGCGCAGTTCGAGCTGCGTACGGAAGTAGCGCAGCGTCTCCTCGAACTCCTCCTTGCCGGGGATCCGTTTGGCGACGTTGAGCTGCCCGCCGATCTCGTCGGCCGCGTCGAAGAGGGTGACGGCGTGTCCGCGCTCGGCGGCGGAGACGGCGAAGGCGAGCCCGGCGGGGCCCGCGCCGACGACGGCGAGGCGCTTGGCGCGGCGGGTCGGCGCGAGGATGAGCTCGGTCTCGTGGCAGGCGCGCGGGTTGACCAGGCAGGAGGAGGTCTTCCCGCTGAAGGTGTGGTCGAGGCAGGCCTGGTTGCAGCCGATGCAGGTGTTGATCGTCTCGGGGCGCCCGGCGGCGGCCTTGGCGACGAACTCGGGGTCGGCCAGGAAGGGACGCGCCATGGACACCATGTCCGCGCGGCCGTCGGCGAGCAACTCCTCTGCCACCTCAGGGGTGTTGATGCGGTTGCTCATGATGAGCGGGATGGAGACCGCGCCCATCAGCTTCTTCGTCACCCAGGTGTACGCACCGCGCGGCACGGACGTGGCGATGGTGGGGATGCGCGCCTCGTGCCAGCCGACGCCGGTGTTGATGATCGTGGCTCCGGCCGCCTCGATCTCGCGGGCGAGGGCGGTCACTTCGTCGAGGGTGGAGCCGCCGGGGACCAGGTCGAGCATGGAGAGCCGGTAGATGAGGATGAAGTCGGGGCCGACGCGCTCACGGGTGCGGCGGACGATCTCGACGGGGAAGCGGATGCGGTTCTCGTAACTGCCGCCCCAGCGGTCGGTGCGGTGGTTGGTGCCCGACGCGATGAACTCATTGATCAGGTAGCCCTCGGAGCCCATGATCTCGACGCCGTCGTACCCGGCGGACTGCGCGAGCCCGGCCGCCCGTACGAAGTCCTCGACGGTCTGCTCGACGTCGGCGTCGCTCAGCTCGTTGGGTACGAACGGGCTGATGGGGGCCTGGATCGCGCTCGGTGCGACGAGGTCCTCGTGGTACGCGTACCGCCCGAAGTGCAGGATCTGCATCGCGATGCGGCCGCCCTCGCGGTGGACGGCGTCGGTCACGGCACGGTGCTCGGCGGCCTCCTCCGCGGTGGTCAGCTTGGCGCCGCCGCCCCAGGGGCGGCCCGCCTCGTTGGGGGCGATGCCACCGGTGACGATGAGGCCGGCGCCGCCGCGGGCGCGCTCGGCGTAGAAGGCGGCCATGCGCTCGAAGCCGTTCTCCGCCTCCTCCAGGCCGATGTGCATCGAGCCCATCAGCACGCGGTTGGGGAGCGTGGTGAAGCCGAGGTCGAGGGGGCGCAGGAGGTGCGGGTACTGGCTCATGGACCCAAGTTTATGCAACAAGGTGCACAAAGAATAGTGTGAGACTGGCCGCATGGGCTTCGTCGTCTTCTGCACCCTCCCCGGACTGGTCATCCTGCTCACCGCGGTCGCCTTCGCCGACCAGTTCCTGCGCCTGGCGGGCCGCGGCCGCGGCAACCGCCAGTCGACGGTGTCGGCCACGGGCTTCGAGCAGCTGCACGCCGCGTTCTCGCCGGGCAAGGTCGCGGAACTGAAGCAGCGGCAGAGCGCGCTGCTGATGCGGGACGACGAGGAGGACGGGGCGCCGCCGCGGTGCACGTCCGTGGACCTGGAGGGCGGAACGGTGGTCGTACGGCTGCCCGCGCCCTGATTCGGGGGCTCCGCCCCCGGACCCCCGCTCCTCAATCTCCCCCAAGCTCTTAAGGAGCAGGGGGGACCCCCTTGAGGGGCTTGATCTATCAAGCCCCTCCGGCGATTGAGGAGAAGCGGCCGAAGGTCGCTTGCTGCGGCCCGGGCCGCAACGCGCGGCGCAGAATGGGTCCATGACCGCTGAGATGCCTGACATGCCCGACTGGGAGAAGCGCTTTCGCGCCCCCCGCGTCGACCTCCCCGACTGGGCCGAAGACGCCCCGGACCGCGCGCTGTTCGTGTCCAACGCCACCGGTACCTACGAGCTGTACGCCTGGGACCGCGCGAGCGGCGAGCAGCGGCAGGCCACGGACCGGCCCAACGGGACCACCGACGGGGTCCTGTCCCCCGACGGTGAGTCGATCTGGTGGTTCAGCGACACCGACGGCGACGAGTTCGGCGTCTGGATGCGGCAGCCCTTCCGCGGCGGCGCGGACGAGCCCGCCGTCCCCGGTCTCGACCCCTCCTACCCCGGCGGCCTCGCCCTCGGCCGCGACGGGACCGCCGTCGTCGGGCGGTCCACGGACGACGACGGGTCGACGATTCATGTCGTACGCCCCGGGGGCACGCCCGTCGAGATCTACCGGCACCGCGAGTCCGCCGGTGTGGGCGACCTCTCGTACGACGGTGGCCTCATCGCCGTCGAGCACACCGAGCACGGCGACGCCATGCACTCCGCCCTGCGCATCGTGAAGCTCGACGGCAGCACCGTCGCCGAACTCGACGACACCAAGGGCGGCACCGAGGAACTGGGCCTCGCCGTCCTCGGGTTCGCCCCGGTCGCGGGCGACGCCCGCCTCCTCGTCGGGCACCAGCGGCGCGGGCGCTGGGAGCCGATGGTCTGGGACACGGCCTCCGGCGGGCAGACGGATCTGGCCATCGACCTGCCGGGCGACGTGGGTGCCGAGTGGTATCCGGACGGCTCCGCCCTCCTCGTCTCGCACAGCTTCGAGGCGCGCAGCGAGCTCTGGCGGTACGACCTCGCGTCGGGCGCCCTGGAGAGGGTCGAGACCCCGCCCGGGTCCGTCTCGGGCGCGACCGCACGCCCCGACGGCACCGTCGAGTACCTCTGGTCGTCGGCCGCGCTGCCGCCCGTCGTCCGCTCCACCACCGGCGCCGTCGTCCTCGACCCGCCCGGTATGAAGCCCCCGGCCTCCGTGGCCGTGGAGGACGCCTGGGTCGAGGGACCCGGCGGCCGTATCCACGCACTCGTACAGCGCCCTGCGGGGGAAGGCCCGTACCCGACCATCTTCGAGATCCACGGCGGCCCGACCTGGCACGACAGCGACGCCTTCGCCTCCGGCCCCGCGGCCTGGGTCGACCACGGCTATGCGGTCGTCCGGGTCAACTACCGGGGCTCTACCGGGTACGGCAGGGAGTGGACGGACGCCCTCAAGCACCGCGTCGGCCTGATCGAGCTGGAGGACATCGAGGCCGTACGGGAATGGGCGGTCTCCTCCGGCCTCGCCGACCCCGCCAGGCTGATCCTCTCGGGCGGCTCCTGGGGCGGCTATCTGACCCTGCTCGGGCTCGGCGTCCAGCCGGACGCCTGGGCGGTCGGCCTGGCCGCGGTCCCGGTCGCCGACTACGTCACGGCGTACCACGACGAGATGGAGGCGCTGAAGGCGATGGACCGCACGCTGCTCGGCGGAACGCCGGAGGAGGTCCCCGAGCGGTTCGCGGCCTCGTCCCCGCTGACGTACGTCGACGCGGTGCGGGCTCCGGTCTACATCTCGGCGGGGGTCAACGACCCGCGCTGCCCGATCCGTCAGGTGGAGAACTACGTGGAGCGGCTGGCCGCGCGGGGGGCGGTGCACGAGGTGTACCGGTACGACGCGGGGCACGGGTCGCTGGTGGTGGAGGAGCGGATCAAGCAGGTGCGGCTGGAGCTGGAGTTCGCGCGCCGGCACCTGGGCTAGAACCTGCACGGCCTCCGGCCGTGTGTCCTCATTCGCCGGACGGGCTTGCTTTTCAAGCCCCTCCGGCGATTGAGGAGCGGGGGGTCCGGGGGCGGAGCCCCCAGAAAAGCGACGGGGCCGCCCGACCCGCCCCTGCGCGGCCCCCGTACCGTAGACGTCGTGTACCGGTTCCTGCTGACCCCCCGCTGGTGGGGGATCAACGTCTTCGTCCTCCTCGCCATCCCCTTCTGCATCTTCATGGGGTCCTGGCAGCTGAGCCGATTCGAAGCCCGCGTAGCCACCCACACCGCCGCCGAGAAGGCACCGGACCCGGCAGCGCAGGCCTCCGCCCCGCTCGACTCCCTCCTCCCCGTGGACACGAAGACCTCGGGCCGGCAGGCGACGGCGAGCGGGAAGTACGGGGAGCAGTTCCTGGTCCCCGGCCGGGAACTCGACGGCAGGAGCGGTGCGTACGTACTGACCCTGCTGCACGCCAAGAGCGGCAAGGCGCTCCCCGTCGTCCGCGGCTGGCTGCCCGCCGGGAAGAAGGCCCCGGCCGCCCCCACCGGCGAAGTCACCGTCACCGGTTCGCTGCAGGCCTCCGAGAACACCGAGACCGACGGCGCCCACACCGACGGCGGACTCCCGTCCGGCCAGGTCGGCATGATCAGCGCCGCGTCGCTGGTGAACCTGGTCCCGTATCAGGTGTACGACGCCTGGATCACCCTCCCCACGGCGACCGCGGGTCTCACCGCCGTCCCCGCGACCGCCCCGCCGAACACGGGTCTCGACCTGAAGGCGTTCCAGAATCTCGGCTACACCGGCGAGTGGTTCGTCTTCGCCGGCTTCGTCGTCTTCATGTGGTTCCGGCTGGTGCGGCGAGAGGCCGAGACCGCCAGGGATCTGGAGCTGGGGATCTACGAGCCCGAGGCGTCGAGCACCCCGGTGCGGTAGATCGTCCCCGCGCAGGCGTTGGGGATCGTGGCCTCGGCCGTCGGCGCTCCCGGCTCCGCCGTGTGCACCACCGCGACGCTGCCGTCCGACGCACCGCCGTCGCTGGAGAGCTGGGTGCCCGTGCCCGACGGTGCTTCGTTCCCCGTGGACGTACCCGCGTCCGTGGCGCCCGTGGCGGTCGCCGAGGGCGTCGGATCGGGCGAGGGGTTGGTCGCGGGGCAGGTGTCGGTCGGGACCCAGGCGAACTTCACCTCGTACGCCTGAGCGGGCGCCAGTGCCACGGCGCTCGTCTCCTGCGAGGGGTCGGGCAGGCCGGTCGCCGCGTCGCCCGACGTGTGCTCGACGACCTTGATCTTGGACCGGTCCGCGGCGCCCTGCACATGGAATTCGACCTTGCCGGCGTCGCTGACCGCGCACTGGGTGCCGGAGATGTTGGAGATACGGAACGTTCCGTAGACCTTGCCGCTGGGGTCCGGGCTGCCGGCCTTCTGCGAGGTCACGCCGAGCTGGCTGGGGTCGCAGGCGGGCAGGTCCTGCAGGGAGCTGCTGGGTGTGTCCGTACCGGCGCCGCCCGCTGCCGTGCCGTGCGGGGCCTTGTCGGGGTCCGCGCCCGTGCCCGTCTCGCCGTCGGCGGTGCCCGGGTCGGTGGCGGAGCCCGCCCGGCTGTCCGCGCCGGGCTCGGTGGTCCGGGAGCCGGTCTGCTCGCCCGTGCCGCCCTGGGCCTGCTGCCGGCCGGCCACCGCGGGCTTGTTCTGTGACGAGCTGCCCGAGTTGGCGACATGGATGAAGGCCGGGACGGCCGTGCCGACCAGGAGGGCCGCCGCGCACGCCCCGACGACCGCCTGGCGCTTGCGGGCCCGGCGCGCGGGGATCGCGCGGTGCAGATGGTCGAGGGCGTCCTCGGACGGCTCCAGCTCCTGTACGGCGCTGCGCATCAAACGGCGGAGCGCGAGCTCGTCCGTATCGAGGCCACTGACCACCTTGTCCGGCCCGTCGTTCGACATTCCATTCCCAGCCTGGTTGTTCTTCACGTGCTCGTGCCCGTGCCCATGTCCCCGCCCGTGCCCCTGCCCCGTATCCCGCCTGCTCATGCCGGAGCCTCCATGGCGATCCGCAGTGCGGCGATGCCACGGGAGCCGTACGCCTTCACCGAGCCCAGGGATATCCCCAGCGTCTCGGCGACCTGCGCCTCGGTCATGTCGGCGAAGTACCGCAGCACGAGGACCTCGCGCTGGCGGCGCTGGAGTCCGCGCATGGCCTTCTTCAGCGCGTCGCGCTCCAGCAGGTCGTAGGCGCCCTCCTCGGCCGATGCCATGTCGGGCATCGGTTTGGAGAGCAGCTTCAGCCCGAGGATGCGGCGGCGCAGCGCGGACCGGGAGAGGTTGACCACGGTCTGGCGGAGGTACGCGAGGGTCTTCTCGGGGTCCCTGACGCGCTTGCGCGCCGAGTGGACCCGGATGAACGCCTCCTGCACGACGTCCTCGCACGAGGCGGTGTCGTCCAGCAGGAGTGCGGCGAGACCGAGCAGCGAGCGGTAGTGGGAGCGGTAGGTCTCGGTGAGGTGATCGACGGTGGTGCCCGCAGCCATAGTGTCGTCAGCGCCCTCGCGCTGCGACGGTATGGCAGTGACCCGCATCGGCGCGATCACCGGCATCCCACCCGGTATGCGGGGTCGCCGGAGTGGGCGCACCACCCCCGTGCGCACCGCTGCAATATCGAGAACCTCTGCCACGCCAGTTGGACACGCTTCCCCCCGTCAGGGTTGTACGCGTGTGGCATCAATTCTGCCGCTGCGCCACATGCCCACATACGTACCTGCACTTCCCCAATGCCCCGATTTCCACGGCATCTTGCGCAGGGGCGACCGCAAAGACGCTTCCCGTCCGGCTGTCGGTTGCAGATAAACGGGAAGTGAATCGTGTAACAGGCACGCGGCCCAGATCAAGTGGTTCAGACCAGCGTCTTCCTCACAGGTCTTCCACAGATCGTACAAACAATCGATGTCAGGGTGCTGTCAATTCCGCAGCCACGGCCTCGGCGATCTGCGCCGCGTTGAGCGCGGCCCCCTTGCGGAGGTTGTCGGCGCAGAGGAACAGATCGAGGGCGCACGGGTCGTCCAGCGACCGCCGCACCCGCCCCACCCAGGCCGGATCGGTGCCGACCACGTCGGCGGGCGTGGGGAAGTCACCGGCCGCCGGGTTGTCGAAGAGGACCACGCCGGGCGCGGTCGCCAGGATCTCGTGCGCCCGCGCGACGGTGACCTCGTTCTCGAACGCGGCGTGCACGGACAGCGAGTGACCCGTCACCACAGGCACCCGTACGCATGTCGCCGACACCCGCACATCGGGCAGATCCAGGATCTTTCGCGCCTCGCCCCGGAGCCTCAGCTCGTCGCTCGACCAGCCGTCGTCGCCCGCTTCGCCCGCCCACGGCACCACATTGAGCACGACAGGCCCGGGGAAAGGACCGGTGTCGTCGCCCACGGCACGGCGTACGTCACCCGGGTTCGTCCCCAGCTTCGTACCGGCGACGAGCTCCGTCTGGCGGCGCAGCGTCTCGACGCCGGCCCGCCCCTCGCCGCTCGCGGCCTGGTACGTGGAGACGACCAGTTCCCGCAGCCCGAACTCGGCGTGCAGCGCGCCCACGGCCACGATCATGGCCAGGGTCGTGCACTGCGGGGACGCCACGATGCCGCGCGGCCGGAGCCGTACGGCATGGGGATTCACCTCGGGCACTACGAGCGGAACATCCGCATCCATCCGGAACACGCCGGAACTGTCCACCACCACGACGCCCTTGGCGGCGGCGATCGGCGCCCACTGCGCGGCAACGGCGTCCGGTACGGCGAAGAGCGCGACCTGCGCGCCCTCCAGGGCCTCCTCGCTCAGCGGGAGGACCTCGACGTCCTCGCCGCGTACGGAGAGCTTGTGCCCTGCCGTACGCGGGGAGGCGATCAGCCTGATCTCGCCCCAGACGTCCGCGTGCTGCGACAGCATCTGGAGCAGAACCTCACCGACGGCCCCGGTCGCTCCGACGACCGCGAGCGTCGGCTTCCGGTTCATCGCCCGGTGCCTCCATAGACCACGGCCTCGTCGGAGTCGCTGTCGAGCCCGAACGCCGAGTGCACGGCCCGTACGGCCTCGTTGACGTCATCGGCGCGCGTCACGACCGAGATGCGGATCTCGGATGTCGAGATGAGCTCGATGTTGACGCCCGCGTCGGACAGCGCCTCGAAGAAGGTCGCGGTGACGCCGGGATTGGTCTTCATACCCGCACCGACGAGCGAGATCTTGGCGATCTGGTCGTCGTAACGGAGCGAGTCGAACCCGATGACGGGCCTGGCCTTCTCCAGCGCGTCGATGGCCTTGCGGCCCTCGGCCTTCGGCAGCGTGAAGGAGATGTCGGTCAGCCCGGTCGACGCGGCGGACACGTTCTGCACCACCATGTCGAGGTTGATCTGCGCGTCCGCGATGGCGCGGAAGATCGCGGCGGCCTCGCCCGGCTTGTCGGGCACGCCGACGACCGTGACCTTCGCCTCGGAGACGTCGTGGGCGACTCCGGAAATGATGGCGTGCTCCACCTGCTGATCCCCTCGCGGTTCGTTGCTGACCCAGGTGCCCTGCAGTCCCGAGAAGGACGACCGGACATGGATCGGAATGTTGTAGCGGCGGGCGTACTCCACACAGCGGTGGAGCAGCACCTTGGAGCCGGAGGCGGCGAGCTCCAGCATGTCCTCGAACGAGATCCAGTCGATCTTCTGCGCCTTCTTCACCACGCGCGGATCGGCGGTGAAGACCCCGTCCACGTCGGTATAGATCTCGCAGACCTCGGCGTCGAGCGCGGCGGCGAGCGCCACGGCCGTGGTGTCGGAACCGCCACGACCGAGCGTGGTGATGTCCTTCTTGTCCTGCGACACGCCCTGGAACCCGGCGACGATGGCGATGTTGCCCTCGTCGAGCGCGGTGCGAATCCGCCCGGGTGTCACATCGATGATCCGGGCTTTGTTGTGGACCGAGTCGGTGATGACACCGGCCTGACTGCCCGTGAACGACTGGGCTTCATGCCCCAGGTTTTTGATCGCCATGGCCAGCAAGGCCATCGAGATCCGCTCTCCGGCGGTCAGCAGCATGTCGAATTCACGCCCGGCAGGGATCGGAGATACCTGCTCGGCGAGATCGATCAACTCATCCGTCGTGTCACCCATCGCCGACACCACGACAACGACCTGATGGCCGTTCTTCTTGGCGTCGACAATCCTCTTGGCAACCCGCTTGATGCCCTCGGCATCGGCTACGGAGGAGCCTCCGTACTTCTGCACGACAAGGCCCACGTGCGCTCCTCGCTTGTTTCCACTGCGGTCGGCTCAGTCTAACGAGCGGGCAGGTTCCGCCCTGCCGATATCACATCGTGAGATGTCCCGCTCACGACGTGATCAACAGGTGGTGGTGCGAAACCCGTGCCCGCTCAGGAGCTTCACCTGCCCGCCCGCAGTCGATGCACGCGGAAAGTGGGGCGGGTCACATACCGTCCGCTCCCAGGTGGCCGCGGAGTTCCCGCGCCACGGCGAAGATGTCCGCCTTCCGCTGCTTGGACGCCTCCACCAGATCGCCGAGCACCTGGGGCGAGGGAAGCGCCTTGGCCCCCGCCACCTGCAGATAGGAACGCGTGGCGGCGGCCGCGTAGAACTCGTTCATCGGCGATTCGAGCGGCGGGCACACCGCGAGGGTGTGCAGTAACGCGGCGGCCCGCCAGGCGACATCCGGCTCGGGCTGCCCTTCGACGAGCACCAGGTCGTTCTGATGGCGGGCGACAGCGGCGACGACACCCGACGGATCCCATACGGCCGGATCGGAGGGGAGGTGATGCGCCAGCGCGGTCCACGCCCACTCCATGGTGATCTTCACTTGCCGAATCGCTCCTGAAAGTAGTCCCAGTGCTCGGCGAACTCATCGACGCCGGCCAGGAACTGCTCGCGGTCTTCGTCGAGTTCCCGCTGCGCCGCTTCGGTGATGAGGGCGGTGACGGTCGTGCCCTGCGCGGACGCGCGGGCCTTGAGACGCTCGTGGAATGCCTCGTCCAGGCGGATGGTGACACTCTTCGACATGTGTCCACCGTACAGCGGTGCTGCTGTACGCGGCGCGTCTTCGCCGGCGGCCAGCTGATGGCTCGCGCACCGCGGCTAGCGGTGCGCGAGCAGCGTGCTGGTGCTGGTGCTGGTGGTGTCGTACGTCAGACGGTCCGCAGACCCAGCGGGCCCGCGATCTCCGCGGCCATGACCTGACCCGCCTGCTCCGCGAGGGCCTCCTCGCTCAGGTCCTCGTCCGTGTCCAGGCCGTCCAGCTCCGCGAGCGGCTGGTCCAGGCGGACGTGCGCCACCAGGGACTGCAGGGCGCGGAGGGCCGCCGAGGCCGTGGAGCCCCAGTTGGAGAAGTAGGAGAACTGCCACCACCACATGGCCTCGGTGGTGCGGCCCGCCGAGTAGTGGGCCAGACCGTGCCGGAGGTCGGTGACGAGGTCGGCCAGGTCGTCGGAGATACGGCAGGCGACCGGGGCCTTGCGCGGCTCGTACGGGTCGAAGACCTCGGAGTAGACGTCGATCGGTTCGAGGAGGACCGCGAACCGCTCGCGGAGCTCGTCCACATCGGGCTCGGGGCCGAGGTCCGGCTCGTAACGGTCGGCCGGGAGGATGTCCTCGTGCGCGCCCAGGCGGCCGCCGGCCAGGCAGAGTTGGGAGACTTCGAGCAGCAGGTACGGGACCGCGCTGTCCGGGTCGTCGCCCTTCGAGACAGCGGTGACGGCCAGGATGAAGGACTCGATCTGGTCGGCGATCTGCACCGCGAAGTCGTCCGGGTCTTCCTTGACGGCGTTGAGCGTTGCGTCAGACATGGTGAGATCGACCTCCGTCGTCGTACGTCCTGGTCTCATCAGACATCCAACAGCCGCCTGCCCTCGAAGGCACGGCCCAGTGTCACCTCGTCCGCGACAGCTTCTCCACGCGCCCCTCGCACTGCTGCGCAGGCTTCGGAGCGCTGTGCCGGACTCCGTCCGGCCCTGACCCGGCGGTCCGCGCTATCACACATCGAGCAGCCGCCTCCCTTCGAAGGCTCGGCCCAGGGTGACCTCGTCCGCGTACTCCAGGTCGCCGCCGACCGGGAGCCCGCTGGCCAGCCGGGTCACTCGCAGACCCATCGGCTTGATCATGCGTGCGAGGTACGTCGCCGTGGCCTCGCCCTCCAGGTTCGGGTCGGTGGCCAGGATCAGCTCGGTGACCACGCCGTCCGCGAGGCGGGTGAGCAGCTCGCGGATGCGCAGGTCGTCGGGGCCGACGCCCTCGATCGGGCTGATCGCGCCGCCGAGCACGTGGTAGCGGCCGCGGAACTCGCGGGTCCGCTCGACCGCGACGACGTCCTTGGGCTCCTCGACCACGCAGATGACCGTGAGGTCGCGCCTGGTGTCGCGGCAGATGTTGCACTGCTCCTGCTGGGCCACGTTTCCGCAGATCGAACAGAAACGGACCTTGTCCTTCACTTCGAGCAGCGCGTGCGCGAGGCGGCGGACGTCGGTGGGCTCGGCCTGGAGGATGTGAAAGGCGATCCGCTGCGCGCTCTTGGGACCGACGCCGGGCAGCCTGCCCAACTCGTCGATGAGGTCCTGGACCACGCCTTCGTACAACGGAGCGCCTTTCGTGGAGTGTGCTGGTACGTACGGTAGTTGGTGCCGCTTCCCCTTAGAAGGGGAGGCCCGGCATCGAGCCCAGACCCTGGGCGAGCGGACCGAGCTTCTGTTGCTGGAGCTGCTGGGCGTTCTCGTTGGCCGCCTGGACGGCCGCGACGATCAGATCGGCGAGCGTCTCCGTGTCCTCGGGGTCGACCGCCTTGGGGTCGATCGCGAGTGCGCGCAGCTCGCCGGAGCCGGTCACCGTCGCCTTGACGAGTCCGCCTCCCGCCTGGCCTTCGACCTCGGTCTGTGCAAGCTCCGCCTGGGCCGCGGCGAGGTCCTGCTGCATCTTCTGGGCCTGCTGGAGGAGCTGCTGCATGTTGGGCTGGCCACCACCGGGAATCACGGGTGACTCCGATCATTTTCGACGATGTTTTCGGGGGTCCTACGGTGAAACCGAGCCTACGTGGTCGGCGAGGGGCTCGCCCTCCACCGTAAGGACCAACTCTTTCGGGTGAGGGCGGGCGGGGAACGGCCTGCTCTTATACCTGACCACAGGGCACTTGCGGGTGGACATACCCGCATATTGGCGCCGTGGCCCACCATTCGGCGGTAGGAAGGGCATGCGCATCAGTACCCACGCGCGCACCGTACGTCACGGAGGGAGCGGCCGGGTGAGTCAGCCGGAGATGCAGCAGCCCGATCACCATGAGGAGGCGGCAGGGGCCCCGGACCATGCGTCCCACACCGAGTGCGCGGAGTGCGCTGATCGCACGTATCGCGCGGATCACGAGGATCACGCGTCCCACCCGGATCTGACCGGGCGGGCGTTCCCGCTGGGCGACTGGGGGGAGCCCGCCGAGCGGCTCGACGAGCTGTACCGCTGGGTCGAGGAGGGGGCGCTGCGGACCTCCGAGTGGTACCTCGCCGACCGCACGTGGAAGCGGCGCGGGGCGAGGTACCACTCGGA
>NZ_JAFLRJ010000319.1 GCF_017315755.1 Streptomyces beijiangensis
AGGACGGCGATGGCCGCCCCGGACCCGGCGGCTCTCGAACTCCTCGACGAGACCGCCGAGTTCCTCGGGGCGGCCATCGCCGACCTGGTCAACCTGTTCCGTCCCGAGCGCATCCTCGTGGGCGGCTGGGCCGGCCTGCTCCTCGGCCCCCGGCTGCTCCCCGCGGTGCGCCGCTACGCCTCCGAGTACGCACTGCGCCATCCCGGCGAGCGCACCACCATCGATCTGGGCAGGCTCGGCCCCGACGCGGTCACCGTCGGCGCCGCGACACTTCCCCTCGCGGACTTCTTCGCCCGCGGCGGCAGGCACCGCCGACTCGACGCGGAAGAGGCGGGCGGGGACTCCGCCGACGGCCCGCAGGAAGGGAGTTGGCGCCGGGTGGTGGTGGAACGCCGGTCGGTGTAGGCGCGGTCCCATTCGGTGCGCGCTCTTGTCATGGTCTCTGCGATAGCCGTATTTTTGCCGCTTGCGCGTATGTGCTGTGTCCGACCTGTGAAGCAGTGGGGGGAACCGAGCCATGGCCGCATCCGGTCGTCACCGCCGGTACCAGCCCAGCCGTATCAACCGTGCCTCGCTCACGGTGACGGCGGGCGGTGCCGGGATCGCCCTGCCACTGCTGACCGGGGGTACCGCGTCAGCGGCCTCCGTCGACGTCTGGGACAAGGTCGCGAACTGCGAGTCCACCAACAACTGGAAGATCAACACCGGTAACGGGTACTACGGCGGCCTCCAGTTCGGCCAGTCCACCTGGAAGGCGTACGGCGGTGCGACCTACGCGCCGCGTGCCGACCTGGCGACCAAGGACCAGCAGATCGCCGTGGCCGAGAAGGTGCTCAAGGGTCAGGGGCCCACGGCCTGGCCGGTCTGTTCGGTACGGGCCGGGCTCACCCGGGGCGGCGACGCCCCGGAGACAAGAACCGCGAGCACCCGCGAGACGAAGCGCACGACACCGCCCGAGACGAAGCGGGAGACGCGGCAGTCGACCGCGGCCGAGCCGCGCGAGACGTCCACGCCGCAGACCGCCCACGGGTCGTACACCGTCGTCAGCGGTGACTCGCTCTCCCGGATCGCGGACGAGAAGCACGTCACGGGCGGCTGGCACCGCCTGTACTCGGCCAACCGCGAGGTCATCGGCGGCGACCCGGACCTGATCCTGCCCGGGCAGCGGCTCAGCCTCGGCGCGCATGAGACGCCGAAGACGTCCGGGCACAGCGACTCCGCCACGCCGAAGAAGGGCACCAAGGTCACGAAGGCGACCAAGGCCGCCAAGGTGACGAAGGCGCCGAAAGCCTCGAAGTCCCCGAAGGCTGCCGGATTCACCGCCCCCGTCGACGCGCACCCCAGCACCCCCTACCACCGGGCGGGCGGATCCTGGGCCAGCGGCTATCACACCGGTGTCGACTTCCCGGTCGCCACCGGCACCTCGGTGAAGGCCGTCGCCGCGGGCCGTGTGGTCTCGGCCGGCTGGGCAGGATCGTACGGGTACCAGATCGTCATCCGGCACGCCGACGGCAAGTACAGCCAGTACGCCCATCTCTCCGCGCTCACGGTCCGCGACGGCCAGCACGTCAACGAGGGCCAGCGGATCGCCAGGTCGGGCTCTACCGGCAATGCCACCGGCCCGCATCTGCACTTCGAGGTACGGACGGGTCCTGACTACGGCAGCGACATCGACCCGCTCGCCTACCTCAGGGCGGGCGGAGTCACCGTCTGACCGGTCCCCTCCGGCCTGTCGTCGGACGGCTCGCGCTGCGTGGGTATCGACGGGAGCGACTCGGCGACCTTGCGGGTGGGCGAGGTGTGCAGCCGCTCGGCGGTGAGCAGGATCAGCCCGCCCGCCGCGACGACCCCGCAGCCCAGGGCGAGCGCGGTGCCGGTCGCCCCGTAACGGAAGTGCTCCCCGAAGAGCGTGAGCCCGATGGCCGCGGCGAGGACGGGATTGACCACTGTGACGGTTGACAGGGGAGCGGCCAGACCGGCTCCGCGGTACGAGGCCTGGGAGAGCAGCATCCCGGCCGCCGCAAGACCGGCGATCGCCAGCAGGCTCGGCCACTCGGCGGTGGGGGAGTGCGAAGTGAAGTCCACGGCCACGGTCTTCGTGAACACCGAGGCCACACCGAACGCGCCCCCCGCGGCCGCTGCCAGGATCACGCTCCGCACGACCGGGCGGTGCATCCGGCGCGAGGCGAGGAAGAGCGCGACCACTCCGCCCGCGGTCAGCAGCCCCAGCATCATCCGGTCGCCGCCCTCGAGCGTGTCGGAGTCGGCGGAGCCGGTCAGCGAGAGCAGGCCGGCGAGCCCCACCGTCGCCATGATCGCGCCGCGCCAGGCGGTGGACCCGGCCCTGCGCCCGACGGCCAGGGCGGCCATCGGCAGCGCGAAGACGATCGTCAGCGCGCCGAGCGGCTGCACCAGGCTCAGTGGTCCGTACGCGAGTGCCGCGACATGCAGCGCCGCGCCGAGGCCGCTGAGGGCTATGGCGCCCCACCAGGCGCCGCGGCCCATCGGGGCGTACTGGCTGCTCGGTGCGGACGCGGCGACGCGCTCCTGCATGATCGCCGCTGCCGCGTAGGCGACGGCGGAGACCAGCGAGAGAAGCACGGACAACGCAAGGGCACTCATGGTCTCCACGATCTCCCGTGCCAGGCGTGAAGTCGTCGTACCTGAGCAGGCAATCGGTCGTACTGCTCTAGTAGTAGGGCCGTACTCCTGAAGTCGTCCTCCCGGACGTCGACCAGGTCGGAAGGTGGAGAACAGGACCCCCGCTGCGAGAACGGTCCAGGGGGCACAGACGTGCCGTATCCCCGGCAAAACCACACCTTCAAGTGAAAAGGGACCGTGCTGTCCCGCGGTCTTCCCCCGCAGCCGCATGTGGGTGACCATCAGAGGACAGTCGGTCACGGGCGACGTCAGGGGGACGGGCGTGAAGGTGGGGCTGCTGACCCGCGAGTACCCGCCGGACGTCTACGGCGGGGCGGGCGTCCATGTGGAGTTCCTCGCCCGGGAGTTACGCGCCCTGACCGACCTCGAGGTCCACTCCTGGGGTGAAGGCGCGTCCGACGGCCTGACACGCCACCGGCCCTGCGAGTCCCTCGACGGCGCCAACGACGCCCTGCGCACCTTCTCCGTGGACCTCTCCATCGCGGCCGCCCTCGAAGGCCGCGAACTGGTCCACTCCCACACCTGGTATGCCAATCTCGCAGGCCATCTCGCCAAGCTCCTCCATGGCATCCCTCATGTGATGACCGCACACTCCCTGGAACCCCTGCGCCCCTGGAAGGCCGAGCAGCTCGGTGGCGGCTACGCGCTCTCCGGCTGGGCGGAGCGCACCGCCATCGAGTCCGCCGACGCGGTGATCGCCGTCTCGCACGGCATGCGCGCCGACATCCTCGGCTGTTATCCGCAGCTCGACCCGGCCAGGGTGCGGGTCGTGCACAACGGCATCGACACGCGTCTCTACCGGCCGGCCCCCGGCGTCGACGTACTGCGCCGCAACGGCATCGACCCCGACCGCCCCTTCGTCCTCTTCGTCGGCCGCATCACCCGCCAGAAGGGCGTCCCGCATCTCCTGCGCGCCGCACGCGGGATCGATCCGGCGGCCCAGCTGGTGCTCTGCGCCGGCGCCCCCGACACCCCGGAGATCGAGCACGAGTTCCGTACGCTCGTCGCCGAACTGGGCCGTGTCCGTGACGGGGTCCACTGGATCGACGAGATGCTGCCGCGCCCCGACATCATCCAACTCCTCAGCAGGGCAGCGGTGTTCGTCTGCCCCTCGGTCTATGAACCGCTGGGCATCGTCAATCTGGAGGCGATGGCCTGCGGTACGGCCGTCGTCGCCTCGGCGGTGGGCGGGATCCCCGAGGTCGTCTCCGACGGCCGCACCGGTCTGCTCGTACCGTACGAGGCCGACGATCCGGAGGCCTTCGAGACGGGGCTGGCCGACGCGCTGAACCGGGTGCTCTCCGACCGGACCGCGGCCCAGCGCATGGGCGAGGCGGGGCGCGAGCGGGCCGTGCGCGAGTTCGGCTGGGACATGGTGGCCCGGCGCACGCTCGAGGTGTACGAGGAGATCTGCAAGTCGCAGTCGTAGCAGGGCAAGTCCAAGCAGGGGGAGCAGCCATGCGCGGTGGACCTTCGGTGCTCGGGATCGTACTGGCGGGAGGAGAGGGGAAGCGGCTGATGCCGCTGACCGCGGACCGGGCGAAGCCCGCCGTGACCTTCGGCGGCACGTACCGGCTCGTCGACTTCGTCCTGTCGAACCTCGTCAACGCGGACATCCTGCGGATCTGTGTGCTGACCCAGTACAAATCGCACTCGCTCGACCGCCATGTGACCACCACCTGGCGGATGTCCAGCCTGCTCGGCAACTACGTCACCCCGGTCCCCGCCCAGCAGCGGCTCGGACCGCGCTGGTACCTGGGCAGCGCGGACGCGATCCTCCAGTCCCTCAACCTCGTCCACGACGAACAGCCCGACTACATCGCGGTGTTCGGCGCCGACCACGTCTACCGCATGGACGCACGGCAGATGCTGGAGCGCCACATCGAGAGCGGTGCGGGGGTCACGGTCGCCGGCATCAAGGTGCCGCGTACCGAAGCGTCATCCTTCGGGATCATCAGCCCCGCATCCGACGGCACACGCGTCGAGCGCTTCCTGGAGAAGCCGGCCGATCCGCCCGGACTGCCAGGTGACCGCAACAAGGTGTTCGCCTCCATGGGCAACTACCTCTTCTCCACCAAGGTCCTCGTCGACGCGCTCCACCAGGACGCCGAGGACGAGAACTCCGCGCACGACATGGGCGGTTCCATCCTGCCGATGCTCACCGAGCGCGGAGTGGCACAGGTCTACGACTTCGACGAGAACCACGTACCGGGCGAGACCCCGCGCGAGCACGGCTACTGGCGCGACGTGGGATCCCTCGACAGTTACTACGAAGCCCATATGGATCTCATCTCCGAGCAGCCGCTGTTCAGCCTCTACAACAGGCGCTGGCCGATGTACACCCACGCGGGACCGCAGGCCCCGGCCCGGTTCGTCTCCGGCGGCATCGCGGGCGAGTCGATCGTCAGCGCGGGCTGCGTCATCCGCGGGCAGGTCACAGGATCCGTCCTCTCGCCCGGAGTCGTCGTCGAACAGGGCGCCGTCGTCCAGGGTTCCGTACTGCACCACGGGGTGCGCGTCGGCAGGGGTGCGGTCGTACGGGGCGCGATCCTCGACAAGAACGTCGACGTCCCGCCCGGGGCGACGATCGGCGTCAACCCCGAACGGGACGAGGAGCTCTACAGCGTGTCCAAGAACGGTGTCATCGCGCTCGGCAAAGCCCAGCAGGTTTCGTAGCGGCCGGTCTCACAGCATCCGGCGCCTGCGCCCCAGCCAGGTCTGCGCGATGACGACGACCGCCAGGAAGGCGCCGCTGACGACCTGCTGGTAGGCGGAGTCGAGCGAGCCGATCTGGTTGATGACGTTCTGGATGACCTTCAGGAGCAGTACGCCGACGAGCGAACCGCTGATGAAGCCGAAGCCACCCGACAGCAGGGTGCCGCCGATGACGACGGCGGAGATCGCCTCCAGCTCCATGCCGGAGCCCAGAATCGTGACACCCGAGACGAGCCAGGCGGCGTTGAGGGCGCCGGCCAGTCCGGCGCAGAGCCCGGAGAGCGCGTAGACGGATGTTTTCGTACGGGCCACGGGGACGCCCATCAGCGCCGCCGCGTCCTCGTTCCCGCCGACCGCGTACACGTACTGGCCGAAGCGGGTGCGCCTGAGTACCACCGCGCCCAGGACGAAGAGCGCGACGGTGATCCAGACGGGCACACCGATGCCCAGGATCTTGTCCTGGCCCAGCCGGGCGAAGAACGACTTCTCGTCGACCAGATACGTGGTCGCGCCCTCGTTGGTGACGGCGAGCAGGATGCCGCGCGCGGCGAGCAGCGAGGCGAGCGTCACGATGAACGGCGCGAGCCGCGCCCGTGCGATCAGCAACCCGTTGACCAGGCCGATCAGTCCGCAGACTGCGAGGGGGAGCAGGAGGGCGACCAGCGTCCCGTACTGCGAGCCCCAGGCGGCGAGCACGCCGCCCAGTGCGAAGAGCGAGCCGACCGAGAGGTCGATTCCGCCGGTGATGATGACGAAGGTCATGCCGAGGGCGACCACGGCGAGGAAGGCGGACGAGACCGCCATGTTGGAGAGGTTGTCGACGGTCAGGAAAGTGTCGAAAGACAACGAGGCGGCGATCACCGCCACGACGAGCGTGACCAGCGCGCCGTGCTGCTGCGCGAGCGCGCTCAGCCGCTCGGCCCTGCTGGAGCCCAGCGGCTCCTCCTCGAACGTCGACGATTCGCTCTCCACGGTCTGCACGGCGGTCACCGCTTCCCCCGTTCCCGTGCCGCGTACACCGCGAGCACGATCACCACGGCCTGGGCGATCTGCGTCCACGAGGGCGGCAGATCGTGCTTGATGAGTGTGGCGGTGAGCAGTTGGATGAGGACGGCACCCGCCACGGTGCCGCCGATCCGGACCCGGCCGCCGCTCAGTGGCGTACCGCCGACCACCACGGCGGTGATCGCGGAGAGCTCCATGAGCGTGCCGAGCGAGGTCGGGTCGCTGGCCTGGAGCCTGGCCGATGCGAGGACGCCCGCGACGGCGGCCAGGACACCGGAGACGACGTACACCAGGATCAGCACCCTGCGTACGGGAAGACCCGCCAGCTGGGCGGCCGGCCGGCTGTCGCCGATGGCGAGGAGCTGCCTGCCGAAGGTGGTGCGCCGGACGGTGAAGCCGACGGCGAGCGCGAGGCCCGCCGCGATCAGGACCAGATACGGGATTCCGAACAGCGCCCCCGAACCGAGCGAGGCCATGGCCGGATCACGGATGTCCTTGAGCTGGGGGAGCAGTACGAGGGCGATGCCGCGGCCCGCGACCATCAGCGCCAGGGTCGCGACGATGGGCTGGACCCCGATGAAGGCGATCAGGGAGCCGTTGGCCACCCCGATCACGGCGCCGCCGATCACGGCCACGATCAGCGCGATCCACACCCCGTACCCCAGATAGAGGGAGACGAGCGAGGTGGAGAGCGCCATCACCGAGCCGACCGACAGATCGACTCCCTCACTGCCGATGGCGAGGGCCATGCCGAGCGCAACGATCAGGACCGGGGCGACCTGGACGGCCTGGGTGCGGAAGTTCTCCGTGGAGAGGAAGTGGGGGGTGAGAGCGATGTTGGCCAGGATCAGCACGGCCACACCGGCATAGACGCCGTACTCCTGAAGGAGCGTCAGCAGCCGTGCCCTGTCGAGGGGTTCGCGCCGTAGTGCCAGGTCAGTCATCGTCCCCGCCCTTCGAGGCGATGGCCCGGAGCAGTGCGCCCTCGGTGACACCGTCGCCGGTGAGTTCCGCGACCACCGCGCCGTCCTTGAGTACGACCACCCGGTCCGAGCCCTCGACCAGCTCCTCGGGGTCGGAGGAGATCAGCAGTACGCCGAGACCGTCCTCGGCGAGTTCGTCGATGAGGCTCTGCACCTCGGCCTTGGCCCCGACGTCGATGCCCCGGGTCGGCTCGTCGAGCAGCAGCACTTTGGGCTGCATCGCCAGCCAGCGGGCGAGCAGCACCTTCTGCTGATTGCCGCCCGAGAGTTCGCCGACTTTCTGGTGCGGACCGGATGCTTTGATCCGCAGCCGTTTCATGAAGGTCTCCACGATCCGGTCGATGCGTTTCTCGTCCACCAGGCCGAAGCGGGAGAGTCCGGGCAGTGCGGCCAGTGCGATGTTCTCCCGTACGGAGAGGCCCGGCACGATCCCCTCCGCCTTGCGGTCCTCGGGCAGCAGACTGATGCCCGCCCTGATCGCCGCGGGGGTCGATCCGGTACGGACAGCGGCGCCCGCGACGACCACTCGGCCCGCGTCGGGCGGCAGTGCTCCGGCGATGGCCTTCGCCGTCTCGCTGCGGCCGGAGCCGAGCAGCCCGCCGAGTCCGACCACCTCGCCGGGGCGTATCGAGAGCGACACATCATGCAGAGTGTGACGTACCGTCAAACCCGTTGCCTGCAGGACGGGTTCATCACCTGTGCCGTGAGCCCCGGTGAATTTGGTGACCCCCTCGCTGCGCACCTCGCTCATCTCGCGGCCGAGCATCAGCGAGACAAGACGCAGCCGGTCGAGGCCGGCGATACGGCCCGTGTGCACGACCTTGCCGTCGCGCAGCACGGTGACCGCGTCGCAGATCTCGTACAGCTCGTCAAGACGGTGACTGACGTAGATCACCGCGATGCCGCGCCCGCGCAGCATCCGGATCACCCCGAACAGGGTCTGCACCTCCCGCGGTTCGAGGGAGGAGGTCGGCTCGTCCATGATGACGACCCGCGCGTCGACCGAGACCGCGCGGGCGAGCGCCACCATCTGCTGGGCGCCGATGCCGAGCGAGCGCAGTGGTCGGCCGACATCCACCCGCACGCCGAGCGCCCGCAGAGCCTCCTCGGCCTCCCGGTGCATCCGGCGGAAGTCGATCAGGCCGAGCCTGTTGCGGGGTTCGCGGCCCAGGAAGAGATTGCGGGCCACGCTCAGCAGCGGGACCAGATTCACTTCCTGGTAGATGGTGGAGATCCCCGCGTGCTGGGCGTCGAGCGGGGTGGCGAAGCGGACCGGCTTCCCCCGGTACGTCACCTCCCCTTCGTCGGGTCGGTAGACGCCGGTCAGCACCTTGATGAGCGTGGACTTCCCGGCGCCGTTCTCGCCGATCAGGGCATGGACCTCACCGGACTCGGCGGCGAAGTCGACTCCGTCGAGCGCGCGGGCGCCGGGGAAGACCTTGGTGAGTCCGGAGACGGTCAGCACGGACGGCACGGTCAGAACGCCTTGCCCAGGTCGGCCTTGGCGTTGTCCTTGGAGTACTCGGAGTCCTGGATGACGATGTCCTGGGAGACCTTCTGGCCCTTGGCGAAGTCGTCGAGGGTCTGGAAGGCCAGGGGTCCGAACCGCGGGTTGGACTCGACGACGCCGCTGATCCAGCCGTCCACGATGCCCTGTACGGCGTTGCGGGTGCCGTCGACGGTCACGATCTTGACGGCGCCGGCCTTCTTGCCCGCGCCCTTCAGCGCGTTGACCGCGCCCAGGCCCATCTCGTCGTTCTCGGCGTAGATCCCGGTGATGCCCGGCTTGGACTGGATGAGCTGCTCGGTGACCGACTGGCCCTTCTCACGGGCGAATTCACCGGTCTGCTCGAAGACGACCTTCAGGCCGGGCGCCTTCGCGGCTATCTCGTCCTTGAAGCCCTTGGTGCGCTCGGTGGTGACGTTGTTCCCCGCCGCGCCCAGCAGGATGGCGATCTCGCCCTTTCCGCCGGTTGCCGTGATCATCTGGTCCGCCGCACGCTTGCCCTGCGAGATGAAGTCGGAGCCGATGAAGCTCACGTAGTCCTTGCATGCGGTGGCGTTGATCTTGCGGTCGATCGTGATGATCGGGATGTGCTTGGCGGCGGCGCTGCGGAACACGGGCCCCCAGCCGTCCGAGTTGAGCGGGGCGATGACCAGCAGGTTCGCCCCCTTGGCCATCAGGTCCTGGACGTCACTGATCTGCTTGGAGAACTGCGACTGGGCGTTGGCGGTCAGCAGCTTCAGACCGCGCTTCTGCGCCTCGGCCTTGATGGAGGCGGTCTCGGCGATACGGAACGGGTTGGCCTCCTTCTCGGACTGCGAGAACCCGATCGTGGCGCCCTTGATGTCGAGCTTGGTGCCACCGAACTGGTCGATGGTGCAGCTCTTGGCGTCGCCCGCCGGAGTGGCGACCTTCTGTCCCGCATCGGCGGTGTCCGAGGCGGTGGGGCTCTTGGAGCCCGAGTCCTCGGACTTGGAGCAGCCTGCCGCCAGCGCGAGGCCGGCGGCAAGGCTTGCGGCAATGAGCGTCCTGGTCGTGGTGCGTCGGCGAAGAGCGGTCGGCTTCATGGCGTCCCCAGATCTGCACTGACCCGTGGCTGAGGCGCACGGGAGACGGGCTCAAGTTGAGTCAACTCGACGTTCCGGGGCACTTTTTACATCGTTGGAAGAGCGCTGTAAACCCCCCGCGTCAGGGTTGAGCCAGACAAGGGCTCAGCGTCGCCCCAGTGTGCTCTCCCGTTCCAGCAGCCTGAATTCGGCGGTCAGTTCACGCCCGACCGGCGGTCCTTCGGCCTGCAGACGGTGCAGGACGGATTCGACGGCCAGGCGGGCGATCGACTGTTTGTCGGGCGAGATCGTCGTGAGCGTCACCGCCCCGAACTGCCCCTCTGCGATGTCGTCGAAGCCCACCACCGCCACGTCCCACGGCACCCGCAGCCCCCGCTCGGAGAGCACCCGCATCGCACCGATCGCGACCAGGTCGTTGTACGCGAAGACCGCGTCGGGGCGCTGCCCCGACTCCAGCAGCCGCGCCATCGCTTCCGCCCCGTCCCCCCGGTCCCAGCCGCTGGTAGGCGCCACCAGGGTGTCGGGTGCGGGCAGCCCGGCCGCCGTCAATTCCTCGCGCCAGCCCCGAAGTCGCAGGTGGGCGGGGCGGTTGCTTCGGTCGGTACGGGCGCCGAGGTAGGCGATCCTGGTGCGGCCGAGCCCGATCAGATGCCGCACCGCCAGCCGTGCGGCGGCGACGTTGTCGATGGCGATGTGGTCGAAGGGCAGGTCGTACTCCCGCTCGCCGAGCAGCACCAGCGGCGCGTCGTGGTCGCGGCTGCGCAGATCGTCCGCCTCCAGTTCGATCGGGCTGAGGATCAGCCCGTCGATCACCCGGGCCCGGAATCCCTGGCTCACCAGCACTTCGCGGGCCCGCTCGCCCCGGGTGTGGTCGAGCAGCACGGTGTAGTCGTGCTCGGCGGCCGCGTCGACGATCGCGCCGGCCAGCTCGGCGAAGTACGGGTTGCCGAGCTCGGGGACGGCGAGCGCGAGGATGCCGGTGCGGCCTTTCCGCAGGTGGCGGGCGGTCAGGTTCGGTACGTATCCCAGCTCGTCGATCGCCGCCTGGACCTTGGTCCGCATGGCCGGAGTGACGTGCTGGTAGTTGTTCACGACGTTCGAGACGGTCTTGATCGAGACGCCCGCGTGCTCGGCGACGTCCTTGAGGCTGACCCCCACTGACTCTCCCCTGTGATTTGTCATGCACCTGGACAGCCGAACCGGAGTCGTGCTGTCATGCCAACTGCCGTTCCTTCCAACGTTGTACAGACTGTTGCAACGAGCCGCCACCCTTCCTCACCAAGGAGGATCCGTGCGCATCAGAAGCAAGCTGGCCCTACTCCTCGCCGCCGCCCTCGGCGTCGCCGGGCTGTCCGCCGTGCCCGCCGCGTCGGCCGCCGACGACCCCGTCGCCGTGCACGGCCTGAAGGGCGAGTACTACACCCAGTCCGCACCCGGTGCCTTCGACTTCGCCCAGCTCAAAGCCACCGGCTTCGACCCTTCCATCGACTTCGCTTCGCTGGAATCCCGCCTCACGTCCGCCACCGGGCAGAACGACGACGCGAGCATCCGGTGGACCGGGAAAATCGTCCCCGAGAAGTCCGGCGCGACAACGTTGTCGATGACCGGAGACAACGGTTTCCGCGTCTGGGTCGACGGAAAGCTCGTCATCGACCACTGGGTCGACGACTGGGACAAGGAACAGACCTCCCAGCCGCTCGAGTTGACCGCCGGCACGGCCTACGACATCAAGGTCGAGTACTTCGAGCACTTCGGAGGCTCCAACCTCCACCTGAGATGGACCGAGCCGGGCGGCACCAAGGAGGCGATCACGCAGTCCGCCTTCCTGCTGCCCGACGACTTCGCGTACGACGGGGCCATCGCCTCCACCGTCCAGGCGGACGGCCGTACGCTCAAGGTCGATTTCGCCCAGAAGCTCGGGGCACTGCCCGCCGACCTCACCTCGCACCTCAGCGCGGTCATCGGCGGCGCGACGTGGCCCCTGGGCGCCATCAAGGCCGACCCTGAGGACGCCCGCAGCTTCACCGTCGCTCTCAAGGAGCCGGTCGTCGGCAACAAGGCAGGGAACGCCACCGGTCTCGCCGACATCCGCTACGACGGGAAGGGCGGTCTGACCGGCGAGAACAGCAAGGCGGTCGGCGCCTTCTGGTCCAGCGGCCCCAACCACTCGCGCTACGAACTGCGCACCAAGTGGGCCGACCAGGTCGGGCCGAAGAACGCCCTGCCCGAGTACCCGCGCCCCCAGCTGACCCGCGACAACTGGCAGAACCTCAACGGTTCCTGGCAGTTCGCGGCCGCCGAGGCGGGGGAGCGGCCCCCGGTCGGCAAGCAGCTCGCCGAGAAGATCCTCGTCCCGTACCCCGTCGAGTCCCAGCTCTCCGGCGTCGAACGCCACGAGGACCGCATGTGGTACCGCAGGACCTTCACCGTCCCCCAGGGCTGGAAGGTCGGCGACGGCAAGCGCCTCCAGCTGAACTTCGGCGCGGTCGACTGGCAGTCCGAGGTGTACGTCAACGGCGTCAAGGTCACCGAACACAAGGGTGGCTACGACAAGTTCAGCGCCGACATCACCGACGCGCTGAAGCCCGGTCGCACCCAGGAGCTGATCGTCGGCGTCTACGACCCGACCGACGCCGCGAACGGCGAGAACCCGCCTATGGGCAAGCAGCGTCTCGACCCCAGCGGCATCTGGTACACGCCCAGTTCGGGCATCTGGCAGACCGTCTGGATGGAGCCGGTCGCCGCCGACCACGCTTCCGACCTCAAAATCACCCCGGACGTCCCGGGGAAGAAGGTCGCGATCGAGGTGCGCGGGGTGCGTGACGGAGTCCCCGTCACGGCCACCGCGTACGACGGCAAGCGCAAGATCGGCACGGTCACCGGGCGCACCGGCAGGGCACTGAGCCTGTCCGTGCCGAACCCCCACCTGTGGTCCGCCGACGATCCGCACCTCTACCAGCTGAAGGTCACGGTCGGATCCGACCGGGTGGGCAGCTACTTCGGGATGCGGTCCATCGCCGTCGAGAAGGTGAACGGCACCCCGCGCACCGTCCTCAACGGCAAGCCCGTCTTCATGATGGCCACCCTCGACCAGGGGTTCTGGCCGGACGGTCTGCATACCGCGCCGACCGACGAGGCGCTCGCGTACGACCTGAAGATGCACAAGGCGATGGGCTTCAACTCGGTGCGCAAGCACATCAAGGTCGAGCCCGACCGCTGGTTCTACTGGGCCGACAAGCTGGGTCTGATGGTCTGGCAGGACATGCCCGCGATGTCCGCCGGGGTCAATCCCTCGCCGGCCGCGCGCACCGAGTACGAGCACGAGATGAAGCAGATGATCGACCAGCACTCCAGCCACCCGTCGGTGGTCATGTGGGTGACCTTCAACGAGGGCTGGGGGCAGTACGACGAGGCCCGCATCGCCGACCAGGCCAAGGCGTGGGACCCGACCCGGCTGGTCAACAGCATGTCGGGCATCAATCTGGGCGTCGACGGAGGCACCGGCGACATCATCGACGAGCACGGCTACCCGAGTCCGGCGCTGCCGCCGAAGCCGGACGGTGAACGGGCCCTGGTCAGCGGCGAGTACGGCGGACTCGGCCTCGCGGTGCCCGGCCACGCCTGGGCGGTCCAGCAGAGTTACGTCGATGTCGATCCCGCGACCTACACCGACGACTACCTCCGCCATCTCGACGAGGTCCGCGCACTGGCCTGCAAGGGCAGCAACGGTGCCGTCTACACCCAGATCTCGGATGTGGAGGGCGAGCTGAACGGGCTGATGACCTACGACCGGAGGATCGTCAAGCCCGATGTCCAGCGGATGAAGGCGGCCCAGTCCGCCCTGATCAGCGACGCGTCACAGGCAACCCCGGCAGGGTGCCCGGCGGCCTGACCGAAACGGTATTCCGGCCCGCCCCTCCCCGGGCGGGCCGGAATGCCCCCGTCGCAACCCTTGACGCGAGCCCGACAGGAATCAACAATGATCGCGATTCTGACAACGTTGTCTAGATCGCAGTCGAAGGGAACGACCCAGCGTGTCGCACCACTCGTCCGAGCTGAGCCGCCGCCGGTTCACGCAGCTCATCGGCCTCTCCGCCGCCCTCGCGGCAGCACCCGCCGCCCTCGCGGGCACCGCCGCGGCGGCATCCCGTACGGCTGCCGACAGCGCGACCGCGCCGGACGGAGTCGCCGCCACCTACTACCGCGTCCTGCTCGACCACACCCGCTGGTCCGAGACCCAGTGGAACGCGGCGGCCGGCCACTACACCGCGACCGACTTCGGCTTCGCGGTCGTCCTCGGCAACGCGGTGCTCCTCACCCGGGGGACGTACGACGCCGGGGCAGCCGGCGTCGACCAGGAGACCCTGCGCACCCGCACGCTCGCCACGCTCCGGCACTTCGCCGCCTCCAACCGCCTCACCGGCGGCACGGAATGGGGCAAGAAGCTCTTCTTCGACACCACGTTCCAGTCCTACTTCGTCCTCGCCGCCCGGCTGCTGTGGGACCAGCTCGACACCGCCACGCAGAAGAACGTCGAGACCATAGCCGTCGAACAGGCGCGCTACACCACCTCGCTCGGTACCGCCGACGACCCCGCGTCCGGCGGCTGGACACCGCACGGCACCACCGGCGGATTCCAGGGCGACACCAAGCTGGAGGAGATGGGCGTGTACGCCCAGTCCCTCGCCCCCGGCATCGCCTGGGCCCCCGACACCGCCGACCAGGGCGACTGGCGCGCCGCGTTCGGCCGGTGGAGCCGCAACGAGGCCGGACTCCCGGCCGCGGACCTCGCCAACCCGGCACGGGTGGACGGCGTACCGGTCAGCGACAACACCGCGCAGAACCTGTACGACACCTTCATCGTCGAGAACCACGAGTCCTTCGGCCCGCACTACCAGGAAGAGCTCTGGCGCACCTCGGGCCGTAACTCCGCCCACTTCATCACCGCGGGCCGCCCGCTCCCCGAGGTGCTCACCTCCCAGCCGAACGCCGGGCCGCTGTGGGACACCCTGCTCATGATGATGAGCGACGCGGGCGAGCCGCTGATGCCCATGGTCGAGGACCGTGAGCACCTCTACGGCCGGGACGTCATCCCCCTCGCCTTCCTCGCCCAGGTGCTCGGCGACCGGTCGGCCGCCCGCGCCGAAGTCGCCCTCGCCGAACGGCTGGAGGCCTATCAGGCGTACCCGCCGGTCCACCGGATGGCGAAGTTCTCCGGCGAGCCCAAGTACGAGCCCGAGGCCCGCGCCGAGATCGCCATCAGCTATCTCCTGCACGAGTGGCGGGCCCGCAAGGGCTCCCCGGTCCGGCCGCTGACCGAACGCGAACTCTTCGAGCGGGCCAGTGGGGCAAAGGACTTCGGTACCGGCCCCGGCCTCCTCGCCCACCAGTCGCCCGGCGCCTGGGCGGCCACCGTCACCAAGCCCGGCTTCGTCAAGTTCGCCTGGCAGCCCGCGCACGACGACTGGCTGTTCGCCCTCAGCGGCCACACCCCGATGTTCCTGCCCGCAGCCACCGGCAAGGTGACCACCCGTTCCACCGTCACCTACAGCGTGGTGCGCGACGGTTTCGACGGCAGCGCGAGCGCGCTGGCACTGGACACCGGTTACGCCGGGATGACCACCCTGCCCTCGGGCGCGGTCGTCTACGCCACCTCGGGCACCGGCGCGGGGGAGGGCCGCATCGAGGTCCGCAACCTCACCATGCCGGGCATCGCCGGCCTCACCGGGTCCCGTACCTACACCACCGCCGAAGGCGCCACCACCGTGCCCGCCAGGGACACCGGCGGCACCGCCCCGACCGGCGCCAGGACCGACGAACTGGCCCTGGAGCGCGCCGAGTTCCGGTACATCCGGATGCTCGGCGTCACCCCGGCCCCCACCTACGGCTACTCCCTCTACGCCTTCGAGGTACGCGACGGCGCGGACGGCACCGACCTGGCGCGCACCGCCACCGCGACCGCCTCGTCCGCCGACACCGGCAAGGAGGCCCCGCTCGCGATCGACGGCGACCCCGTGAGCCGCTGGGCGGTCTCCCGGGGCGACCGCACCCGCGCCGACAGCAGCCTCACGCTGGACCTCGGCGCACCGCGGCAGTTCGACCGGGTCACCCTGCGCTGGGAGTCCGCGGCCGGGAAGGCGTACGCCGTCCAGGGTTCGGCCGACGGCCAGAGCTGGACCGACCTCGTGCGCTACCCGCAGCCCCGGCTCACCAGCACCGGCGGCTGGATCTCCGTGGACGGCAGGGCGGGACTCGTCGTACGCGAGGGCGGGCACCCGATCGCCGTGTACGACGACACCGTCGTCCTCGCCGACGGAGCGGCCGCCCCGCTGCTCGTCGAGGGATATCCGTCCGGCGATGGCGCCAGGACCCGGGCCGAGTCGGCCCGTACCGCACCCACCAGCGGCCACGGGGCGCTGCGCGCGAGCACGGCGGAGGACCACCTCAGCCTCTTCAACCTCTCCGGCGAGCCGGTCACCACCACGGTCGGCATCACGCAGAACACCAGGGCGGTACGGCTGTACGAAGGGGAGCAGACCGTCACCGCGACGGGCACCGAGTTCCACGCGACGGCAGGAGCCGTGCAAGCGATGCTGCTCCCGCCCCGGCTCACGCTGAGCGTGACAGGCGGCGGACGCCTGCCCGCCGGGATCCGCGCCGAGGTCACCGACGCGCGCACCGTACGGCTCACCGGCCCGAGCTCCCGGCTCACCGTCACCGCGCCGAACGGCCGCACCGCCCGTGTGACGCTGCGTTCCGGGCGCACCAAGGACGTGACGCTCCCCGGAGTGACACCCCACCCGCTCACCGACGCAGCGCTGGGCCGCACCACCTTCCCCACCACGCCGCTCCCGGCCGGCATGTCCGACCCGGCGGCAGCGGTCGACGGCGACACCCGCACCTCCTGGACACCCGGACCCGGCGGCCGCATGGTCGTCGACCTCGGCGCGGTGCGCCCGCTGACCGGGGCGCGCGTGGAGTGGACGGGCGGGCGCGTCCCGTCCGCCGGGGTGGAGTTCAGCAGCGACGGCCGCAGTTACGAATCGGCGGGCACCCTCTCGCGCCGCTCCACGCTCACCACCGCCGGCAGCGCACGGTACGTGGCGCTCTCCGTCCCCCAGTGGCGACCCGGTGATGCCCGGGTCGTCTCCTTCAGCCTCATCTGACGCCATCACGAACCGACGCCCCCACGATCTGCCGGACAACGATGTCAACGACCTTCAGGAGGTCTTCACCCATGCAGTGGACCCAACGGCTGCGCGGCACGGCGACGGCTGTCGCCGCCGTCGCGCTCCTCGGCGGAGTCCTCGCCGCACCCACGGCCCAGGCCACCGGGCACAGCGGCGGGCAACTGACCGACCTGGTCAACCCGTTCATCGGCACGGAGAACGAGGGCAACACCTATCCGGGTGCCGCCGTGCCCTTCGGCATGGTGCAGCTCTCCCCGGACACCGGCCACAACACCGGCTACGACCACGCGGACACCCATATCCGCGGCTTCTCCAGCATCCATATCTCCGGCGTCGGCTGCGGACTCGGCGGCGACCTGCCGACCCTGCCCACCACCGGCGACATCACGGAGACCGACAACTCCAAGTACGCCGCCACCTTCAGCCACGACACCGAGAAGGCGAGCCCCGGCTACTACAAGGCCGTGCTCGGCTCCGGCATCACCGCCGAGCTCACCGCAACCGCGCGCACCGGCGTGCAGCGGTACACCTTCCCGGCCACCGACAAGGCCAACGTCCTGCTGAACGCGGGCCAGTCGCTGCACAAGACCGTCTCCACCACGGTCGAGGTCCTCGACTCGCGCACCATCCGCACCGCCATCACCGGCAGCGGCTTCTGCCAGGACACCAAGCCGTACACGCTCTACACGGTCACCCACTTCGACCGCCCCTTCACCACGTCCGGTACGTGGAAGGACGGCAAGGTCACCGAGGGCTCCAAGGCCTCCACGGGGACCGGCGGCAACGGCGCCTGGGTCCGCTTCGACACCTCCAAGGACCGCACCGTCGAGGCCACCACGGCCGTCAGTTACGTCGACGCGCGCGGCGCGGCCGGCAACCTGCGCGCCGAGGGCGGCAAGAGCTTCGACCGCACCTACCGCGCGGCACAGTCGAGCTGGGAGAACCGCCTCGGCGAGGTGCAGGCCAAGGGCGGCAGCGAAACCCTGCGCCGTACCTTCTACTCCTCTCTCTACCGCTCATTCCTCGCGCCCAACGTCGGCAGCGACGTGGACGGCCGCTACACCGGCTGGGACCAGAAGGTCCACCGCGCCAAGGGATTCGCGTACTACCAGAACTGGTCGCTCTGGGACACCTACCGCACCCAGACCCAGCTCCTCTCGCTCCTCGCCCCGCGCGAGGCGCGCGACATGGCGATCTCCGTCATCAAGATCGACGAGGAGAGCGGCTGGCTGCCCAAGTGGGGCTACGGCACGGTCGAGACGAACATCATGACCGGCGACCCGGTCACCCCCTTCCTCACCAACGCCTACCAGCAGGGTCTGCTGAAGGGGTATGAGGAGGAGGCGTACAGGGCGCTCAAGAAGAACGCCGACGGCGTCCCGCCCGCGGACTCCCCGGCGGTCGGCCGCGAGGCCAACGTCCAGTACATCAAGGACGGTTACGCTCCCTACATCAAGGACCGCGCCCATGTGAAGCCCGGTGACTCGGACTTCGACCACGGTGGGTCCGCCACCCTGGAGTACGCGCTCTCCGACGCCATGCTCGGCCAGATGGCGGGCGAGCTCGGTCACAAGGCCGACGCGGCGCGCTATGCCGCCCGCGCCCAGAACTACCGCAAGATCTTCGACCCCACCACCGGCTTCTTCCGCGCCCGTGACGCGGCGGGCGCCTTCACCGGACCCGCGGACCCGGCGCAGAGCGAGGGCTTCCACGAGGGCACCGCCTGGCAGTACCAGTGGATGGTCCCGCAGGACCTGTCCGGCATGGTCTCGCTCATCGGCGGCAAGGACGCGGCCAACCAGCGCCTCGACTCCTTCTTCGCGTACGACAAGCTCGTCGCGGACCCCGCGAAGACGGCGCGCGAGGTCTGGGTGAACGGCCCGTACGCGTACTACAACGCGGACAAGTACAACCCGCAGAACGAGCCCGACCTGATCGCCCCGTACACCTACCTCTCCACCGGCCAGCCCTGGAAGACGACCGACGTGGTGCACGCCGCGCTGACGCTCTTCACGGACGCCCCCACGGGCATGACCGGCAATGACGACCTGGGCACCATGTCCGCCTGGAACGTCCTGTCCTCCATCGGCGTCTACCCGGTCCAGCCGGGCACCGACACCTGGGGCCTGTCGACGCCCGTCTTCGAGCGCGTCGACCTGAAGCTGGACCGCCGCTACTACCCGCACGGCAGTCTCACGATCACCGCCCCGGGCACCACGGACACCGACCGCTACATCCAGTCGGCGAGCGTGGACGGCAAGGCTCACGCCAAGACGTACCTCACCACCGACGAGATCCGCTCCGGCCGCTCCCTCTCCTTCACCGTGGGCGACAAGCCCTCGGACTGGGGTACGGACGCCTCGGCGGCCCCGCCCGCCATCCGCTGATTCCCGGCACCAAAACGCCCGCCTCCCTGCTCGGGGAGGCGGGCGTTTTGGTGTATGGGCATGGGCTTACGTAAAATCGAGGTTTTGGGCCTGCAGCGGCATGCGGCATGAATGACAGAGGAACCACGATGACGGTGACAGACGACAGCCAGGACTTCGGCCCCGGCATCGATCCGGAGCGGCTGGCTCTCTGCCTGAGCGTGCTCGACGAGCTGGACAAGCTCGATGTCGACCACCCCGACGCGATCCTCGTCCGCCGCGCCACCGCGGGCATCTACCGCACGGTGAAGCAGCGCCGCCGTCAGGACCGCCGCGCCGCCAAAACCGCCCACGACAAGGCCGTCACCGAGTCGACCGCCACCGGCTCCGCCGAGCGCATCGACGACGAGACGCAGGGCCTCCTCCCCTCGTCGTCCGTCATGGGCGAGATCGCCGGGATCCTCCAGCGGCCCCGCTCCTGCTACACGTGCAAGGCGCGCTACGTCGAGGTCGACGCGTTCTACCACCAGCTCTGCCAGGACTGCGCCGCCCTGAACCGCTCCCGCCGCGACGCCCGGACCGACCTCACCGGCAAGCACGCCCTGCTCACCGGCGGCCGCGCCAAGATCGGCATGTACATCGCGCTGCGCCTGCTGCGTGACGGTGCTCACACGACGATCACCACCCGCTTCCCCAAGGACGCCATCCGCCGCTTCAAGGCCATGGACGACTCCGCGGACTGGATGCACCGGCTGGAGGTCGTCGGCATCGACCTGCGCGACCCGGCCCAGGCCGTCGCCCTGGCCGAGCAGGTCGCCGAGCGCGGACCGCTGGACATCCTGATCAACAACGCGACGCAGACCGTACGGCGGCTGCCGTCCGCGTACGGTGCCCTGGTCGAGGGCGAGAGCGCCCCGCTGCCGGCCGGGGAGCTGCCCGCTCATCACGTCATCGGCGCCTTCAACTCCGGAGCGGTCGACGGGCTGACCACACTTCCCGTGGGTATCAGCGGTCTGGACGCGCAGAAGGTCGCCGATCTGGCCCTGGTCGCGGGCAACGCCAGCGTCGCCAGGCACCGCGACGGCAGCGCCATCGACGCCGGCGGCCTGGTCCCGGACGTGGTCGACACCAACACCTGGGTGCAGACCATCGAGCAGATCTCCCCGGTGGAGCTTCTCGAGACGCAGCTCTGCAACTACACCTCGCCGTTCATCCTGATCAGCGCGCTGCGCCCGGTGATGGCCGCGGCCGCGGAGAAGGCGTCGAGCGGGCGCGCGTACGTCGTCAACGTCTCCGCGATGGAGGGGGTCTTCGGCCGCGGCTACAAGGGCGCGGGGCACCCGAACACCAACGCCGCGAAGGCGGCCATGAACATGGTGACGCGGACCAGCGCCCAGGAGATGTTCGACACCGACGGCATCCTCATGACCTCGGTCGACACCGGCTGGATCACCGACGAGCGCCCGCACTACGACAAGTTGCGCCTCGCCGACGAGGGCTTCCACGCTCCCCTGGACCTGATCGACGGCGCGGCCCGCGTCTACGACCCGGTCGTACGCGGCGAGTCCGGCGAGGACCTCTACGGCATCTTCCTCAAGGACTACGCGCCGGGTAAGTGGTAGCGGGCCCGCCCGGGCTCCCCGGCAGAGAATCAGTGGATAAACAAACGTCCTAAACGGGCGACCTATACAAGCGTCATAGACATCCGTATGGTTACGCCCATGACGCAGCCAGTCGTTCGCTCCGCACGTCAACTGCCCTTCCGCCCCGGGCCGTTCGCCTCCTTCGCGCGTTTCGTGCTCTGCGGAGGAGGGGTCGGCGTGGCTTCCGGCGCCGCCCTCGCAGGACTGGCGCAGGTCATTCCGTGGATCGTCGCGAATGCCGTCATCACCGTCGCCTCGACCGTCCTGGCCACCGGACTCCACGGCCGCTTCACCTTCAACTCCCGGCGCGGCGGCTGGAGTCACCACCTTCAGTGCGGCTTCACGGCCGCAGCGGCGTACGTGGTCACCAGCGGTGCGATGCTCGTCCTGCACGGGCTCCGGCCGGAGCCCG
>NZ_JAFLRJ010000032.1 GCF_017315755.1 Streptomyces beijiangensis
CCAGCAGTACATCGACAACGACGCGCGGGTGCGCGAGCTGGAGCGCCTCGCGCACCCGCTCGTCGTTGTCGATGTACTGCTGGACGTACAGGGTCGTGGCCGGGACGCCGTCGCGCAGCGCCTCGAAGACCGGGTTGCGGCCCACGACCATCTCGGACGTGCCCTTGGCGCCGCCGCGCCGGGGCGCGGGACGGCGGATCGCGGCCTGCTTGGCCTTGTGGGTGGCGATGCGGTTCTTCTTGTGCTTCTTACGGTCCTCCGCGGGCGGCGTCGGACCCTTGCCCTCCAGGCCGCGGCGTCGCTGGCCACCGCTGCCGACCTGCGCGCCCTTCTTGTTGGACGTGCGGCGGTTCCTGCGCTGGCTGTTCCCGGCCATGACCTACCTGTTTCGTTGCTGCTCAGTGAAATGCTTCAGTGAAGTACGTATGAAAAGTGTGCCGCGTATCCGCGTTCGGCGCGGTCCGGGCGCTCAGCGCGGGCCGAGCGTCCACCGCGGCCCGTTCGGACCGTCCTCGATGACCAGCCCCGACTGGGTCAGCTGATCGCGGATCCCGTCCGCGGTGGCCCAGTCCTTCCGGGTCCGCGCCGCCTCACGCTGCTCCAGGACGAGCCGTACGAGCGTGTCGACGGCCCCGTGGAGATCGTCCCCGCGGTCGCTGTCGCCCACCCAGTGCTCGTCGAGCGGGTCCAGACCGAGGACTCCGAGCATCGCCCGGACCTCGGCGAGGCGTGCCACGGCCGCTTCCTTGTCGTCGGCGGCCAGCGCGGAGTTCCCCTGGCGGACCGTGGTGTGGACGATGGCGAGCGCCTGCGGCACTCCCATGTCGTCGTCCATGGCCTCGGCGAAGGCGGGCGGCACCTCGGCGGCCGGAGCCACCGGTCCCCCGGCCTTCTCGACGACGCGCTGGACGAAGCCCTCGATGCGCGCGAAGGCGGACTCGGCCTCGCGCAGGGCCTCCACGCTGTACTCGATCATCGACCGGTAGTGCGGGGTGCCCAGGTAGTAGCGCAGCACGATGGGACGCCACTGCTTGACCATCTCGCTGACCAGCACCGAGTTGCCGAGCGACTTCGACATCTTCTCGCCGCTCATGGTGACCCAGGCGTTGTGCACCCAGTACTCGGCGAAGGTGTCGCCGATCCCCTTGGCCTGCGCGATCTCGTTCTCGTGGTGCGGGAAGATCAGGTCGATCCCGCCGCCGTGGATGTCGAAGGCCGTGCCCAGGTACTTGTGCGCCATGGCCGAGCACTCCAGGTGCCAGCCGGGCCGCCCGCGTCCCCACGGGGTCTCCCAGCTGGGCTCGCCCTCCTTGGCGGTCTTCCACATCGCGAAATCGCGCGGGTCGCGCTTGCCGGTCTCGCCGTCGCCCGAGGGCTGGAGCAGATTGTCCAGCTCCTGGTTGGAGAGCTGCAGATAGCCGGGGAAGGAGCGCACGTCGAAGTAGACGTTGCCGTCCGCCTCGTAGGCGTGCCCGCGCTCGATGAGCGAGCGCATCATCTCGATCATCTCGGTGATGTGGCCGGTGGCGCGGGGCTCGTACGTGGGCGGGAGGCAGCCCAGGGCGTCGTAGCCGGAGTTGAAGGCGCGCTCGTTCTCGTACCCGATCGACCACCAGGGGCGGCCCTGCTCGGCCGCCTTCTTGATGATCTTGTCGTCGATGTCGGTGACGTTCCGTACGAACGTGACGTCGTAGCCGCGGTAGTCGAACCAGCGGCGCATGATGTCGAAGTTCAGCCCGGACCTGATGTGCCCGATGTGCGGGGCGGCCTGCACGGTGGCACCGCACAGGTAGATCGAGACACAGCCCGCGGAGAGCGGGATGAAGTCACGGATCTGCCGGGCGCTGGTGTCGTACAGACGAAGAGTCACCCCTACAGGGTAGTGGCCCCATACCAGTGCCCCGCGACCGTTATGGCCACGGGGCACAGAAGTGTGACAGAGCAGTGCTCCCGAGGGGGCTCAGATCCTGCCGACGACCTTGCGCGGGGTGATCCGTACGACCACGCGCTCACCGTCCTGAGCTGCGGACGGGTTGAACTCGGCATACTTCTTGCCGACGTACTTGACCGCCAGCTCGTCGATCAGCTCCTGGCCGCCCTCGGTGGAGAGGGTGGCGGTGCCGCGGATCTCGGCGTAGCTGTACGGGGCGTCGAAGGGCTGCAGCAGCACGGTGACGCGCGGGTCGCGGCGGAGGTTCTTCTCCTTCTGGCGGCCCACGGTCGTCGAGATGAGCACGTCGTCGCCGTCGCGCTTCACCCAGACCGGTGACACCTGGGGCGATCCGTCGGGCTGGATGGTGGCGACGTTCACGAAGACGGGGCTGTCGAGGAGCCCTCTGACCTGATCACTGAGTTCGGCAGACACGGGGATGTCCTCCAGGGCGGTGGCGTGGTTCCGTTCCGTACGTACAGGACGGGTGCCCCCATCCCTACCCCTCTAGGCCCGCACAACCAAGGCTGTGGCGATGGCGGCGAGCCCTTCCTCGCGCCCGGTGAAGCCCAGTCCGTCCGTCGTCGCGCCGGAGAGCGAGACAGGTGCGCCCACTGCGGCGGAGAGCACCTTCTGTGCCTCGTCGCGCCGCTTGCCGATCTTCGGCCTTACGCCGACGACCTGGACGGCCACATTGCCGATCTCGAACCCTGCCGCGCGCACGATCCGCGCCGCCTCGGTGAGGAGCGTGACCCCGGAGGCGCCGGACCACTGGGGCCGCCCGGTGCCGAAGTGGGCGCCGAGGTCGCCCAGGCCGGCGGCGGAGAAGAGCGCGTTGCAGGCGGCGTGCGCGGCGACGTCCGCGTCGGAGTGCCCGGCGAGCCCGTCGCCCTCGCCCTCCCAGAGGAGCCCCGCGACCCACAGCTCCCGGCCTTCCTCGAAGGCGTGGATGTCGGTCCCGATGCCCACGAGGGGCAGGTTCGGAAGGTTGGCGCTAGTAGCCATCGTTGGCCCTCCTGCGTGCGAGTACCGCCTCGGCCAGCACCAGATCCAGCGGCCGGGTCACCTTGAAGGCTTCCTCGTGGCCGGGTACGACGACGACCTGCACGCCCAGCTGCTCGACCATGCTCGCGTCGTCGGTGACGTCCTGGGTGACCGTGGCGTGGGCCTCGGCCAGCAGGGCGCGGTCGAAGCCCTGCGGGGTCTGCACCGAGCGCAGCTGCGCGCGCTGCGGGGTCGCGACGACCGGTTCGGGTGAGCCGTCGGCGGACGGCTCGACCTGCTTGACGGTGTCGGCGAGCGGCAGGGCGGGGACGACGGCCGGAGCGCCGTCGTGGACGGCCTCGATCACCGCGTCCACCGTGTCGACGGGGACCAGCGGGCGGGCCGCGTCGTGCACCAGGACGGTGGTGATGTCCGCGGGGAGGGCTGCCAGGCCCAGCCGTACGGACTCCTGACGGGTGTCGCCGCCGGGGACGACCAGGAATTCGGTCCTCTCGGGCAGCGCGTGCTCCGCGAGGAGGTTCTTGACCTCCGTGGCGCCGTCCTGCGGGGCCACCACGACCACCAGGGAGACAGCTCTGGAGTTCGCCATGGCGCGGACCGCGTGGATCAGCATCGGCGTGCCGTTCAGGGTGCGCAGCGCCTTGGGGGCGCCCGGGCCCAGTCGTACGCCCCGGCCGGCCGCGGGAATCACCGCTGCGGTGCGACGGGGGGTGTCTTCTGACATCGATTGCGCGTTCAGGGTTTGTGTCCTCAGCCGGGGTGGGTATGGCCACAGCGAGCCACGCACAACGCCTTGACCGGCCCCTTCCGTGACATCCGGTCGAGAAGCGGAGTGCTGGCGCGGCGGTAGAAAACAACATGCCGGGAAAGCAACATGCCGCAGCGCCCGGCGACACGGTACGTGTGTCATCGGGCGCCACGGCAATGATGCGTCAGGACGCGAGGACCTCGTCGAGCAGAGCCTCGGCCTTGTCTTCGTTGGTGTTCTCCGCGAGAGCGAGCTCACTCACCAGGATCTGGCGGGCCTTGGCGAGCATGCGCTTCTCACCTGCGGAGAGACCGCGCTCACGCTCACGACGCCAGAGGTCGCGCACGACTTCTGCGACCTTGATGACATCGCCGGAGGCGAGCTTCTCGAGATTTGCCTTGTAGCGGCGGGACCAGTTAGTGGGCTCTTCGGCAAACGGTGCACGAAGCACCTCGAAGACCCGGTCCAGCCCCTCCTGACCCACTACGTCGCGTACGCCGACGAACTCCGCATTGTCCGCTGGCACACGAACAGTCAGATCGCCCTGAGCGACCTTGAGCACCAAGTAGGTCTTGTCCACGCCTTTGATCTGACGAGTTTCGATAGCCTCGATCAGCGCGGCCCCGTGATGGGGATAGACCACGGTGTCGCCAACCTTGAACGTCATGTGACAGGTACCCCTTCCGTGGCTATCCAGGATAACACGGAAACCGCTTGTTCTGAATGGCGTTTTCGCAGGTCAGGGCACATCTCGGGGCTTGACAACTGCAACAGGAACGTGCTGCGGACGGCTTCCGGAAGCGGGTATTCGCAGGTCGGAGCAGCTGCGCAGGGGGAGAGAAACGCGTACGTTACATGTACCGGAAGGCCCCTCCAAGGGGCCGAAAGTCCCGGTTTGCCTGGTTCCAATCGGTGAACTTCCCGTACTTCGTTCGGAGCCCGATCACCCGTACGGAACCAATCGCGGAAATTGATCACATCATTTCCGGTGGCGAATGGAAATTGATCACGGTGCTTATGTGAACGCCGTACGAAACCGCACGATCGGGCGTGACGGGGGCGCGGCGAGAGCTCGGCAGGAGCGCGACGGGAGCACGCCGGGAGCTCACAAGGAAGGCCCGCCGGTGAACGGGGCACTCCTGGGGGCGGGTCGGGTGCGAGGGCGTGGTGGGGGCTCGGTAACCTGAGCGCGCTGACACACCCTTAGGGCGGCTTTACGCCGCTCGCTCCACTCTCCTGTCCGTACGTCCTCACCACCGTCATAGGAGTTGCCGCCGCCGTGAGCCGCAGCCTTCGACGCGGCGCCCTCGCCGCTTCAGCCATCGTGGTCTCGATCGCCTCCCTGTCCGCCTGCGGTTCCGGCAACGACGCCCAGACGCTTCAGGTCAAGCCGGACAACGCCGCCACCTCGGTCGGCGACATCAAGCTGCAGAACGTCACTGTGATCACGCAGCCGGACGCCGCGACCGGTCCGGCCGTGATCACCGGCACGATCTTCAACAACGGCACCGGGCCGCAGACCCTCGACTCGATCGCGGTCAAGGGCTACGACGGCAAGGTGGCCCTGCACGCGGCCAAGGGCGCGGGTCCGATCACCCTGCCCGCACAGAGCTCGGTCACGCTCGGCGGCAAGGGCAACGCCTCCGCCGTGATCGCGGACGGCAGCGCCGCCGCGACGGACGGCAACGCCCAGCTGGTCACCTTCTCCTTCAGCGACACGGGCGAGGTGCCGCTGCGTGCCTTCGTCGTCCCGGCGAGGAGCTACTTCGAGGGCTACGGCCCGAGCAGCATCCCGGTCACGCCGAAGCCGAAGGAGACCCCGTCGGGGACGCCTACCGGTACGGCTTCGGGCACACCGTCCGGGACTCCGGAAGGCACGCCGTCGGGCACCACGTCGGCGACGACGGGTCAGTGACCCGTACACACAGCCGTACCCGTATATGAGGGTGCCCCCGCCGGAAGCTTCCGGCGGGGGCACCCTCATATACGGGTTCTGCGGTTTACGGCTCGAACTTGTAGCCGAGCCCCCGGACCGTCACCAGGTACCTCGGCGCACCCGGATCCGGCTCGATCTTGGCGCGCAGGCGCTTCACGTGGACGTCGAGAGTCTTGGTGTCGCCGACGTAGTCCGCGCCCCAGACCCGGTCGATCAGCTGCATACGGGTCAGCACGCGGCCCGCGTTGCGCAGCAGCATCTCCAGCAGGTCGAACTCCTTGAGCGGGAGGTCGACCTTGCCGCCGGAGACGGTGACCACATGGCGGTCGACGTCCATCCGGACAGGACCGGCCTCCAGGGCCGCGGGTGCGACCTCCTCCGGCTCCCCGCGGCGGCGCAGGACGGCCCGGATGCGGGCCACCAGCTCCCGCGAGGAGAACGGCTTGGTCACGTAGTCGTCGGCTCCTATTTCCAGGCCGACGACCTTGTCGATCTCGCTGTCCTTGGCGGTGACCATGATCACCGGGACATTGGAGCGGCCGCGCAGCTGGCGGCAGACCTCCGTGCCCGGCAGGCCAGGAAGCATCAGGTCGAGCAGGACGAGGTCGGCGCCGTTGCGCTCGAACTCGTCCAGGCCCTCGGGGCCCGTGGCCGCGATGGCGACCTCGAAACCCTCCTTGCGGAGCATGTAGGACAGGGCGTCGCTGAAGGATTCCTCATCCTCGACGACAAGCACTCGGGTCACTGGCGGACCTCCGGGGCAGAAAGGGGTTCGGAAAGGAAGGTCTCGTACGGCTGGCTCTCGTCGTCCTCGTCGACGACGGGCGTACCTGCTCGCGTCACAGCACTGCGCTCCCGTGCGGCGCCGGACTCCGGCAGCCGCAGGGTGAAGGTGGAGCCCTGACCCTCGGAGCTCCAGACGGTGACCTCCCCGCCGTGCGAGGCGGCCACATGTTTGACGATGGCGAGGCCCAGGCCCGTGCCTCCCGTTGCACGGGAGCGGGCCGGGTCGACGCGGTAGAAGCGCTCGAAGACGCGCTCACGGTCCTTCTCGGAGATGCCGAGGCCCTGGTCGGTCACGGCTATCTCGATGAGGTCCCCGCCGGGGGCGGCGACGCGGCGGCCCGCGATGCCGACCCGGGTGCGGGCCGCGGAGTAGTTGACGGCGTTCTCGACGAGGTTGCCGAGGGCGGCCGCGAGCTGGCCGCGGTTGCCCCAGACGTACAGGTCGGCGGTGCCACCGGAGGCCATCGTGATCTGTTTCGTACCGGCCTGGTGGCGGCAGCGGTCGATGGCCTCGGCGACCAGGGTGTCGACCCTGACCGGTTCGGCGTCCTCCAGGGGGTCGTCGTTCTGGACCCGGGAGAGATCGATGAGCTCTTGGACCAGATTGGTGAGGCGGGTCGCCTCGATCTGCATCCGGCCGGCGAAGCGCTCGACCGCCTCGGGGTCGTCCGATGCGCCCATGACCGCCTCGGAGAGGAGGGAGAGCGCGCCGGTGGGGGTCTTCAGCTCATGGCTGACATTGGCGACGAAGTCGCGCCGTACCGCTTCGATACGGCGGGCTTCCGTGAGGTCCTCCACGAGGAGCAGCACGAGCCGGGAGCCGAGCGGGGCGACCCGCGCGGAGACGGCCAGGGCCTCGCCGCGGCCGGTGCCGCGACGCGGGAGATCCAGTTCGACCTGGCGTATCTCACCGTCACGGCGGGTGTCACGGGCCATGTGCAGCATGGGATCCACGGCCAGCTTCCCGCCTCTGACCAGGCCGAGGGCGTACGCCGCCGAGCTGGCCTTGACCACGGAGTCGCTCTCGTCGAGGACCACCGCGGAGGAGCGGAGCACCGAGAGGACGGTGTCCACGCCCGGTGGAAGTACGGCGTCTGTATGCAGGGAGGTCCGGGTGGGGCGGGCCTGGTCGCGCTCGCTCCAGCGGAACGCCAGCACCGCGATCACACCGGTGCACAACCCGGCTATCGCGCTTGCTGCGGCGACCGCCGCGTTCACGTCCATGCCTCCAGGTTATGCGGGGTCACCGACACTTCCCCAGCCATACGGGTGGCTGCTCGAACGTTCGTCGCCCAGAGTTCACCGAGGGGATGGGGCCGGTTCACTTGTGAGGGCCGAAACGGACGCGTGGAAGGGCAAAGGTGGGAACGTAGGGGCCAGAGCCCCCGGAATGGCCGTAAAGGCCCCTAGCAGGGACCGTAAGAGAGGGACTTTCGATGCGGGACGCGTACCACGAGGAACTTGACTCGATCGGCGAGGGCCTGGTCGAGATGGCCCGGCTGGTCGGATCGGCGATCGGTCGGGCGACCACCGCCATGCTGGACGCGGATCTGAAGCTCGCCGAGAGCGTGATCGCCGCGGACCAGAAGGTGGACGACCTCCAGCACGATCTTGAGGCACGGGCGATAGCCCTGCTGGCACGCCAGCAGCCGGTCGCCACCGACCTGCGGATCGTGGTCACCTCACTGCGGATGAGCGCCGACCTGGAGCGCTCGGGTGACCTGGCCCAGCACGTGGCGAAGCTGACCCGGCTGCGCTACCCGCAGACGGCGGTGCCGCACGATCTGCACGCCACGATCCTGGAGATGGGTCAGCTGGCGCAGCGCCTGATGGCGAAGGCGGCCGAGGTCATCATCACCAAGGACGTCGACCTGGCGCTGCAGCTGGAGACGGACGACGACGAGATGGACCTGCTGCACCGCACGCTCTTCACGCACCTGATGGACGACCGCTGGAAGCACGGCATCGAGACGGCGGTGGACGTCACGCTCCTGGGCCGTTACTACGAGCGCTTCGCGGACCACGCGGTATCGGTGGCGAAGCGCGTGGTCTTCCTGGTCACGGGCGAACACGCGGACGAGGTACAGGGCGCACAGACGCAGGCCGCCGAAGGCAAGTGAGCCCGAACAGGCCTGCTGTGCGCCGTTGATGCGCCCGCCGGGGTGGGTATGGGATGGGTGCAGGCGGTGCTCCTCCGTACGTACCGCCGAGGAGGAGGAACCCATGGCCGATTCCCCCACGACCGACACCCAGCAGGACCAGCACCCTGTTGAAGTGGTCTTCCTGCCCGTACTCGGCGCCTGCGGCTGCGGCTCCGGTTGCGGCTGCGGCTGCCAGTCGGGTGCGCCCTGCCAATGCGGCGGGTGCCAAGGCTGACCACGCTCATGAGTCAGGGAAGGGCCCCGTCCGGCGCTGGACGGGGCCTTTTCGCGTGCCTTCCCCGGGCAACCCGGAAACCCGCTGCCCAACTGTCACAGGCGTCGCATACGCTGCGATCAGGCGGGGGCGCTCATCCAACTTCATTACCCTGGGGGGGTACAGTTCATGGTGCGCACACAGAAGCACAGACGCACGCTCACGACCGCGACGGCGCTCGCGGTCCTCTTCAGCTCGGCGACGCTGAGCGCGATCACGGCCGGTTCGGCGTCGGCCGACACCGCGAAGGTCCTCTCGCTGAAGTCCGCGGGAGACGTCGTGGTGGACGGCGTCCACCAGCGGGTCTACATATCGGACCCGACCGCAGGCAAGATCGTCGTCACCGACTACGCGGGCACGGCTGTCGCCACGCTCACCGGCCTGACGGGCGTGGACGGCCTGGCGCTCTCCGCCGACTCCGGCCAGATCTACGCGGCCGTGGCGGGCACGGACCGGATCGTGTCCGTGGAGACGTCCACCTACACCCAGACCGCGAGCTACGACCTGGGTGGCGCGGACAGTCCGCACGATCTCGCGTCGGCAAGCGGCAAGCTGTGGTTCTCCTACGGCGTTGCCCCCGACGGGGCGATCGGTTCGCTCGACCTTTCCGGCGCGGAGCCCGTGGTGACGCCGGCCCAGACCGGAAACGCCTCGTTCTACACGGCGCCCGTGCTGGCGTCCGACCCCGACTCGGGTCTGCTCGTCGCCGGGGAGGAGAGCACCACCTCCGGCATCCTCGCGGTGTACGACGTCTCGGGCGGGACCGCGACTCTGCGCGCGAACAAGTCCGTCGACGCGAGCTTCTTCGACCAGCTCGCGGTCTCGCCGGACGGCACCCAGGTCGTGACGGCCAGCGGCTACCCGTACGCCCACCCCGCCTTCTCCACCACCGACCTCACCGAGGTCGGCCGCTACCCGTCGGGCGACTACGGCAGCGGCGTGGCCATCGCCCCCGACGGCACCGTCGCAGCGGGCACCTCGTCCTGGTACGGCCCGGACGTGCACGTCTTCCGGCAGGGCGGGACCACGCCCGTCCGGGAGTACGAATTCCCCAACACAGGGGGCACTTCCGGCGGCGACACCCTGGCCGACGGAGCCCTCGCCTGGGCCCCCGACGGCAGCCGGATCTTCGCCGTGTCCGTGAACAGCAACAACGTGTACACGCTGCGTGCGCTCACCGACCCGAACAGGTCACTGCCGAAGATCACCGTCACCGCGCCCAGCAGCGCGACGCGCGCCAAAGCCCTGACGGTCACCGGCACGATCACCGCGAGCGTGGCACTCCCCGCCGGGACCCCGCTGACGGTGACGCGCACCGACCTCGAGTACCCCAAGGGCAAGTCGCTGCCTGCGATCGTCACCAAGGCGGGCGGCGCGTTCTCCTTCGCCGACACCACGTCGGCCGGCGGCAGCGTGACGTACAAGGTCTCGTACGCGGGCGACGCCACGCACGCGGCGGCGAGCGGCTCCGACACCGTCGCGGTGTCACGGACCGCGGTCACCCTCACCCTGAACAACAACAAGAAGGTCTTCACCTACGGCAAGGCGGTCGCCTTCACCGCCACCCTGGGCAAGACGTACAAGAACCGCACGGTGAAGATCTACGCGGACCGGGCCGGCGACGGCAAGGGCAGGTACCTGATCAAGTCGGGCAACGTGAACAGCAAAGGCCAGATCACCGGCACGCTGAACATGTACCGGGACTCCTCGGTCTACGCCGTGTACGACGGTGACGCGCGGACCGCGGCGAGGACCTTGACGGTATGGGCGGGTGGCCAGGCGCACGTCGTCACGTCCATCTCCCGGCAGTACAAGAACGCCAAGATCGGCTCGACGACGTACGCCTACGTGCACAAGACGTCGCAGCCGTACTTCAACACCACCATGAACCCGTACCCGGGCCGCAAGCAGCGGCTGGATGTCCAGATGTACTACAAGGGCACCTGGTACAACGGCGACTCGGAGTACTTCAAGCTGAGCTCGGCCGGCAAGTCGATCGTCAACCTGGGCAAGCCCGGAGCGAGTTCGGTCGGCTACAAGTACCGCTTCCGCTCGTCGTACCTCAAGGGCACCAACAACTCCGGCGACAGCGTGAACTCGACGGTCTCCAGCTCGTGGAAGTACATGTACGTCACCAACTGACGTCCGCACGCAAGGGGGCCCTGTCCAGCATTAGCCGGACGGGGCCCTCTCCCGTACGGCTCCGGGGTCGGCGGTGCCCGGCCGCGATCCGCGTCACTCGTAGAACCGCGCTGCGCTCAGGGCCCGTGCCATGAATGCCCAGTCGCCCTCAGGTGGGAGTTCCTGGCCGTGGTTCGCGTACCACCCTGGGGCGTCGGTCACCCACGCCTCCAGAGCCTCCAGGAAGCTGCCCAGCGTCCGGTTCTCCCATTGCTCTCCGCTCGCTTCGTAGTCCTGCCGAAGGCGCCTCAGGAAACCGCTCAGATCTTCGCGGTCGCCAAGGCGCTCATCAGGCTCCAGCGGGAGGGGCGTGCGCCCGTCTCCCCAGTCATCGAGCCTGAGCCTGACTTGGCGGTTGTGCTCCGCGTGAGCGACCACGCTCCCGGTGATCGCGAACCCCAGTGGGGGAGGGATGGTTCCGGGTGGTGACCTGAAGATCTCTGCCAGCCCCAGCGCGCCTGGCACTCCATCGATCTCTACGAACACCCCGAAGGGCTGTCGGCCTATGACCTTGCCCGTCACGGCGGAACCCACTGGCAGCGCGGTCACCGTTGCCGGCCAGGCTCGTCGTATGTCCTCGGGCGTCGGAACCCCCACGCCATTCGGCCACGCGTACTCCGTCATGGAATGCATCCTGTCAGCCGCTCCACCTCGCCCAGGGCAAACGAAAGCCCCTGATCTACGCCTAAGGCGCAGTTCAGGGGCGTGATCGCTACTTCTACTTCTTCTTGCCCTGATTCTTTACCGCCTCGATGGCCGCCGCTGCCGCGTCCGGGTCGAGGTACGTGCCGCCCGGCTTCAGCGGCTTGAAGTCGGCGTCCAGCTCGTAGGCCAGGGGGATGCCGGTGGGGATGTTCAGGCCCGCGATGTCCGCGTCCGATACGCCGTCCAGGTGCTTGACCAGGGCGCGGAGGCTGTTGCCGTGGGCTGCCACCAGGACCGTGTGGCCCGCGAGGAGGTCCGGGACGATGCCGTCGTACCAGTACGGGAGCATGCGGTCGACGACGTCCTTGAGGCACTCCGTGCGGGGGCGCAGCTCCGGGGGGATCGTCGCGTAGCGCGGGTCCTCGGACTGGGAGAACTCCGTGCCGTCCTCGAGGGCGGGCGGCGGGGTGTCGTACGAGCGGCGCCAGAGCATGAACTGCTCCTCGCCGAACTCCGCGAGGGTCTGTGCCTTGTCCTTGCCCTGGAGGGCGCCGTAGTGGCGCTCGTTCAGGCGCCAGCTGCGGTGGACCGGGATCCAGTGGCGGTCCGCTGATTCGAGGGCGAGGTTCGCCGTGCGGATCGCGCGCTTCTGGAGCGAGGTGTGCAGTACGTCGGGGAGCAGGCCGGCGTCCTTGAGCAGCTCACCGCCGCGGACCGCCTCCTTCTCGCCCTTCTCGGTGAGGTTCACGTCCACCCAGCCGGTGAACAGGTTTTTCGCGTTCCATTCGCTCTCGCCGTGGCGGAGGAGGATCAGCTTGTACGGTGCGTCGGCCATGCGTACGAGCCTAATCCACGGTGCGGGGGCTCCGCGCGCGCAGCCGAAGGGCGGACAGGCGGGGCGGGCAGTTGACGGTTGTCGTCAATTGGGTGGCGGTCGGGGGCGGGCCTTATGTAAGTTGCAGTTCGGTTCAGAGACACTTACATCCCTGGGGGGAACCCGCATGTCCGTTGCCAGCCTCAGACGTGCCGCTCGGGAGAGCGTGAGTGGGTTGCCCAGGGAGTTCTGGTGGCTGTGGGCCAGCACGCTGGTCAATCGGCTCGGGGCCTTCGTCGCTACTTTCATGGCTCTGTATCTGACCCTGGACCGGGGGTACTCCGCCTCTTACGCGGGGCTCGTCGCCTCCTTGCACGGGCTCGGGGGCGTCGTCTCCTCGCTCGGCGCCGGGGTCATGACCGACCGGCTCGGGCGGCGGCCCACCATGCTGATCGCGCAGGTCTCGACCGCGCTGTCCGTCGCGCTGCTCGGGTTCATGAAGGATCCGGCCGCCATCGCGGGGGTCGCCTTCCTCGTCGGGATGGCGAGCAATGCCTCCCGGCCCGCCGTGCAGGCGATGATGGCCGACATCGTGAAGCCCGAGGACCGGGTGCGGGCCTTCTCGCTCAACTACTGGGCGATCAACCTGGGGTTCGCGGTCTCCTCGATGGGCGCCGGGCTCATCGCCCAGTACAGCTATCTGGCCGGCTTCATGGGCGAGGCCGCGATGACGCTGGCCTGTGCGGTGCTCGTCTTTGTGAAGATCCCCGAGTCGCGGCCCGAGCGGACGGCGAAGGAAGTCGCCGCCGAGCCTGCTGTGGGCATGGGGACCGTGCTGCGCGACGGGCGGTTCATGAGTGTCGTGGGGCTTTCGTTTCTGGTGGCGCTGGTCTTTCAGCAGGGGTTCGTGGGGCTGCCCATCGCGATGGGGGCCGCCGGATTCAGCAGTGCGGACTACGGGATGGCTGTCGCGGTCAATGGGGTGCTGATCGTCGCGCTGCAGATTCCGGTGACCCGGTTCATCGAACACCGTGATCCGCGGCGGCTGTTGGTCATCTCGTCGGTGCTCGCGGGGTACGGGTTCGGGCTGACCGCCTTCGCGGGGTCGGTCGGGATGTACATGCTGACCATCTGCGTCTGGACGCTCGCCGAGATCGTCAACGCGCCTACGCAGACCGGGCTCGTCGTCCGGCTCTCGCCCACCCATGGGCGCGGGCGCTACCAGGGCATGTACACGATGTCCTGGGCGGTGGCGGCCCTGGTCGCCCCGCTGATGTCGGGGTTCGTCATCGACCGGTTCGGGGCGGAGTGGCTGTGGGGCATGTGCGCGGCCGTCGGGACCGTGGCCGGTCTCGGGTACTGGCTGTTGATGCGGACGCTGTCGGCTGAGCACGAGGCTCCCGCTGCCGCCGGAGTGGTGGAGCGGCAGCAGGAGATCGTGGCAGCTCCGTAGACGGTCAGTGGCGGAGGGCGCGCTGCGCGTCGTGGAGGTTCTGCGGGCGTACGGATTCGGGGGTTCCGTACGCCTCCAGACGCGCGTGGAGGTCGCCCTTGAAGTCCGGGACGTCGATCTGGCCGAACTCGGAGACCGTCGAGATGCCCACGCTGGCGCTGTACGGGGCCAGGCCGTCGATCTTCATCAGGCCCGCGCGGCCGTTGGTGACCCGGATGTTCCAGTGCGTGAAGCGGGCGCCGAAGAGCGGGCCCGCGCTCGCGTCGCCGCCGTGCTGACCGTTGTTGTTCACCGTGATGTCCGTGCGGACGTTGGCGAAGGGCAGGCCGCGGTGGGAGTCGAACGTGCCCATCTCCATCACGCCCTTCGACCAGACGTTGTAGGAGGACAGGCCTTCCACGTTGATGCCGTGGAGCTGGGTGCCCGCCGGGGCCGGGACCGTGCGCTGCGCGATCGTGAAGTCCTCGATGAGGTTGTCGTGCGAGCCCTCGCGGCAGAAGTACGGGTGGTGTGAGCCGCGGCCCTCGACGCGCGTGCGGGTGAGCGTGTTGGCGGAGGCGCCGACCAGGCCGAAGCCGTTGTCGACGTTCCGTACGGTGACGTCGTCCGCCCAGCAGTCGTACGCGCACTGGAAGGCGACCCCGTTGTAGCCCTTGTCCAGGAGGTGCTCGGACTGCGGGGTGAGCACCGCTTCGAGGGTGAGGCCCTCGACCGCGGAGTTGACGAGGGGGGTGACCGTCGTCGTCAGGCGGGGGTCCCACTCGGGGCGGATGTCCAGCGGGAGCGGGCGCTCCAGGGTGACCTGGCGGCCGTGGACGCGGGTGATGCGGACCGGCCACTCGTAGGGGACGTACGACGTGAGCTTGGTCTTGTCGTCCCAGTAGTACGCCTCGGGGCCCTCGCCTCCGCCCGCCATGTGCTCCAGGAGCGTGTGCGATGCGTCGTCGGCGATGCGGAGGAGGACCAGGTCGCCGCGGGTGAGGTGGCTCGTGTCCGCGACCGTGATCGTGCGGTCGCCTTGGCGGGCGGGGGCGAGGGCC
>NZ_JAFLRJ010000320.1 GCF_017315755.1 Streptomyces beijiangensis
GTCGTCATCACGACGGGGACCACTGGGACGGTCATCGCGACGCTGGAAGCCACCACCACCGGACGGGCGTCCACCACGGTCGTCATCACGACGGGGACCACTGGGACGGTCGTCACGGCGCTGGAAACCGCCACCACCGGAGGACGGACGACCACCACGGTCGTCATCACGACGGGGACCGCTCGGGCGATCGTCACGGCGCTGGAAACCGCCACCACCGGAGGACGGACGACCACCACGATCATCACGCTGCCCGTAACCACCGCCGGAGGGACGTCCACCACGGTCATCGCGCTGTCCGTAGCCGCCGCCACCTGTGGGACGGCTACCGCGGTCATCGTTACGAGGGGGCCCGCTGGGCCGGTCGTCGCGACGCTGGTAGCCGCCGCCACCGCCTGCGCCGGCCGGACGGCCACCGCGGTCGTCCCTGCGGAAGCTGGAGCCACCACGGTCACTGTCCCTGCGCGGACCACGGTCACGGTCGTCGCGACCGCCCTGGAATCCGCCCCGGTCACCGGCGTCCCGGCCGCGCTGCTCGCGCTCCGGACGATCGTCGGGGGAGTTGGTGGACATGGGTGGGGCTCCTGTCTTCGGGTACTGCAAGTCATTCTCGCGCAGTCGACGGTCCGACGCGCTTCGGGAAATAAAAAAGGACCTTTGGTCCCAGCGGTGATCGCTGGGACCAAAGGTCCTTCAATGATTGTTCGGCGGCGTCCTACTCTCCCACAGGGTCCCCCCTGCAGTACCATCGGCGCTGAAAGGCTTAGCTTCCGGGTTCGGAATGTAACCGGGCGTTTCCCTAACGCTATGACCACCGAAACACTAATGGGCCTCTAGCGAACAAGCACACTATTCAATTAAGTTAGTGGAACTGTTCCAGCCGGGCACGATTATTCGTGGTCTGGGAACAACACAGTGGACGCGAGCAAC
>NZ_JAFLRJ010000321.1 GCF_017315755.1 Streptomyces beijiangensis
ACGCGGGCTTCGAATCGGCTCAGCTGCCAGGACCCCATGAAGATGCAGAAGGGGATGGCGAGGAGGACGAAGACGTTGATCCCCCACCAGCGGGGGGTCAGCAGGAACCGGTACACGACGTCTACGGTACGGGGGCTCTGGGGGCTCCGCCCCCAGACCCCCGCTCCTCAATCGCCGGAGGGGCTATAAATAGCCCCTCCGGCGATTGAGGACAAGCGGCCGAAGGTCGCTTACGGCGGGGTCAGACCGGGAGGCCGTCTCGTAGCGTGTTCAGCGTCCGGTCCACCAGCTCCACCAGGTCGTCCTGGTGACCGTGTTCCGCCCAGTACACCGTCGTCTCGTGCAGCGCCCCCATCACGGCCATCGTGTACGCCCGGATCTCCAGGTCCCCCGATTCCCTGCCGCAGCGCTCCGCCAGGATCTCGCAGATCATGTGGGCGCTGACCGACATGCTCTCCATCATCCTGGACCGCAGCGCGGGCACGGAGACCATCAGCGCGGTGCGCTGGCGCATCTCGTCGGCGTCGGACTCGTCGGCGTTGGCCATCCGGACGCCCGCGGCGATCACGTACCGCAGCGACTCCAGGACCGGCTCGCCGGCCGGTCTGGCGCGCAGCTCCCTCGCCAGCAGCGGGTCGTACTCGTCGGTGAGGACGATGTCCTCTTTGGTCGGGAAGTACCGGAACACCGTCGAGGGCGAGACCTCGGCCGCCTCCGCGATCTGCTCGACCGTCGTGGCGTCGTACCCCTGCTCGGCGATCAGTGCGTACGTGGCCCGGCGGATCTCGGTCCGGGTCTTGATCTTCTTGCGTTCGCGGAGTCCCGGCTGGGGAGTGGTGGCGGCCATGGTGCACATTGTCAGGCATCCACGGTGGCCGGAGCCAAGTCCTCCGCCGCAGGAACCTCCGCGACGGCATTCGGCAGCAGCGCCGCCGCGAGCAGCGCGGTGACCAGCGCCGCGATCCCGCAGACGAGCAGCGCCACATCCATGCCGTGGATGTACGCGGAGTCCGCCGCGGCCGCCAGCCGGGGGTCGCCCAGCAGATGCGCGCCGACCACCGAGTCGCGCGCCGCCTCCGGGGCCCCGGCCGGCAGCCGGTCGGCGTACACCCCGGCCATCAGCGAGCCGAGCAGCGCGACCCCGAGGGCCGCACCGGTCTGCCGTACGGTGCTCAGCAGTCCGGACCCGCTGCCCGCCGCGTCCCGGGGCAGGGTGCCGATCGCCGCGGACATGGCGGGCACCATGGCGAAGCCGAATCCGAGGCCGACCACGCTGAGCCACAGGGCGACGAAGCCGTACCCGTCCCCGACCTCCGTACGGCTGCCGAGGAGCGCCCCGAAGGCGAGCACCACGAGCCCGCCGCTGATGACGGCCCGCGAGCCGAACCGCCGCACCAGAGGTCCTGTGCCCTTGGCGGCGACCATCAGCCCGCCCATCATCGGCAGCAGCCGCAGCCCGGTCCCGAAGGCGTCGTTGCCGAGCACCGCCGAGAGATAAGGGGTGAGCAGGAACAGCAGCCCCGACAGCACGAACATGGTGAGCGTCGCGGCGAGCGTGTTCAGCAGGAAGGGCCGCCGGGCCAGCAGTTTCAGGTCCAGCATGGGGCGGACCATGCGCTTCTCCCGTACGACGAGAGCGGCGATCAGCACCACGCTGCCGGCCAGCATCCCGAGGACCAGCGGGTCGCCCCAGCTCCGGTCGGAGGCCTCGATGATGCCGAAGATCAGGGCCCCGAGGCCTGTGACGGTGAGGCCGGTGGAGACGGCGTCGACCCTGGGCGACGAGGGGTCGCGGGTCTCGGGAAGCAGGAGGACGCAGGCCAGCATGCCGATGGCGGCCAGCGGAACGTTGAGCACGAAGATCGAGCCCCACCAGAAGTGGTTGAGCAGCCAGCCGCCGACGATCGGGCCGAGCGGCATACCGAGCGCGGAGGCCGCGACGACCATGCCCATCGCCTTGGACTGTTCCTTGGGCTCGAAGATGGTCGGCAGGACGGCCAGCGCGAGGGGCATGATCAGCGCGGCCCCGATGCCCATGAAGGCGCGGGCGGCGATCACCGGCTCGACGCTGGTGGCGAAGGCTCCGAGCACGGAGCCGACGAGGAATATCCCGAGCCCGGTGACCAGCATCTTCCGGCGTCCGAATCGGTCGCCCAGCAGTCCTGCGGGAAGCATCAGCGCGGCGAAGACCACGATGTACGCATCGCTCATCCACTGCTGCTGGCCGGTCGTGGCGCCGAGCTGATCGGCCATCGTCGGCAGCGCGACATTGAGGATCGTTGTGTCGAATCCGATCACGAGCATGCTCGCGACCATGGCCCCGAGAGCCCACCAGCGGCGTTCCATGTCCCCATCCCTCCATCGATCTTTGCTAGTTAATGTCTTATGACAGTAACTCTCAAAAGATTGTGACTGTCAACGCGGAAGCGGCCGTACCCGACGGGGTACGGCCGCTTCGTGGCGCTAGCGATGCAGGCGGAACGCGCTAGTAGGGCTAGTAGGCGATCAGGGAAATCGCGATGTACTGAATGACGAAGGCGGCCAGCGTCAGCGAGTGGAACACCTCGTGGAAGCCGAACCACGCCGGCGAGGGGTTGGGGCGCTTCAGTGCGTAGATGACGCCGCCCGCGCTGTAGAGCAGCCCGCCGATGACGACGCAGATGAGCACGGCGACCCCGCCCGTGTGCAGGAAGTCGGGCAGGAAGAAGACGGCCGCCCAGCCCATCGCGATGTAGCAGGGCGTGTAGAGCCAGCGCGGGGCGCCGACCCACAGCACGCGGAAGGCGATGCCTGCCGCGGCCGCCGCCCAGATGGCGATGAGCAGCGGCTCCGCGGTGGAGTGCGGCAGCAGCAGGAGGGCGAGCGGGGTGTACGTACCCGCGATGATCAGGAAGATGTTGGCGTGGTCGAGGCGCCGCAGTACGGCCTCGCCCCGTGCTCCCCAGGTCCCCCGGTGATAGATCCCGCTGATGCCGAAGAGCATGCAGGCCGTGAGGATGTAGATCGCGCAGGCGACCCGCGTCCGCGTCGAGTCGGCGAGGGTGATCAGCGTCAGCCCCGCGACGACCACGGCCGGGAACATCCCGGCGTGCAGCCAGCCGCGCATTCTCGGCTTGACCGGCATCGGACTGAGCTCGGTCACTTCGGCGGCGGAGGCGGCATGAGTCATATGTCGATGCTACCTACGGTTCCGTAGGTTCAGTCACGGAGTGGCGATGCTCACGTGAGAGGCCCCCTGGACATATGGGCGAATCACGCGGATGATCAGATGAGTGCGGTCGGCACCGGATGAGCGCCAAGGATTTCAACCCCAGAGATTCATGGCGTGCAGGCATCCGGGTCGCAGCCCCCACGGGGCGGCAACACCTCAACCCTCCACCACACCTGCATAGGAGCAACCGTGGCGCGCGACATCGCGGCTCCCGCTGTCCTTCCCACCCAGCACCAGGAACTGGTCTCGTGGGTCAACGAGATCGCTGAACTGACTCAGCCGGACAGTGTGGTCTGGTGCGACGGTTCCGAGGCCGAGTACGAGCGCCTGTGCGCGGAGCTCGTGGCCAAGGGGACCTTCACCAAGCTGGACCCGATCAAGCGCCCGAACTCCTACTACGCCGCGTCCGACCCGTCCGATGTCGCACGCGTCGAGGACCGGACGTACATCTGCTCCGAGAAGGAGCAGGACGCGGGCCCCACGAACCACTGGAAGGCCCCGGCCGAGATGCGGGCCATCTTCACGGGAGAGGGAAACAGCCTCTCCGGCTCCGAGGGCAAGGGCGGTGTCTTCCGCGGCTCGATGCGCGGGCGCACCATGTACGTCGTCCCCTTCTGCATGGGACCGGTCGGCTCGCCCCTCTCGGCGATCGGCGTCGAGATCACCGACTCCGCCTACGTTGCCGTCTCGATGCGCACGATGACGCGCATGGGACAGCCGGTCCTGGACGAGCTCGGCACCGACGGCTTCTTCGTCAAGGCCGTCCACACCCTCGGAGCCCCGCTCGCCGAGGGCGAGGCCGACGTCCCGTGGCCCTGCAACACCACCAAATACATCTCGCACTTCCCCGAGGACCGCGAGATCTGGTCGTACGGCTCGGGTTACGGCGGCAACGCGCTCCTGGGCAAGAAGTGCTACGCCCTGCGCATCGCCTCCGTCATGGCCCGCGACGAGGGCTGGCTCGCGGAGCACATGCTGATCCTCAAGCTCACGCCCCCGACCGGCGAGTCCAAGTACGTCGCCGCCGCCTTCCCCTCCGCCTGCGGCAAGACCAACCTCGCCATGCTGGAGCCGACCATCTCCGGCTGGACGGTCGAGACCATCGGTGACGACATCGCCTGGATGCGCTTCGGCGAGGACGGGCAGCTGTACGCGATCAACCCGGAGGCCGGCTTCTTCGGCGTCGCGCCGGGCACGGGCGAGCACACCAACGCCAATGCCATGAAGACGATGTGGGGCAACTCCGTCTTCACCAACGTCGCGCTCACCGACGATGGCGACGTCTGGTGGGAGGGCATGACGGAGGAGCCGCCCGCGCACCTCACCGACTGGAAGGGCAACGACTGGACCCCCGAGTCCAGCACCCCCGCTGCCCACCCCAACGCGCGCTTCACGGTCCCGGCCGGCCAGTGCCCGATCATCGCGCCCGAGTGGGAGGACCCCAAGGGCGTCCCGATCTCCGCGATCCTCTTCGGCGGTCGCCGCGCGACGGCGGTCCCCCTCGTGACCGAGTCCTTCGACTGGAACCACGGCGTCTTCCTCGGAGCCAACGTCGCCTCCGAGAAGACCGCCGCCGCCGAGGGCAAGGTCGGCGAGCTGCGCCGCGACCCCTTCGCCATGCTGCCGTTCTGCGGCTACAACATGGGCGACTACATGGGCCACTGGGTCAAGGTCGGCGCGGACAAGGACCCTGCCAAGCTGCCGAAGATCTACTACGTGAACTGGTTCCGCAAGAACGACGCGGGCAAGTTCGTGTGGCCCGGGTTCGGCGAGAACAGCCGCGTACTGAAGTGGATCGTCGAGCGCCTCAACGGACAGGCGGAGGGCGTCGAGACCCCCATCGGGATCCTCCCGGCCAAGGGCTCGCTGGACACGAAGGGCCTGGACCTCTCCGAGTCCGACCTGGACTTCCTCCTCAACGTCGACAAGGAAGTCTGGCGCGAGGAGGCCGCCCTGGTCCCCGAGCACCTGAACACCTTCGGCGAGCACACACCCACCGAGCTCTGGGACGAGTACCGCGCCCTGGTCAAGCGCCTTGGCTAGAGCGTGAGTTGAACATGCCCGGCCCCCCGCGCCCCCTCACGGCGCGGGGGGCCGGGCGTGCTTCAGGCCGTCGCCGCGTACCACCAGAACTCGCGCATCAGCGTGGGCGGGGTCGGGCCCGCGAGCTGGACCTGGGTGAGCAGGATCGCGGTCGTCCCCTTGGACGGCACGATGTGCGCCGATGTGCCCGTGCCGCCGACCCAGCCGTAACGGCCGAGGACGTTCCAGGGGTCGCGCTCCTCCACGTCGACCGAGCCGCCGTATCCCCAGCCCTGACCCTCCGTGAAGAGGCCGCTCGCCTCGCGCTGGGCGCGGGTGAGGTGGTCGGTGGTCATACGGTGCACCGCGTCGGCCGACAGGAGCGCGCGGCCGTCCTTCGTCTTCCCTCCGGCCAGCAGCATCCGGGCGAAGGCGTGCCAGTCGTCGGCCGTCGACACCAGGCCCCCGGCGCCGGAGGGGAACAGCGGGGGGCTGCTCCACTGGCCGTCCGGCGGGTCGGCCGGCTCCAGGCCGCCGTCCGGCGTGGGGCGGTAGCTGGTGGTGAACCGGCCGAGATCGGCGGCGGGTACGGAGAAACCCGTGTCGGTCATCCCGAGCGGATCCAGGAGCCGCTCGGCGAGGAACTCGGGGAGCGGCCGGCCCGATGCGCGGGAGATCAGTACACCGAGGATGTCGGAACAGGTGTTGTACAGCCAGGTCTCGCCCGGCTGGTACAGGAGCGGGATCCGGGCGAGCGCCGCGAGCCACGCGTCGGGGGCGGGCGTGAACTGGGGGTCGAGTCCGCTCTTCTGCAGGTCCCCGAAGAGGAGTTGGACCGCGGGGAGCGAGAAGTCGGAGGGGAAGCCGTACCCGGCGCGGAAGGTGAGCAGGTCCTCGACCGTCATCTGACGGGCGGCCGGAACCACATCGTCGACGGGGGATGAGGGGGTACGGACGACGGAGAGCGAGGCGAGTTCGGGGAGCCAGGTGGAGACCGGGGCGTCCAGGGTGAGCTTTCCCTCATCGACCAGCATCATCGTCGCGGCGGCGGTGAGGGGCTTGGTGATCGAGGCGATACGGAAGACCGAGTCCCGGGTCATCGGGGCGGTGCCGTCGGCGTCGGTCGTACCGACGGCCCGCACCTCGGTACGGTCGCCGCGCGACACCAGGGCCACGGCTCCGGGGACGGTGCCGTTGTCGACGTACCTCATGAGCAGGTCCTGCAAGGTGGACGTGGTCATGGCAGCCATCCGATCTCGTTGTCGCACCAGATGCGGGCGATGGTAGCGAGGCGGTCCGTGAACCGCTCGAGTGTGACAAACATTCGTTGCAGATGTGAATCTTCAGGGCCTATAGCCCCTTGTCCATGTGCCGAAGTGTTGCAAGATGCTTAGGAGGCCGCGAAAGTTTGCGCGACCTTGTGAAGCAAGCTGTGAGGAGTTCTGACGTGACCAGTCCGGCCGACCCCCCCAACGGCGGGGGGAACAGTGAGCAGAAGCCGGTGAAGCTGCTCGCGGTGACCGCCTGTCCGACGGGCATCGCTCACACGTACATGGCGGCGGAGAAGCTGACGCGGACCGCACAGGCTCTGGGCATCGACATGAAGGTGGAGACGCAGGGCTCCATCGGCGCCGAGAACGTGCTGTCTGACAACGATGTCAAAGAGGCCGACGGCATCATCATCGCCGCGGACAAGGACGTGGACCGCAGCAGGTTCGCGGGCAAGCGGGTCCTGTCGGTCGGTGTCTCCGAGGGGATCACCAACCCCGAGGGCCTGATCGAGCGCGTGCGGACCGCGCCGGTGCAGGGAGCGGGCGGCGGGGGTGCCGAAGCCGCTTCCTCCGGTGGCGGCAAGGAGCGCAGCGCCGCGTACAAGGCGCTGATGAACGGCGTCTCCTTCATGATCCCGTTCGTGGTCGTCGGTGGTCTGCTGATCGCGATATCGCTGGCGATCGGGGGGCACTCCACCCCGGACGGGATCGTGATCCCGAAGGACTCGTTCTGGTTCGACGTGAACGCTCTCGGCTCCCTCGGCTTCAAGCTGATGCTGCCGATCTTCTCCGGGTACATCGCCTACGCACTCGGCGACCGGCCCGCGCTCGTCCCCGGCATGATCGGCGGATTCCTCGCCTATGACGGGGTGGGGATCTACGGCGCAGACGCGAACGCCGGGTTCCTCGGCGCGATCGCCACCGGTTTCCTGGCCGGCTATCTGGTGCTGGGGATCCGGAAGATCAAGGTCCCGAAGATGGTCCAGCCGATCATGCCGATCATCGTGGTGCCGATCGTGTCGACGCTCGCCGTCGGCCTGTTCTTCATCTACGTGATCGGCACGCCCATCTCCTGGGTGTTCACGCATCTCACCAGCTGGCTGAACGGGATGACCGGGACGAGTGCGATTCTGCTCGGCGCCATCATCGGGCTCATGATCGCCTTCGACATGGGCGGGCCGGTCAACAAGACCGCCTTCCTGGTCGGTTCCGGTCTCATCAGCACGAACCCCGCGGTGATGGGCATGGCCGCCGCGGCCATCTCCGTCATGCCGCTCGGCCAGGGCCTGGCCACCGTGCTGCGCCGCAAGCTCTACACCCAGCAGGAACGGGACACCGGTATCGCGGCCATGTTCATGGGATTCTTCGGCATCTCGGAAGGTGCGATCCCCTTCGCGGCTGCGCGGCCTGCGCAGGTCATCCCGGCGAACATGCTCGGCGGCGCGGTCGCCGGTGCGATCGCCGGCATGGCCGGAGTCGAGGACAAGGTTCCGCACGGCGGCCCGATCGTGGCGCTGTTCACCGCCATCAGCGGGGTCGCGATGTTCTTCGTGGCGATGGCCGCAGGTGTGATCGTCACGGCGCTGGCGACGAACGCCCTGATCGAACTCAAGCTGCGGCGCCAGGAGCGGCAGGAGGGCGCGGTCCCCGCAGGCGTCCCGATCGGGGCGCCCCGCCCCGAGCCCGTCCTGGTCGGCGCCGGTGCGCCGGTCGGTACGACGGGTTCCGTGGACGTACGGAAGAAGCCCGCTCCCGTACCCGCTCCCGTACCCGCTCCCGCCCCCGTATCCGTGCCGCCCGGCGGCCGGGATCCGGAGGTGCTGTCCGGATATCTGACCGAGCAGACCGTCAGGGTCCAGCTCGCGGCCGGGGACAAGGAGGCGGCCATCCGCGAGATGGCCGGGCTGCTCGCCTCGACCGGGAAGGTCGCCGACGTCGAGGAGCTCGTCCGGACGGCGCTGCGCCGCGAGGAGCAGGGCACCACGGGACTCGGCGAGGAGATCGCGATACCGCACGCCAAGACCGACGCGGTGACCTCGCCGGTCGTCGGGTTCGCGCGGTCGGCCGAGGGCATCGAGTGGGGTTCGCTGGACGGCACCAGGGCCAGGCTCATCTTCATGATCTCCGTGCCGGAGGCCGCGGCGGGCGACGAGCATCTGCGGATCCTGGCGATGTTGTCGCGCAAGCTGATGGACACCGGGTTCCGTGAGCGGCTGAAGGACGCGGCGGACGACGCGGCGATCCTCGCGGTGCTGGGCGAGATCCGGTAGCGCGTCACGCCGCAGCACACAGGACGGCGGGCCCCGCACCGGTGCGGGGCCCGCCGTCCGTCGTCGGGGGAGGAGTGGCGCCCGGCCCGCGCGCCTCCGCGGCTGCGGGCCGGGGCCGGTTCAGTGGGCCGCGGCCACCAGCTGGGCGGCGCTGTTTGCTGCGGTGTGGGCGTCCATGCGTTCGGCGGCCAGGATCGCGGCGGACGTGTCCGCGCGCGAGGCGGCGACCAGCAGGGCGCGGCCCGCGAGGGCGTGGGCCCTGAGGTGCAGGTCGGCGGGGCCCGCGGCCGAGAGGCCTGCGTGCCGGGCCGGCGGGGTGGAGCGGAGGCGGGCGATCTCGCGGGCGATACGGTCGCCCGCCTGCGCCAGGCCGAGCTCGTCGGTGACCGCGAGCAGGGCGGCGAGATGGCCGGCCAGCTGGATGTCCAGCTCTTCCTCGCGGGTGCGGTGCGGGAAGGCGGAATCTGCGTCGGCCGCCATGGTCGAGTGGACCGACTTGCTGCGGATCGGTTCGTACATGGGATGGCCTCCTGCTTACGGTCAGGAAGCCATCCTAGCTTAGATTCTGTCTAAAGTTGAGTGACGTCTTATGGCTGTGAATAGCCGTCCAGGAAGGTGCCGATCCGGGTCACCGCGTCCTGCAGATCCTTGACCGCGGGGAGCGTGACGATGCGGAAGTGGTCGGGTTCCGGCCAGTTGAAGCCCGTGCCGTGGACGATCATGATCTTCTCGGCGCGGAGCAGGTCGAGCACCATCTCGCGGTCGTCCTTGATCTTGTAGACCGCGGGGTCCAGGCGCGGGAAGAGATAGAGCGCACCCTTGGGCTTGACGCAGGTCACGCCCGGGATCTGCGTGAGCAGGTCGTACGCCGTGTCCCGCTGTTCCAGCAGCCGCCCGCCCGGCTTGACCAGCGACTCGATCGACTGCTTGCCCTGGAGGGCGGCGGCGATGGCGTGCTGGGCCGGCATGTTGGCGCACAGGCGCATGTTGGCCAGGATCGTCAGGCCCTCGATGTACGAGGACGCGTGCGCCTTGGGACCGCAGACCGCGAGCCAGCCGGAGCGGAAGCCCGCCACCCGGTAGTTCTTCGACATGCCGTTGAAGGTGAGGACGAGCAGGTCGGGGGCGATCGCGGCCGTGGGGGTGTGGGTCGTGCCGTCGTAGAGGATCTTGTCGTAGATCTCGTCGGAGCAGATCACCAGGGAGTGGCGGCGGGCGATCTCGGCGAGGCCGCGGAGCATCTCGTCGTCGTACACCGCACCCGTGGGGTTGTTGGGGTTGATGATGACGATGGCTTTGGTGCGGTCGGTGATACGGCGCTCGATGTCGTCCAGGTCCGGCATCCAGTCCGCCTGCTCGTCGCAGCGGTAGTGGACGGCGGTGCCCCCGGCGAGCGAGACCGAGGCGGTCCACAGGGGGTAGTCGGGGGCGGGGACGAGGACTTCGTCGCCGTCGTCGAGGAGGGCCTGCATCGACATCTGGATCAGTTCGGATACGCCGTTGCCGAGATAGATGTCCTCCACCGAGAGGGGGATGCCCTTGGTCTCGTAGTGGCTCATCACCGCGCGGCGGGCGGCGAGCAGACCCTTCGCGTCGCCGTAGCCGTGCGCGTCGTGGAGGTTGCGCAGAACGTCTTCGAGGATCGCCGGAGGGCACTCGAAACCGAACGCGGCCGGGTTGCCCGTATTGAGCTTGAGGATGCGATGACCTGCTGCTTCCAGCCGCATCGCCTCCTCCAGGACCGGGCCCCGGATCTCGTAACAGACATTGGCGAGCTTCGTCGACTGGATCACCTGCATGCCGCAACTTTACGGGCGTGTTACGGCGTGTGCCCGGACATGTGACCCGTAGGAGGACCTCGCGCCGCCCCGCGCCCGCCTCCGGCTTCCATCGCAATGCGCGGGCCGGTCCGGGCGCATGGAATGCACGGCGGGGACGGGCGCGCGGCAAGGAACCTGGCCGTTCCCGGCCCTCAGTGACATCCGCCACCCCGCCCCGCGCGGTGCTGTGGCAGCCGGCTGATCCTTCGGTCCCGTGCATGGCGTTCATGGCGGCGCCGGAAGAGACTCTGGCCCACGGGGCCGGACCCCGGCCCGGGGAGCAAGGGGGAACGGACCATGGCCACACCTGTACCCGCCGCTCAGCAGCGGACCGTCGCCGCGCTCACCGCGGTCAGCAGCAAGGTGACCGGCTACGCGTGGGCCTGGGTGGGCGGCGACAACCTCGCCTACAAGGCCATCCGGATCACGTACGGCGCGCGCGTCCTCTTCATCAATGTGCACCCGGCCGTCGACCGGCAGGCCTGGGTCTTCGGTGGCGCGTGGATCGCGGGGGACACGGGCGGCGGGATCGAGATCAGCGAGCACGTCACCAGCAGCACGGTGCGCTCGCGGCTGGCGTCGCACATCGACGAGCTGTTCAAGGCGGAGATCACGGAGGCCGCCCGTCACGTCGACGACGGCAGCCGCGCCTCCCAGTCGGCCAGCTGGCGCAGCGGCGGCGGCAAGGAGAAGAAGGACAAGGGCGAGAGCTAGCCCCGCCCCGCTCCGTGGAACGTGCCGCCCGCCCCCGTCGCCACGGGGCGGGCGGCACCCGGCTGTCGGCCGGTCAGGCCGCGCGGTTCACGCCTGGCGGCGGACCGACTTGCCCGCCAGTACGTCCGTCCGCTTGCCGTCGTCCATCACGAACCGCCCGTCGATGAGTACGTACGGAATGCCGACCGGCAGCGTGCGCGGCGCCTCGAAGGTCGAGCCCGCCGCCACCGTCTCCGGGTCGAAGAGGACCAGGTCGGCGCGGTAACCCTCGCGGACCAGGCCGCGGTCGGGCAGGCGCAGACGGGCCGCGGGACGCGAGGTGAGGTGGGCGACCGTCTCCTCCAGGGAGAGGACGCCCAGGTCGCGGGCGTACTTGCCCAGGAACTGCGGGAAGGTGCCGTACGCGCGCGGGTGCGGCTTGTAGCCCTGGAGGATGCCGTCGCTGCCGCCCGTGTGGACGCGGTGGCGCATGATCTGCCGGACGTTGTCCTCATGGCCGACGTGCTGCAGGATCGTCGAGCCGAGCCGGTCGTTGATGAGCAGACGGCGGGCGGTGACCCACGGCTCCTCGCCGCGCTCCGCCGCGCTCTGCGCGATCGTCTTGCCGACGCAGCCCGCGAGACCCGGGTCGCTGACCCCGGAGATCTCGATGGTGTCCCACTCGATGGGCACCCCGTGGCAGCCGTCCGCGCCCTCGACCTCCATGACCTGGCGGATCTTCTCCGCCGTCGCGTCGTCCCGCAGCCGGGTGAGGATCGAGTCGGGCCCGCCCTCGCTCGCCCAGCTGGGGAGCATCGCGACGAGGGTGGTGCAGCCGGGGGTGTACGGGTAGGTGTCGAGGGAGATGTCGGAGCCCGCGTCGAGCGCCCGGTCGAGGAGGGTCAGGAGCTCGGGCGCCTTGCCCTCGTTCACGCTGAAGTTCATGGTGGCGTGGGCGAGATGGAGGGCGCAGCCCGCGGTACGGGTGAGGGTGACCATCTCCTCGTACGCCTGGATGGCGCCGGCTCCGTACGAGCGGTGGTGCGGGCAGTAGTAGCCGTCGTAGGAGGCCACCACCCGGCACAGTTCGGTGAGTTCGGCGTCGTCCGCGTACATCCCGGGCGTGTACGTCAGACCGGACGACATACCGACCGCGCCCTGCTCCATGCCCTCGGCGACGAGCTGCTTCATGCGCAGGATCTCGTCGGCGGTGGCGGGGCGGTCGTCCCAGCCCATCGCGTACATCCGGACCGTGCCCTGCGGGATGAGATACGCGGCGTTGACCGCGATGCCCTGCCGGTCGAGCCGGTCCAGGTACTCCCCGACGGTCCGCCAGTCGAAGTCGATGTCGCCACCGTCGCCGTTCCAGCCGGTGATGGTCTTGCGGACCTGGGCGAGGGTGCGGTCGTCGACGGGTGCGTAACTCAGCCCGTCCTGCCCGAGGACCTCCAGGGTCACCCCCTGCGCGGCCTTCGCCTCGTGGCCGGGGTCGCGCAGCAGGGCGAGGTCGGAGTGGGCGTGCATGTCGATGAAGCCGGGGGAGAGAGCGAGGCCGTCGGCGTCGATCACCCGGGCGCCGCTGGGCCGTTCGTCCCCTTCCCCTTCCCTGGCGATGGTGACGATACGGCCGCCGTCCACCGCGACATCGGCTCGGTAGGAGTCGGCGCCGCTGCCGTCGATGACGCGGGCGTCGCGGATGACGAGATCCATAACTAAGGCTCCGCTTCTCAGAAATACGTACGGATGTAGTCGACGACCGTGCCGTCCGCCTCGACCAGCGGGATCAGCTGCCACTTGTCGAAGGAGGTACAGGGGTGCGAGAGCCCCATGCCGACCCAGTCGCCCACTTCGAGGTCCGCCTCGGGGGTCGTCCGAACCCAGCCGTGCTGGTCGGAGAGCCCGCTGACCGTGATGCCGGCCGCCGGGCGGATCTCGCCGGTGCGCGCGTCCCGTACGACCTGCGCCTCGGGCAGGTCGAGGTCGTACGCCGCGTCGCGCTTGCCCGCGTTGACGAAGGCCTGCTCGCCGGTGGGCCGCGAGACGACCTGCGCCCACAGCCGGAATCCTGCGTGCAGGGAGCCCTCGTCGGGGACCCGGTTGAAGGGGGTGAGGTGGCGGTAGTGGCCGTCGTCGTGCGAGATGTACGCGCCCGAGCGGAGCAACTTGCAGACGGGCGAGGAGAGTTCGGGGATCTCCGCGAAGACGTCGGCGACGGCGTCGAACCAGGCGCTGCCGCCCGCGCTGATCACGATCTCGTCCGTACCGGAGATACGGGAGAACCGCCCGGCCTTGTCGAAGTCGGCGGCCAGCGCGACGAGCCGCCGCAGCCAGGCGCGGACGCGCTCGCCGTCGGCCTCGGGGACCTCGCCCTCGTAACCGGCGACGCCCACCAGGCGCAGGGTGCCGGTGGCGGCCACCGCGTCGGCGATCGCGGCGCACTCCGCCTCGGTACGGGCGCCGGTGCGGGCCCCGTCGCCCGCGCCCAGCTCGACCACGACGTCCAGGGGGCGCGAGGTGCCGCGCAGGGCCTCGTCCATCAACTCGACGCCGCGCACGGAGTCGACGTAACAGATGAAGGTGAAGTCCGGGTCGGCGTCGAGCTCGGAGCCGATCCAGCGGAGCGCGGCCGCGTCGACGATCTCGTTGGCGAGGAAGATGCGCTGGATCCCGAACTCCCTTGCCACGCGCACCTGGTGGGGCACGGCGAGGGTGATGCCCCAGGCGCCGTGCTCGATCTGGCGGGCGAAGAGCTGGGGCGCCATGGAGGTCTTGCCGTGCGGGGCGAAGACGAGGCCGTGGCGGGTGGCGTACGTCTCCATCAGCGCCAGGTTGTGCTCGACGGACTCGGCGGAGAGGGCCAGGACCGGGGTGGTGAACCCGTCGGTGAAGAGGTTGCGGCGCTCGGCGGCCAGGGCGGGGAGCGTCAGGCCCTGGGCGGCTGGGGGCAGCCCCTTGAAGCGGTGGTCGACTACTTCTACTTCTTCGCCGTTCATCCGAACCTCCTGGAGAGTTCGCGTTGCAACATGTGCAACGGTCATTGCGTATCGCGCTCACTGCTGTCTAACATCCGAGCCATCCAGTCGTCCAGTGCCCCAGGGAGCAGAGCCCGTGACCGTGCAGCCCACCTCAGCCGGCGTCGACGTCGTCTGCCTCGGCGAGTCCATGGTCACGTTCCTGCCCTCGCGCTCCGGCCGCCTCGCCGACGTACCCAGTTTCGACCGCGCCATAGGCGGCGCCGAGTCCAATGTCGCCTGCGCGCTGGCGGCGGCGGGCCATACGGCGAAGTGGGTCAGCAGGGTCGGGGCGGACGGCTTCGGGGAGCACCTGGTGGAGGCGATCGGGGCGTACGGGGTCGACGTGAGCGCCGTCCGGCGCGACGTCTCCCGGCCCACCGGCATCTACTTCCGTACGGCCGACGACCGCGAGGCGGCGGACCACGAGGTGCTCTATTACCGGGCGGGGTCGGCGGCGTCGGCGATGTCCCCGGACACGGTGCCGGCCGAGGACCTGCGCGCGGGCCGGGTGCTGCACCTGTCGGGGATCACGGCGGCGCTGTCGGCGGACTGCCTGGCGCTGATGCGGGAGCTGACGGCGCGCGTTCCTGGCCGTCCCCTGGTCTCCTTCGATGTGAACTACCGCCCAGGGCTGTGGCGGGACGGCCGGGGTCCCGAGGTGCTTCTGGATCTGGCACGTGGTGCGGATCTGGTCTTCGTGGGTGAGGACGAGGCGGCGGGCGCGTGGGGCCTGCACGGCGCGGAGGCGATCCGGGAGTCGCCGGTTACGAGGGCGAGGTCCCCGAGGCCGACGGCGAGCGCGTCCGCGCCTGGCTGCGGCGGCTCGTCGCGCTGGCCGCCGACTTCGACAAGGCCGGGCGGTTCTCCCGTATCTCCGGTACGGACGAGATCGTGATCAGCGCGGGCGGCAGCGCCTGGTTCGACGCCGTCGCCGACGTCTTCGCGGAGATCCCCGAACTCTCCTCGCCCGTCTGCAAGTTGCTCCGCTCGGGCGCGTACATCTCGCACGACGACGGCC
>NZ_JAFLRJ010000322.1 GCF_017315755.1 Streptomyces beijiangensis
GTGCGGCTGACCGGGCGCGGGATCGATGTCCTGGTCCGGTCGGCGGCGATCTTCGACCGGCTGCACGCGGAGTGGGCGCGGAAGCTGGGCGCGGGGCGGCTGGGGGAGGTCGAGGGCGCGCTGCGGGAAGCCGTACCGGGGGACTTCTTCCGGCTGGACGCGGCGAGTTGGTTCTCGGGGTGAGGTGACCCCTAGAAGTCCTCCCAGGTCATTGAGGTCATCCGCCAGCCGGCGGGGGTGCGGATGTACTGGGTCGTCTTGCGCCCCGCGCCCTCGAACCACTCGCCGTTCCTGAAGCCCGACTTGCGGTACTCGCTCGACCGATGGGCGATCGAGTGGAAGATCTCGGTGCGTTCGGAGACTTCCCATTCGGAGAATTCCGTCAGGGTTCCGTCGGTGAGCATCTTCGCCCGGGGCTCGATGAAGGTGTCGAGGTCGTAGACGAAGGGCTCGTTCCCGTTTCCGGTGTGCGCGATGATGAGGCCCTGGGGGATGAACACCTCGCGGATCGCGTCGAGTCGGGGCGCGGTGCCGTCGGTGTTGGTGAACGCGCCGAGGCAGGCGGCCATCAGGCGGTCGAGTTCGGTCTTGTCGGCGGAGGCGAAGGCGGAGGCAGGGGCTACTTCGGCCGCGGGCGGCCATTCGTCCGCGAGGACCGACCAGACCTCACTGTCCTGGCGTGTGCCCCGGTACGGGTAGCGCTTCCGCAGCACCCCTTCGCGGGTCATGCCGAGTCGGCGCGCCACCTCGATGCTGCGGGTGTTGCCCGGCGCGACCCACCACTCGACGCGGGTCATCCCCCGCTCCCCGAAAGCCCAGTCGACCAACTCCCTGCAGGCGCGGGTCACCAGTCCTCGGCCCTGCGCCGCCTCCTCCGCCCAGCAGCCGATCTCGCACATCCCGGCCGGACCGTCGAAGCGCGTGAACATGACGCCGGCGACCAGGGTGCCGTCCAGCCAGATCCCGTATATCCGGCCGGTGTCCGCGGCCTGTTTGTCGGCGTAGCTCTGGAGGGTTGCCGTCGCGGAGGCGAGGTCGGTGCTGCGGGCCGCCCAGGGGATCCAGGGGTCCACGTTCGGCCTGGCGCGGTCCATGTGGTCGAGGAATTCCTGTGCGTGCAGGGGTTCCAGCGGACTGAGTCGGGCGTTCTCGCCCAGCGGGATGGTGAACACGGATACCTCGGTTCGCGGGTGCGTAACAAGCGTTCGGTACGTAAGGTAGCAGCATGCCACCCGCACCCGGAGACCGTGAAGCCCGCCGCAAGGACGTATCGGAGGCGGTGTGGCACGTCCTCGCCGACAAGGGGTTCGGGGGGCTGACCCTGCGCGCCGTCGCCACCACGATGAACGTCTCCACCGGGATGCTCATGCACTACTTCCCGACCAAACGGGCCCTGATCACCCACGCCTTGGACCTGCTGGAGGTGCGTACCGCGGAGCGTCCCCGCCGCGCGCGGCCCGCCGAGGGGCTCGCCTCGGTGCGCACCGTACTGCTCGACATCCTGCCGTTGGCCCCGGACGACATCGCCCGCAACCGCATCTGGGTCAGTTCCTGGGACCTGGCCCTCGCCGACGACGGGCTTGCCGCCGAGCAGGCCGAGCGCTACACGCGGCTGCGCGCCGCGATCCGGCCGCACTTCGAGGATGCGCGGCGGCTGGGCGAGCTGTCGTCCGCGACGGCCGAGGTGGAGCAACTCGCCGCCTCCGCCGTGGCGTTCACCCATGGACTCGTCGTCCAGGCGCTCTTCGATCCGGGCCGGTTCCCCGAAGACGTACAGACGGAGATGCTCGACGGCTTTATCGACTCGCTCAGGTGATTCCGGCTGCCTGATCGGCCTTGTCCTGCGGGGCTTTCGCGCTCTCGCGGCGCGGGAGCAGCAGCGGGGTGGCCAGGAGGAGCAATCCGGCCGCCGCGATCGCGATACGGGGGCTGGTGAGGGCGGCGAGCAGGCCCCACGCGGCGGTCATCGCCGCGATGGCGACGCTCGTGCTGACCGACCACGCGGAGAGGGTGCGGGCGACGCGGCCGGGGTCGGTGGCGGCGAGCCGGTAGGTGGCCAGCAGCGGGTTGAAGACGCCGATGCAGGTCACCAGGCCGAACTGGAGGGCGGCGATGAGCACCATCCCGGGGACGCCGGGCTGGGCGAAGGCCAGTCCGAGGGGCCAGCACGCGCGCAGCACCCCGGAGGTGAGCAGCACCTGGCGCTGCCCGAACCGCGCCACGAGCCGGCGCGCGATGCGCGAGCCGAGGAGGCCGCCGATGCAGGGGGCCGCGAAGGCGAGACCGTACTGCCAGGGCGCGAACCCGAGGGGGCCGAGGAGAAGCACGGCGAGCAGCGGCTCCGTCGCCATGATGAGGCCGCTGACGATCATCGTGTTGAAGAACAGGGCGCGCTGCACGCGGTCGGCGAGGATGTAGCGCCAGCCGTCGAGCAGGTCACCGGCGCGCAGCCGCGGAGCGCCGGCTTGCGCGGGGTGCGGCTCGGTTCCGCCGATGGCGCGGATGCCCAGGGCCGAGAGCAGGTAGCTGACCGCGTCGGCCAGCACAGTCGTCACCGGGCCGAACAGGGCGATCGCGGCCCCGCCGAGCGGCGGCCCCACCACCGTCGCGGTCCACGTCGTGGACTCGAAGCGGCTGTTCGCGACGAGCAGGTCCTCCGGGGGGAGGAGGGCTTTGAGATACGCGCCGCTCGCCGACCTGAACGCGATGTTGGCCGCGGCGACGACGACGGAGACGAGGAGGAGCTGCACGAAGGTCAGCAGGCCCAGTGCGTACGCGGCCGGGATGCTCATCATCGCCGCGAACCGGACGAGGTCCGTCGCGATCATGACCGGCCGCTTGCGCCGGAACTCCACCCACGGGCCGAGCGGCACAGCGACCACGGCCCCCACGGCCCGCCCCGTGGCCGCCAGCACCGCCACCTGGGTCGGCCCGGAGTGCAGTACGAGGATCGCGATCAGGGGTAGCGCACCGAATCCGAACCCGGTGCCGTACGAACTGACCGCGAACGCCGCCCACAGCCACCCGAAACGCCGCCCCAGCGCACGCCGGCGCCCACCTGCCGTCCCCACCGCCCACCGCACCTTTCGTCGACCTGCATCAAAGCGGGGAGCGGACGGCGAGATCAAACAACCGACCCGCCGGGCAGCACAACCAGGTGTTGTACGGCTGGGCCGGACAGGGTCTAGCGTGGTCGGTGTGGATCTCGAAGCCGTGCGCACCTTCGTGGCCGCCGCGGACGCGGGGCGGTTCCAGGACGCCGCCGCCGAATTGTCGGTCACCCAGCAGGCCGTCTCCAAACGTGTCGCCACGCTGGAGAAGAAGCTCGGTGTACGGCTGTTCACCCGCACCGCGCGCGGAGCCAGGCTCACCATCGACGGGCAGGCGTTCCTGCCTCACGCCCGCGATCTCCTGCGGGCCGAGGAGCGGGCCCTCGCCTCCGTACGCCCCGGCCGTCGCGCCCTGCGCGTCGATGTGATCGGCCGGCGACTCGCCCCGGCCGGTCTGCTGGGCGACTTCCACCGCGCGCACCCCGAGGTCGACCTCGATGTCGTGACCCTCTTCGACGCCGACGCGGCCGTCGACGCACTGCGCTCCGGCACGATCGACGCGTCCTTCCGCGCCATCACCATGCCCGGCCGGCACCTCCCCGACGACATCGCGTCCTTCCGGGCCCACGACGAGCCCATCCAGCTCCTCACCGGACCGGTCCACGAGCTCGCCGACGCGGGTACGGTCACGCCGGCCGAGCTTGTCGGCTACCGGATCTGGATGCCGGGCATCGTGCCCGGGACGGAGTGGGCCGCCTACTACGACGCCCTCGCCGCCGCCTTCGGCCTCACCATCGAGACCACAGGACCGGACTTCGGCACCGAGCCCCTCCTGGACACCATCGCCGGCTCCCGGACGCTGGCGACGTTCGTCGGCGAACAGACACGCCTCGTCTGGCCCGCCGATCAGGGCCTGCGGCGGATCGCGGTGCGGGATCCGGTCCCGGTGTACCCGCACTCGCTGATCTGGCACCGGGAGAATGCGCACCCGGGGCTGGGTGCGCTGCGTGATCATCTCCGCGCCGGGCGGTCGGGGAGTACTGAGGGCGGGACGTGGACGCCGGCCTGGGCATAGGCGGTTTCGGGCGTTCTACCCCTCCGGCCAGGGGTATCCGAGCGCCGCGGCGTGCTCGCGGCTGCCGCCCCGGACATCCGCGTACGTCTTCGGGTCCGTCGTGGCCAGGCGCCGCAGGGCGGCTGCCGCCCGGGTCTCGGGCGGAGTGTTGTCGTCGGGGAGCGTCCAGATGAACTGGAGATGCGTGCCGTCCTTGTCCTTCTCGCCGGAGGACAGGCCGGGCCAGTACGTGAAGGAGATCGCGATCGCGTCCGGGTCGGCGAAGTCTGTTCCCGTCCAGCCGCGTTGGGCGTCCCACCGGGTGAGGAGGTCCGGTTGTTCGCGCAGGCCAGCGGTGATCAGACGGGCTGTGGTGCGGGCCGGCCAGGACCAGGCCTCGTCGTTCTCGGCGCGGGTGATCTCGGCGTCGTACGCCGTCGCGTCGAACCGGTAGGCGGGCGGGGGCTGTTGGCGGGAGGCGGGGGTGTTCGAGAGCCGCCAATCGCTCCAGACGACGTCGCTTCCGTCGCGGCGGATCGTGACGTAGAGCGCGCCACAGCAGCCCTCGGTGCAGTAGGCCTCGGCGAGTTCGACCTCGTGGGGTTCCGTTGTGGCGTGCAGGGCGCCGGTGTCGAGCAGGCGCTCGGGCGGTGCGGCGGGCCCCAGGCCGAAGAACTCCGCGACCAGGGGGCGGCCGTCGATCAGAATGCGCGTCTCCACGGTGCTGGGATCGACCGGGTCGCTCACGGCCACCTCGATGCGGAGGCCGGGGGCCGGCGTGCGGTGGTGGAACGGCTGCCGGGCCGTCCGGCGGATCCAGCGCGTTCGGCGGAGGGCCACCGGGTCGGCGGGGGAGGCCTCGGCGACGGCCGACCATGCGGGCGCGCCCAGTACGGAATCCAGAGTGTCCAGCAGCGCCTCGCGTCGGCCGGGTTCCCAGTCGAGGAGGGTGCTCGGTCCGCTGTGCAGGTCGAGGGCGAGGGAGAGAAGAGCGGCGAAGTCGTCGAGGGACGAGGCGAGTTGGGAGGCGTGGGCGACGACGGCCTGATAGGCGGGGACGGCGTCGGCGTAGTCGAGGATCTTCGCCCGGTAATCGTGGGGGCTCGTCATACGGGCGAGGAGCCGGGCCGCCTGGGAGAGGAGCCGGGAGTCGAGCGGGCTCTCAAGGAGGAGGTCGGCG
>NZ_JAFLRJ010000323.1 GCF_017315755.1 Streptomyces beijiangensis
GACCAGAGCCGCGCCGCCACCACCCCCGACCCCGGCCGCCTCGCGCTCCGTGCCGCGCCAGCAGCCCCTGCAGCGCACCTCCGCGCCAACGGACTCACCGAACCCCGTCGCAACGGAGCAGCCCGCCGCCGAACTCGACGCCCTGGCCCGACGGTTGATCGCCCCGCTGTCCCGCCTCCTGCGCGCCGAACTCCGCGGCGACCGCGAACGCATCGGCCGCCTCCGCGACCGCTGAGCAACCGATCCAAGAGAGACCAAGAGAGACCCGGAAACCATGCCCACCACCCTTGACCCCGGCACCACCGTCTTCTTCAAGCTGACCATCGACGGCCAGAGCCTCGGCACGTTCAACGGCTGCGACGGTCTCGCGTCCGAGGTCGAGATCGAGCAGCACCAGGAGGGCGGCAACAACGGGTTCGTGTGGCAACTGCCCACCCGGGTCTCCTTCTCCACCATCCGCCTCACCCGCCCGCTCACCCCCGAGACCTCCAAGGTCGCCGCGTGGATCTCCTCCCTCGCCACCGGCATCACCCGGCCCACCGCCCAGATCGCCGCCCTGCGCGCCGACGGTTCGATCGTGGCCCAGTGGGGGCTCATCGAGGTGCTGCCGGTGCGCTGGCAGGGGCCCACCCTCGACCCGTCGAACCCGGCCGTGGCCACCGAGGTCCTGGAGATCACCCACCACGGTTTCACCGACGCCGGGGGTGCCTGAGATGCCCGCCCCCTCCGGCGGGAAGGCCGCAGGCCTCTCCCGGGCCTCGCTCTCCATCCATCAGCCGCCCACCGATCTGGGCGGGGGCATGGGCGGGACGATCGGCGAGGTGAAGTTCCAGTTCAACCCCTCGCAGGTGCAGCTCGGCCGGTCCGCGAGCTGGCACACCGCGCCCGCCGTGGCGTACACCCGCGGCGCCCCGCCGAAGTTCACCGGCGCCCAGCCCGCCGCGCTCCAGCTGGAGGTGTTCCTCGACGCCTCGGGGACGCCGAGCTCCAACACCGTCCAGAAGCAGGTCGAACTCCTGCTGTCCTGCTGCGAGGTGACCGAGCAGTCCGTCACCTCCAAGGCGCCTTCGCCGCCGTGGGTGAAGTTCTCCTGGGGCTCGTTCAGCACGGTCGAGTTCGTGGCGTACGTGACGAGCGTGCAGGTCACCTACACCCTTTTCAGCCCCAACGGCACACCCCTACGGGCGAGTTGCTCGCTGGCCCTCACCGAGATCGCGACCAAGACCAAGGGCCAGAACCCGACCTCGGGCGCACTCTCCGCCCGCCGCGTCCACCGCACGGTCGCCGGGGACACGCTCGCCTCGCTCGCCTGGCGCGAGTACGGCGACGCCACCCGCTGGCGCGTCATCGCCGAGGCGAACGCCATCGACGACCCCATGCGGCTGCGCCCCGGCACCGAACTTCTGCTGCCTTCTTCGACGGAGACCACCGTATGAGCGAGAAAACCTTCACCACGGTGCTCCACGTCGAGCTGGGCGGAGCGGTCCTCCCCGACGACCTCGCCGTCCTCCTCGTGGAAGGCTGGGTCGACTCCAGCGTCAACGTCCCCTCCGCCTTCCAGCTGACGTTCAGCGACAACAACGGCCGGGTCACGGCCAAGTACCCGCAGGTCAAGGTGGGTGCCAAGGCGGTGCTCTCGCCGTTCACCGACGGCCGCAGGGGCGATCCGCTGCTGACCGGGGAGATCACCGCGCTGGAGGTCGACGCCGATCCGGCCACCGGGCGTCATCTGGTCGTACGCGGCTACGACCCGGGCCACCGGCTGCTCCGCAACCGACGGGTCGCCGGGTACCCGAACATGACCGCGTCCGACATCGTGCGCAAGCTCGCCGGGCTCAACAAACTCAGCCTCGGCAAGGTCGACTCCACACCCACCGTGTACGACCTGGCCACCCAGCCCAACACCACCGACTGGGACTTCCTCGCGCGCCTCGCGGCGCAGAACGACGTCCGGCTCTCCTTCGACAACAAGGGCAAGCTCGAATTCGCCGCCCTGCCGTCCGCCTCCTCCGCGCCCTCCGGCGGCACGTCGGCCGTGCAGTCCCCGTACGTCCTGGACTTCGGCCACAACAACCTGCACAGCCGGGCCACGGTGACCGCGGCCGGGCAGGTCAACAAGGTCTCCGTACGCGGCTGGGACATGCGCACCCGCCAGCAACTCGCCGCTCCCCGCCCCGCCGTCGCCAGCCCGGACATCGTCGCCGGCACCACCCCGGCCAAGCTGGCGGCCCCCTTCGGGAAGGCGGAGCTGACCGAGACGCAGACCCCGTACACCACCCTCTCGGAGGTCACGCACGCGGCGAAGGCGCTCGCCGACGACGTCACCGGGTCGTTCGCGGAGCTGGAGGTGGCCGTCACCGGGAACCCCGCTCTCCTCCCGGGGAAGCCGGTCGCCGTCAAGAACGCCGGGATGCCCTTCGACGGCAAGTACACGGCCACCGGAGTACGCCATGTCTTCGCATCCGGCGAGCAGTTCACCACCTGGCTGACCGTCTCGGGCCGGCAGTTCCGTTCCCTGTACGGGCTCGCATCGGGCGGCCAGGACAGCGCGCCGCCCATGCCGGGCGTCGCCATCGCCCTGGTCACCAACACCAAGGACCCGCGCAGGCTGGGCCGGGTCCGCCTCCGCTTCCCCTGGCTCTCCGAGACGTACGAGAGCGACTGGTGCCGTATCGCCCAGCTCGGCGGCACCAAGGGCGGCGGGCTGATCCTGCCCGACGTCAACGACGAGGTGCTGTGCGCCTTCGACCGGGGGTCGCTGGAGCATCCGTACGTCCTCGCGGGCCTCTACAACGGCATCGACAAACCCACCCGTGAACCCAACGGCATCCCGTCCGTCGACCCGACCAGCGGCAAGGTCAACTACCGTGCGCTGACGGCCCGCAGCGGGCACACCGTCGAGCTCATCGAGGACGGCGCGGGCACCCGCCGCAACAGCGGCATCCTGCTGACCACCGGAAACGGGCGGCTGACCGTACAGCTCAACGAGGCCCGCACCACCCTCACGATCGACAGCAAGGGCGACGTGACGATCAGCGGTGCGCGCAAGGTCGACATCGAATCGGGCGGCAACCTCTCGCTCAAGGCGGTGGGCCAGCTGAATCTGACCGCGGGCCTCGGCGTCAACATCAAGGCGGGCGCGAAGTTCGGGGTGCAGGCGGGCGGCGAGGCGTCGGTCAACGCCGGGGGCGCTCTGTCGCTCAGCGCCGCCGGCACCGCGCAGATCAACGCGGTCGGCACGGCCGGGATCAAGGCGGCCGGGCCCGTGACGGTCACCTCGGCGGCGACCGTCCTGCTCGTCGCCCCCGCCGTACTCCGCAACGGCATCCCCTTCTAGCCGTGGCCCCGCAGACCCGCAGAGGAGAGACACGCATATGAGCGAGCACTTCGTCGGGGCCGGCTGGTCCTTCCCGATGCGCACCGACCCGGGCGGCTCCATCGCGCTGGCCCGGCGCGACCGGGAGATCGAGGAGTCGATGCGCCTGGTCCTGGCGACCGCGCCGGGCGAGCGGCCCATGCGGCCCGAATTCGGCTGCGCGGTCCATGACTTGGTCTTCGCGCCGGTCAACGACGCGACCGCCGGGCGCATCCGGCACGAGGTCCGCACCTCGCTGGACCGCTGGGAGCCCCGTATCGAGGTCGAGGAAGTGACCGTGACCCCGGCTCCCGACGAGCCGACCGTGCTGTTCATCGACGTCCGCTACTCGGTGCGCGGGACCAACAACCCCCGCAACCTCGTCTTCCCCTTCTACGTCATCCCGTCCGAGGCCGAGGCCGGTCCGGCGGATACCGAAAGCGACCTGTGATGGCACTCCCCGCACCCCATCTCGACGACCGCCGCTTTCAGCAGTTCGTCGACGACGCCAAGCGCTATGTCCAGCAGCGCTGCCCCGAGTGGAGCGACCACAACGTCTCCGACCCCGGTGTCACCCTCATCGAGGCCGTCGCGCACATGGCCGACCAGCTGGTCTACCGCCTCAACCGGGTGCCGGAGAAGAACCAGCTGGCCTTCCTCGACCTGCTCGGCATCACGCTCTTCCCGCCGGCCGCCGCCCGCGCGGACATCACGTTCTGGCTCTCGGCCCCGCAGCCCGAGCCGGTGATCCTCCCGACCGGTACGGAGGTCGCCACCGGGCGTACGGAGACGGAGGAGGCGGTCGTCTTCGCCACCACCGACCCGCTGACCGTCATCCCCTGCGAGCTCGTCGCCGTACTGCGCCAGCCTGCCAACTCCGCGCCGGAGGACCGCTCGCAGGACATCTTCGCCGGCAACGACGTCCCCGCTTTCTCCGCTGCTCCGCTCCCCGGCGACACCCTGTACTTCGGGCTCAGCGCCGCGGTGCCGCACTGCGCGGCCGTACTGCGCCTGGAGAGCCAGGTGGACGGTGTCGGTGTCGACCCGCGCCAGCCGCCCCTGGTGTGGGAGGCGTGGACCGCCGACGGCTGGACGGAGTGCGAGGTGGCCGAGGACTCCACGGGCGGGCTCAACCGCCCCGGCGAGTCCGTCCTGCACATCCCGGCCGGGCACGCCGTCTCCCGGATGGGGCGCACCGACGCGGGCTGGCTGCGCTGCCGGGTGGTGGAGGCCGTACAGGGCCAGCCGTTCTACAGCGCCTCGCCCACCGTGCGCGGCGCCTCCGCGTTCACCATCGGCGGTACGACCGCGGCCGCGCACGCCGATTCCGTACGGGACGAGTCCCTCGGCGACTCCCAGGGCGTGCCGGGGCAGCGGCTGCTGCTGGCCCACTCCCCGGTCGTCGCCACCCCCGCGCTGCAACTGGAGGTCTCGGTCGGCGAGGGCTGGGAGGCGTGGGAGGCGGTCTCCGACTTCGCCTCGTCCGGGCCGCAGAGCCGTCACTTCACCCTCGACGCGGCGACGGGCGAGATCGCTTTCGGTCCTGCCGTACGCCAACAGGACGGCACCCTGCGGCAGTTCGGGGCGGTGCCCGGCAAGGGCGCCGCGATCCGGGCGGTGCTCTACGGCACCGGCGGCGGGCGCGGCGGCAATGTGGCCCGGGGCATGATCCAGGTGCTGCGCAGCTCCATCCCGTACATCTCGCGTGTCGAGAACCGGGAGGCGGCGCGCGGCGGCGTCGACGGCGAGAGCGTCGAGGAGGCCAAGACGCGCGCCCCGATCACGCTCCGCGCCCAGGAACGCGCGGTCACCGCACGGGACTACGAGGAGCTGGCCCGCAGGGCCGCGCCCGAGACCGCCCGGATCGCCTGTCTCGCGGCGGACGCGGCCGAGCAGGGCGGGACCGGCGAGAATGCAGTACGGGTGCTGGTCGTCCCGCAGGCCGTACCCGACCGGGGCGGCCGTATCCGCTTCGAACAGCTGGTGCCCGGCGAGGAGTTGCTGGCCCGGGTCACGACGTTTCTCGACGAGCGCCGCCCGCTGGGCACCCGGCTGGCCGTCGGGCCGCCGTACTACCAGGGCGTCACGGTCGTCGCGACCCTGCACGCCTTCCGCGCCGCCCAGGCCGAGAAGGTCCAGGCCGAGGCGCTGGACGCGCTCTACGCCTACCTCGACCCGCTGACGGGCGGCGCGCACGGCGACGGCTGGCCCTTCGGCCGTCCGCTGCGCGCCGGTGAGATCTTCGCCGCGCTGCAGCGCGTACCGGGCGTGGAGCTCGTCGACGAGGTGCTGCTGCACCCCGCCGACCCGCTCACCGGACGCCGGGGCGAGTCCACGGACCGCATCGAACTCTCCCCGTCCGCCCTGCTGTTCCCCTTCGACCATCGCGTCCGCGTGATCGAGGCACGATGACCGGCACCTCACAACGCGGCACGGTTCCCGGCCTCCTCTCCGCCCACCCGCTCGGCGAGCAACTGCCCGCCGTGTACGCCGACGACGACTTCGCCATGCGTTTCGTCGCCGGTCTGGACACCGTCCTGGCGCCGCTCTTCACCGTCCTGGACTGTCTGGAGGCGTACTTCACCCCGGCCCTCGCCCCCGAGGACTTCCTCGACTGGCTGACGGAGTGGGTCG